>JBKOVT010000079.1:0-6248 GCA_046724035.1 Pseudomonadota bacterium | reverse complement strand
ATCGAACACGCGGTCGAAACCCGGCATCAATTTGCCGTTCTTGTCATTCGTCACGAAAGCCGGCTCGTGACGCCAGCGCAGGCTGACGAACATCGTATGATGATCGTCCATCGGGACCCAGGCGCGGTTGTGCAGATGCGTCGCGAATTTGCCCTGCGGCGTCTGCGTCCAGAACGGCAGCATAAAATTGGCGAAGCGCCAATACATCTGACCATCGGTGGCCGGGCGGTAGGCGCCGTACATCGTGCCGTATTCGGTATCGGTCACGTGATAATCCGGCGCGCGGTTCGTCACGGTGTAACGAAAGATCGCGTCCTCGGGCAGCATGTCGGCATCGATCGAGCCGCCATGCAGAAAGCCAAAATGCGAGGTGTCGATGTCGCCTTCCAGCGCCTGCAGCCAATTGCATTCGCGCTGCGCGAAGATGATCTGCACCTCGCTCTCCGGCAATAACGTCGCTTCGATCGCCGGCAGGGGCGGCGGCGCTTCCTGACGCTCGCCCATATAGACCCAGACGAGGCCATTGCGCTCGGTGGTCTTGTAGGCCTTCGCTTTGATGTGCCGCTTGAAATCGGAATCGCCAGCAATGTTCGGCGTCTCGACGCAGTTGCCGTCGGCGTCATATTTCCAGCCGTGATAGACGCAGCGAATACCGTTCTCCTCGTTGCGCCCGAGGAATAGCGAGGCGCAGCGATGCGGGCATTTATGGTCCATAATTCCGACCCTGCCCGACGTATCGCGGAACGCGATCAGCTGCTCGCCCAAGAGCATCAGGCGCATCGGCGCGGCATCGCGTTCCAATTCCGACGACATCGCCGCCGGAATCCAGTACTGTCGCATCATTTTGCCCATGACGGTTCCCGGTCCGACGCGGACCAGGTCTTCGCTGTCCTTGCGATTCATGGCGCCATCCCTTTCACGAGCAGACCGTCATTCACAACCAATGGGTCTCTTACGACCAGAAGGCAAAGCCGAGCCCGGTGCCGGTGCCGGCCGGCGTGCGATAGCCGGGCTCGTAGAGCGACCATTCGAGCGAGAGATGCTCAACCGCGCCGGCGAGGCAGATCCAGTTGCGGATCTCGGAGCTGCCGGAGTTGAGCTTGTCGCGTGGCAGCGCCTGGATAGCGGCGGCATCGTTCCGCTTGAGCATGTCGATAAAGCTCCGGTCGAGCGCCTCGTCCACGACAAAATGCGACAGCCCGCCCGACCCGATGATGCCGACCCGCTTGTCTTCGGGATAGCTTTCGACGGCCGCGCGGATCGCCTGGCCGAGCTTATAGCAGCGCTGCGGCGTCGGCTGGTTCGGCGGGTAATAGGTGTTGATGCAGACCGGCACGATCGGCACGACATCCTTCATAATGCGCTTGTGCACAAAGCCGATCGCGTGCCCTTCGCCTTCGCCCTCCGGAGTTCCGCCCGAAGCAGCGATGTCGAACTCGCCGTCGATGAGCTCGTCGATCAGGTGCCGCGCCAATCCCGCATCGACCGGGTAGTCGCGCGGGGTTTTTTCTTCGTACCAGCGCGCCGCTGCGCGCCATCCCCAATCCGGGTTCGGAACCGGCTTCATCGGCACGTTCGCGATAGCCTCGCCGTAATAGACGAGGATGCCGGGCATGTTGTCATGGTGATAAAGCTCGTCCTGGTCGTCGCCGACGACGATCAGCGCATCGAGCTTCGCCTCGCGCAGGAAATCGCCGAGCCGCGCCATCGCGCCCTCGACCGCCTGGTGCCGCGCCCGCATCCGCTCCGGCGTGATCTGATCGGTGATGCCGGGGGGCGCGTGCTTCAGCTGCTCCTCGTAACTGGTGAGGCGCCCTTCGGTGTCGAGCAGGTTGGTGCGCTTGGAGTCGCGCTCGTAAAAGCGCGGCCAATCCTCGGGCGGCGCGTTCAGCATTGGGGTGTGCGACGTGCCGATCCCCAGAACGAGCTGGGCCATTGTTGTCCTCCCGTCCGGTCTTCCCGCATTGTAGCGCAGTTTGCCGCCGGAGAGAGCCGCTGTGTTTGGCGCAGAAGAAAGGCTGGCTACGTCGGCTTGGCTGCGCCTCAACGCCCCAGAATGGCGACCGGCCCCGATCCCGGCCGCTCGATCGTACCGACCGCACCGGATGGCAATGTTCGTTCCGGCGATCGCACGGTGACTGGCGCTTTCGCCGCCGGCTTGGCCTCGGGATTGGCGTTGGCCGGTTGCCGCTCGGCGGATTTTTCCGCAGGCGCGTCACTGGCGGGGCGAGGCGGCCGGGGCCGTACGATCAGCACGAGGCCGCTCAGCGCCGGGTCGCGCGAGAGGACGAGGGTTGGGTCAGCTGACGCCGAGCCAAGACCCGCTTTCAGCTCGCGGGGAGCAGCCTCGACCATCGCGGAATTGGCCGGTGCGGCGATCGCCGCCGGGCGCGGCTCGTCCTTGGCCGGCGCCTCGACGGTCGACGCGGTGGTAGCGGCCGGCGCGGCCCCGACCAGGGGGCGGACCTCTTCCGGCACGCTTTCGGCGCGCAACGGATGAGCCACCTCGCGCATCCGGAGCACGACCGCCTGCTGCTCCGCTTGGAGCGAGCGCAGCCCCGGGCTGGTCGGGTTCTGCTTGGCTTCGGCTTCGAGCCGGTCGAACGCGGCCTTCAGAAACCGCAATTCCTGTTGGCGGCGCGGCTTGTCGCTCGGCTCGCCGACGGCGGATCGGGCCGGCAGGTTGTCACCGGCCGAACGCGCTTGCCAAACGGACACGATGCCGAGCACCGCGACTGCGGCGAGGGCAACTCCGATGATCCAGCGCGTCGTCAGCGGTTTCGGCATCTCTATGCCAAGGTACAGGGCCAAGGTGCAGGCCGGCCGGGCGGCGGCCGCTCGGCCCATATTGCGGCCCGGCGGGGGCCCCGTCTATGTCCGTTGTCTCGCGCGACGCGCTTTCGGCGGAACCTTCCGCCACTCAACGTCGTTAGTCCGCCGTTTCCGGGGGAGATCCCGATGCCGGAAAAGCGCATCCTGCTGGTTGAGGACGACGAAGATGTTGGCGAGCTGCTGGCTGTGGCGCTGGCGGACGCCGGGTATCAGGTGGATGTCGCGACAACCGCGGCCGAATCCTGGGCGCGCCTTGCGGCGCAGGGCTACTCGCTGGTGATCGCCGATTGGCGCCTGCCGGATGGCGACGGCTCGGTCATTGCCGATGGCGCCGCCGATCTCGGCGCCCAGACCTTCATCATGAGCGGCTATCTGCCGGAACTGCCGAATGACCGGCGCGAGGGCCACCGCTGCATACCGAAGCCGATCCGGCTCGACGCGTTCATCGCCGCGGTCGAAGGTGCGATCGGCGCGCCAACCGCGCAGAGCTGAACCCGAGGGTACACGCCTCGTCTGCTGCGGTGCGCGAGAAGTTCTGAAAAAGGTTGGCGCGCCCGAGAGGAGTCGAACCCCTAACCCCCAGATCCGTAGTCCTTGGCATTACCCGTTTTTTCCTAATAAGACCAAATGTATGACTTACATCACTTGATGCCCAGCAACGGCTTAGCAACGGCTATCCTCAGGCGCCCTCTTTAAGAAATAAGAAGAACCCCACCGAGCCGGGGTTGCCCCGCCTCGGCGGATCCAACCGAACAGGCATCGGGAGCTGCTCGCGGCGCTGGTACGGTTTTACTTCGCCAGGGTGACTGGGTTTGAATGCCCTTTGATTTCCCCAACGGCACACACATCCTTATATACCTTTCTTCTTCTCTAAATAAGAGAAGGCGCTGTCCGCAGCCGTCCGCTGAGCCTCAAGCCCCGGAAAACAAATCGTTTTTTGCGGACGCCTATGCCCTCTTGATGCCGTCCGCGCGCCGTCCCCCGCTGTCCCTTAGCCGGTGCAGCAAGAACTGGCCGAAAGATTATCTCGGTTTACCATGATGAATACTTGGATAGTGCTTCACAGGTTCAAAAACCTCGAAAATCAAAAGTTTAGCTACCAAAAAAATATCCCCGGGACTGAACCCTGAGCGGTTCGGGCGCCCCAGATTTCTAGAAATTTGATCCCCCCCGCTTTGTGGGGAGCCGCTTTGGGTCTAGCCGCGAAAGTAATCCACCCGAAGCGGACGGCTGGGTGAAATACCCAAAACAGGAGAGGGGGGGCCGCGCCAAAAAAAAAGAAGCTCCGCCGTCGCCAGCGGGGCCGTGGGAGAATTCGCGCTAGCGTTGGCCGGCGACCCGCCTTCAACTGCGCGTAGAGCTGCCTCGAATTATCCTTTTGGACGATACAAACCTTAATGTTGTGCGGCCCCGCCGCACCGTGCCGACAGGAGTGAGCGACCTCGCCTTCGATGATGGCGTTTCAAAGAATATAGCCGTGCAAGAATTCTCGCGGGGATCTGACGCGCACACCGCCGCTCACAGAATCGAAATGAAGCCCACTGACGTCTTCGATGCGGACGCTTGCATGCCGCCAATCATTCCATTGCCGGCGCACGATAACGATGTCTTCGGCCATAGTAAAAAAAGGAAGCCCCGCCGTCGCCAGCGGGGCTCCTTGTCTGGAAATGAGCGGTTTACGCGTTCGCGATGATCGCCTCGACTTCGAACCGATGGTGCGTAGTATCGGCGCAGCGCTGTGAACTTGCCGAGAACGGGACGCCCTGATCGGACCGCTCGATGAGGTCCTCAGGACCTGATTCGAGGAGGTGACCGAAGAAGTACACGCGAGCGGAACGTACGATTGGGCTCCGACGTCCGGTTCTCCGCATTACGAGTATGACGAACCACCGGAGGAAGAAGGACCGAGCGAGCCGCTTTCATTGGATTTCTATCTCGATGAGCCAAGCGACCTTTTGTGGCTCACCTGAAGAGCGCGACTTACGGGCGCAGGCGCTCGAAGCAATTGAGAATTTTGCGGAGGACGTTGGAGACGCGACGACCAATGGGCATAGGACATAACCAGCCTCCGTAATGACACCCAAGACCCAGAAAAGATCAAAGAGCTGCCGCACGCGGCTATACGAACTCCGCGCCGAACTTCAAACAGCGAACCCTGAAATAGCATAAAGCGGTGGTACACATCGATACGGAACGCCTTGATCGAGAGCATGAAGTGGACTTGGAAGAAGGTAGACGGTGCGGTGAGTGCGGTTTTTAATGTCGGAGCGGTGGCCGGGGCGGGATTGGCTATATAACCATCCGGAGTCTATGCAGCTTGCATACGACGCCCTCATTAAGTGGCTCGACATTGCAGCGAAAACGCTCTTCTAACCGGCGCTGGTGGAATTGGCGTCAATCGGCGATGGGCTAGAGGAGTATGGTCATGCACCTGCACAGATTCGTAGTTATTTGGACTGCTGATTTGGTTTGCGTCATTTGATGTTTCCCTCAAGACGCGTTAGCGGCGGATCTTCCATACCTGTTTGAGAGATTAGATAAAAATCCGCTATATACGCAGCAACGCTCAATAACTTTCTTCGCCAGTGAGTGCTCGCGCGCCCGGTGCGTCTCCTCGCGCGCCTCGTTGTCGCCGATCATTTCATCCAGCTGAATCGATACGAGGTATCGGTTCACCCATCAGCCGAGCGCAATCGCGCCGCGACGAAACCAGCGTCAAGTCTCGCTATTGCAGATCCGGCAGCGGCTGGCGACCGATTTCGCGAACGCCACCGACAAAGCAAAACAGGGCTTCGAACAGACCGGTATCGAGCTCACCAATACGAGGGCATCCGGCAGATTGCTGACACGGTGGCTTGAACTGATCTGGGCCGATGGGGCTACAACGCTTGGCAGGTTGACGCGGCGGTAGCAAAGGATCGCCCGGATCAGCAAATCTCGTGCACGCCGCGATCGAGAAATTGCGGTGTCTCAGGTAGACAGCGCGCGCTGGGCGGCAGTTGCAGGCGGTAGCCGACCCCGAGCTCGGTCAAGATGTGAGTCGGACGGGTCGGATCGGGTTCGATCTTTTGCCGCAGCCCGCGAATGAACACCCGAAGATATTGCACTTCCTCGGCCTGTGCCGGGCCCCACACCTCGCGTAATAGCTGGCGATGCGTCAGCACCTTGCCGGCGTGGGCGACGAGATGGCGGAGCAGCTCAAATTCCTTGGGCGATAGTCTGATCTCGCGGCCGGCGCGGATCACGTGACGGCGCACCAGATCGATCGAGAGATCGCCGGACACGAACATCGGCAACTCGCCTTGCGCCTGATATGCGTGCCGCAAGGCCGCGCGCAGCCGCGCCATCAGCTCGGCCATGCCGAAAGGCTTGGCAATATAATCATCCGCGCCGAGATCGAGCGCCTCGACCTTCGA
>JBKOVT010000345.1:0-2951 GCA_046724035.1 Pseudomonadota bacterium | reverse complement strand
CCACGCCCTCGAACAGGGCAAGCGAGGTGTCGGGATCGGGATCGCCGGCCATCAGGTAGATGACGAGTCCGGCGCGGCCTTCCTGTTTCAGCTGCGCAAAGCGGCGCTCGATGCGGCTCACAGCATCACGCCGAGATGGTCCGCGACGGCGAAGATGTCCTTATCGCCGCGGCCGCACATATTCATGACGAGGAGATGGTCGCGCGGCAGGTCGGGCGCGATCTTCGCGACATGCGCCAAGGCGTGCGCCGGCTCCAGGGCCGGGATGATGCCCTCTTGGCGGCTGCACAGCTGAAACGCGTCCAATGCCTCGCGGTCGGTAATCGAGACGTATCGGACGCGGTCGAGGTCGTGCAGCCAAGCGTGCTCCGGCCCGATGCCGGGATAATCGAGCCCAGCCGAGATCGAATGCGCGTCGCGGATCTGCCCGTCCTCGTCCTGCAGGAGATAGGTGCGGTTGCCGTGCAGAACGCCGGGTTCGCCGCCATTCAGTGAGGCCGCGTGCAGCCCGGTCTCGATGCCGTGGCCGGCAGCTTCGACACCGATCATCGCCACCGAAGGCTCGTCGAGAAACGGATGAAAGAGGCCCATCGCGTTGGAACCGCCGCCGATGCAGGCAACGAGCGTGTCGGGAAGGCGGTTTTCCGCCTTCAGCATCTGCTCGCGGGTCTCGCGGCCGATGATCGATTGGAAATCGCGCACCATCGCCGGGTAGGGGTGCGGCCCCGCGACCGTGCCGATGACGTAAAACGTGTCGTCGACATGCGCGACCCAGTCGCGCAACGCCTCGTTCATCGCGTCCTTTAGCGTCGCGGTGCCGGAATGCACCGGTACGACCTCGGCGCCGAGCAGTTTCATGCGGAAGACGTTGGGCTTCTGCCGCTCGATATCGGTGTGGCCCATATAAACGATGCATTGCAGATCGAAGAGCGCGCAGGCCGTCGCGGTCGCGACGCCGTGCTGGCCGGCGCCGGTTTCGGCGATGATGCGGCGCTTGCCCATGCGCCGTGCCAAGAGGACCTGGCCGAGCACGTTGTTGATTTTGTGCGCGCCGGTGTGGTTCAGCTCGTCGCGCTTGAAGTAGATTTTGGCGCCGCCGAAATGGCGGGTCAGCCGCTCGGCGAAATACAAGGGGCTCGGCCGGCCGACATAGTGGTCGAGGTAATACGCGAGCTCAGCGTGGAAATTCGGGTCATCCTTCGCGTCGTTATAGGCGCGCTCGACGGCCAGGATCAGCGGCATCAGGGTTTCGGCGACATAGCGCCCGCCATAAAGGCCGAAATGGCCTCGCGGATCCGGGCCCGTTCGAAATGAGTTGCCGCGATAGCTGTTCGGTGTCTGCATCTTCTCCTCGCCTCGCGGCAGGATACTCAAAGGCTGCGCGCGACCGCCAGGAATTCGCGGATCTTCGCGGGATCCTTGTCGCCGGGGCGGCGCTCGACCCCGGAGGAGACATCGACCGCGCTCGCGCCGGAAATCCGCACCGCCTCCGGGAGGAGCGCGGCGTTGAGGCCGCCCGACAGCATCCAAGGAAGCTTCCATTCGCGGCCGGCGATCAGCTGCCAATCGAAGGCGAGACCGTTGCCGCCAGGAAGCGCATCGGCCCGGCGCGGCGGCTTGGCGTCGAACAGCAGCATGTCGGCGACCTCTTCATAGCGCGACGCGGCGGCGACATCCTCCGGACCGGCAACCGCGACCACCTTCATGACCGGCACGCGAAAACGCGCCTTGGCCTCGGCGACCCGCTCCGGGGTTTCGTGACCGTGGAACTGCAAGAGATCGAGCGACGCTCGATCGAGCACGGCGGCGATCGCCCGGTCGTCCGCATCGACAAAGAGGCCGACGCGCTGCACCCCGCCGGGGAGGGCGGCGCAGAGCTGGGCGGCGCGCTCGGCGTTCACCGCGCGCGGGCTCGGCGGATAAAACACAAAGCCGACATAGGCGGCGCCCCCCGTAGCGGCGGCGGCGACAGCCTCCTCGCCGGAGATTCCGCAGATTTTCGCGGCAACGCTCATGGGCTCGATATGGGGGCGGGCGGCGGAAATTCGCCCCCGCAGCCGGACTTTCCGGGTGGGTTTTCAGGAGGCGGCGCGCGCGGCGATCCGGGTCGAGGCCGGTGTCGTCGATGTCGCGAGCTGAGCGGGTGGCGCCAGTTGGGCTTGTGTCGCGAGCAGCTCGGCTTCAAGCGAGGCGATGCGGCGGGCGCGGCGGCGCGCCTCGCGGCGCCAACGTCCGGCGGCGAGCCAGGCTGCGAATTCGCCGAGCAGAAAGCCGATCAGCAACGCCACGAGGACCGCGACATAGAGCGGCACCTCGACGAGGTAGGGCGCCGGCCAAAAGCCGAGCGCGACAGCCTCGCCGTTGGAGATCGCGAACAGCCCCAGCGCTGCCGCAACGATCAGCACAGAGAGCCAGAACAGCAGCTTCATCAAGGTGCCCAATTCTCAGGGAGATTGCTTCGCTTCGCGCGCACTGACAGTCAAGTCGGTGTCATTCCGGGACCACGCGAGGGCCGGCCGCGGAATCCATGAACACCGGCCGCCGGAATATGCATTCCGGGCTCGCCGCGATGCGGCGCCCCGGAATGATAATGGAAGCTGCGAATGTCCGCGTCGGTGCGTCAGTGGGCGCGGGCCGGGTGGTTCAGCCGGTCGCGCAATTGCTTGCCGGTCTTGAAGAACGGCACGTGCTTTTCGGCGACTTCGACACTGTCGCCGGTCCGCGGGTTGCGGCCGACCCGGGCGTCGCGGCGCTTGACCGAAAACGCGCCAAAGCCGCGCAATTCGACGCGATCGCCGCGCGCCAAGGCGGCGGCGATCTCATCGAAGATCGCCGTGACAATGACCTCGACATCGCGCTGATAGAGGTGCGGGTTTGCCTCGGAAAGCCGCTGGACGAGCTCCGATTTTGTCATATTCGCCGCACTCGCTCGCAAATGTACCGGACGGTAC
>JBKOVT010000266.1:0-5359 GCA_046724035.1 Pseudomonadota bacterium | reverse complement strand
CGGGACCGAGCTCACCTTCCCGCTGCACAAGGGCGTCAAATGGCATGACGGAAAGCCGTTCACCGCCAAGGACGTCAAGTGCACGATCGACCTTCTGCAGGGCAAGGCGAGCGAAAAGCTGCGCATCAACCCGCGCAAATCTTGGTTCGATAATGTCTCGGACGTGACCACCAACGGCGATTACGAGGTCAGCTTCCACCTCAAACGGCCGCAGCCATCGCTGCTCTCGATGCTGGCGACGGGATGGACGCCGATCTACCCGTGCCACGTATCGCCGGCGCAAATGCGGCTGCATCCGATCGGCACCGGCCCATTCAAATTCGTCGAGTTCAAGCCGAATCAGTCGATCACGGTTACCCGCAATCGGGATTACTGGAAACCGGGAAAACCGTATCTCGACGGCATTGAATACCGCATCATCCAGGACGTCTCGACCCGGCTGCTGTCCTTCATGGCCGGCAACGAAGACGTGTATTTCGGCGTGACGATGCCGCAGCTGAAGGACGTCAAGAACAAGGTGCCGGAAGCGATCTGCGATTTGGTAGTGGCCAATGTCGCACGCAACTTGATCGTCAACCGCGACGTGC
Organism: Pseudomonadota bacterium; assembly: GCA_046724035.1. Lineage (GTDB taxonomy): Bacteria > Pseudomonadota > Alphaproteobacteria > ATCC43930 > CGMCC-115725 > DATARH01. The sequence continues at coordinate 4,772 of JBKOVT010000266.1, read as the reverse complement.
CGCCATTCGATAATCCCGAGCTGCGGCGCGCGATGTCTTTGACGATCGACCGTCAGGCCTTTGTCGAGATTATCGCCGACGGGCAGGGCGCCATCGGCGGGGTCATGCAGCCGCCCCCAGAAGGGGTATGGGGGATGCCGCCCTATGCGATGCGAAACTTGCCGGGCTACGATCCGGACATCGCGTCGAGCCGGGCCAAGGCCCTCAAAATCATGGAAAAGCTGGGTTATGGCCCCGACAAGCCGCTGAAAGTCACGGTGTCGACGCGCAATGTCGCTCCCTACCGCGATCCCGCTGTGGTCCTGATCGATCAGCTGAAGAAAATCTACATCGACGCGGAGCTCAACCCGATCGACACGACGCAGTGGTATCCGACGCTGATGCGCAAGGATTACAAGATTGGGATGAACATCACGGAAACCGCAGTCGACGATCCGGACGTCGCATTTTACGAGAACTACGTCTGCGGCTCGCCGCGCAATTATACCAACTACTGCAATCCGGAGGTGGACAAGCTGGTCGAGCGGCAATCGGCTGAGACGAACATCGATAAACGCAAGAAGCTGGTGTGGGAGATCGAGCGGAAACTGATCGAGGACGATGCCCGCCCGATCCTGTTTTACAACCGCGCAGCGAACTGCCGAATGCCGCGGCTCAAGGGGCTGACAACGATGGTCAACAGCATCTACAACTCGTCGCGCTTCGAGGATCTGTGGCTCGAGCAAGGGGTGGGCAGCAGCGCTCCGCGGCATTGATTGGGGTTGGCCGGCCATAGCGCCGGCGGCTCCCCCGAAAGCGAACGCCGACGCTGTCCGCCTTCGTGCCGTGCTAAGCTCGCGCCGCGGCGAGACGGCAAACCCGCGCCGCGACAGGGGAGACCGGGCAAGTCGGGCGACACAGCCTGCGGTCCCGCGGGAGGAGACGAGAATGGCGCGGTGCGTGCTGCGGCTGATCGGCTTGGGGTTGGTCTTGCTCGCAATTGGGGGTGTCCCGGCCTTTGCGCAAAAATCCGGTGGCACGCTACGGCTGCATACGCTCGACAGCCCGGCCAGCATGTCGATCCACGAGGAGGCCACCGTCTTCGCCGAGCGCCCGGTCATGGCGGTGTTCAACAACCTGGTGCTGTTCGATCAGCACATCGCGCAGAACAGCATGCAGTCGATCGTCCCCGAGCTGGCCAAGAGCTGGTCGTGGAACGAGGACGGCACCGAACTGACATTCCAATTGCGTGACGGGGTCAAATGGCACGACGGCAAACCCTTTACCGCCGCTGACGTCAAATGCACCTGGGATCTGCTGCAGGGAAAGAGCGCCGAGAAGCTCCGGGTCAATCCGCGCAAGGCCTGGTACAGCAATCTGATCGAGGTGAAAGCCAACGCTGATCACGAGGCGACCTTCGTATTGAAGCGGCCGCAGCCCGCCTTCATCGCACTGCTCGCCAGCGGTATGTCGCCGGTCTACCCCTGCCATGTGCCGCCGGCGCAGATGCGGCAGCACCCGATCGGCACCGGCCCGTTCAAATTTGTCGAATTCAAGCCGAACGAGGTGATCCGGCTGACCCGCAACCCCGATTATTGGAAGCCGGGGCTGCCCTATCTCGACGGCATCGAATACAAGATCTCGCGCAACCGCTCGACCGTGATCCTGGCGTTTATCGCGAAACAGTACGATTTGACGATGGCCGGCAGCGTCACCGTGCCGCTGATGAAGGACATCATGAGTCAGCGGCCCGATGCGACCTGCGTATTGCCGGCGGGCAGCGTCAGCACCAACCTGATCGTCAATCTATCGGCGCCGCCTTTCGACAGCCGCGAATTGCGGCGCGCTATGGCGCTGACCCTGGACCGTAAATCGTTTATCGACATTCTGACCGAGGGGACCGGCCTCGAAGCGGCGGCCATGCAGCCGCCGCCGGGCGGTCTTTGGGGCATGCCCCAGGATATGCTGGAGAATCTGCCCGGCTACGGGCGAGACATTGCAAAGAACCGCGCCGAGGCGCGCGCGATCATGAAGAAGCTCGGTTACGGACCCGACAAGCACCTCTCGGTGAAGGTATCGACGCGCGATATTCCGCCCTACCGCGATCCGGCCGTCATTCTCCTCGACCAACTGAAAGAGATCTATATCGACGGCGAACTCGACACGATCGACACGACGCAGTGGTATCCGAAGATGATGCGCAAGGATTACACCGTCGCGCTGAACCTGACCGGCACCTATGTCGACGATCCGGACGCCCTGCTTTACGAGAGCTACGCGTGCGGCGGCGTCGGCAATTACAACGGGTACTGCAACCCGGAGATCGACAAGCTGATCGACCAGCAATCGATGGAACCGGACCAGGAGAAGCGCAAGAAACTGGTCTGGGACATCGAACGGCGGCTGACCGAGGACGGAGCCAAACCGCTCATCTATTTCAACAAGGGCGCGACCTGCTGGCAGCCTTCAGTCAAGAACCTGACCGTGCTGGACAACAGCATCTATAACGGCTGGCGCATGGAAGACATCTGGCTCGACCAGTAAGCCGTAAGCTCCCGCGAGAGAGCATTTTTGTATCGTCTCCTCCTGTCGTCCCGGCGAAAGCCGGGACGACAGCTTTAGTGGGAGTCGAAGCGGGGCAGAGTCCGGTGTAATCTCACGCGAGCCACCGCAGGATCATTAGAACGTGAGGGCTATGATGATCAAAGGCTTGCATCACAACGCCTATCGCTGCCGTGATTCCGAGGAGACGCGGCGCTTCTACGAGGATTTCCTCGGGCTGAAGCTGGTCAGCGCCTTCGAGATCGGCGACGGCATGGGCCTCCACACCTTCTTTGCGATGGATGACGGCTCCTGCCTTGCCTTTTTCGAGGTGCCGGACAGGCCGTTCGAGTTCAAGCGGCAGGACGATCTCGATCTGCATATCGCGCTCGGCGTCGAGAACGACGTCTTCGATGCGATGCTGGCGAAGGGGCGGGAGCAGGGAATTGAGGTGCGCGGGCCGGTCGATCACGGCTTTGTCCGCTCGATCTATTTCCGCGATCCCAATGGCTACGTCGTCGAGCTGACCGCCAGCACCGGCAGGGATAAGGACATGATGGATCCGGTCTTTTCGAAGCCGCACGAGGCATTGGCGAAGTGGCAGGCAAAGCACCACCCCGCCGCTGCCGAGTAGGAGTTTCCGATGCCCGACATTCCGCGCCTCAACCCGGCGGTCCGCGCCCTCGAAAGCGGCAAGCCGGCCTTCGTAACCTTCTCGCCGCCCGAGATCGGTGCCGCGCAATCGATCGCCGCCGCTGCCTATGACGGCGTCGTCTTCGAGATGGAGCACAATCCTTACGACATCCGCGCTTTGCGCGACTGCATGCAATACATGCTCGACCGGGCCCAGATCCTTCGATCCGGCAGTCTCGCGCCGGCGGTCGCGCCCTTTGTGCGCATCCCGCCCAATGGCGGCGAGATGAACCAGTTCATCGCCAAGCAGGTGCTCGATATCGGCGTCTACGGCATCGTCTGGCCGCATGTCTCGACGGTTGAGGAAGCGCGAAATGCGGTACAGGCCTGCCGGTACCCGCGGCCACGGGAGGCGAAATATTATGAGCCGCCGGGTCAGCGCGGCGACGCTCCGCGCAACGCCGCGCGTTATTGGGGTCTCGACCAGCAGACCTATTACAAGCGCGCCGACACCTGGCCCTTAAATCCCGAGGGCGAGATCCTCGTCGTCATCATGTGCGAGGAGAAGCGCGCGATCCGAAACCTGCCGAAAATGCTGAAGGACGTGCCGGGCATCGGGGTCGTGCTGATCGGCGAGGGCGACCTGTCGCAGGATATGGGCTATCCGCGCCAATACGAGCATCCCGAGGTTGCCGCGGCGATCGACGAGGCGCTGGCGATCTGCAAGGAGGCGGGGGTCCCGTGCGGTCATCCGCATGTCGACGCGAACAATGTCGAGGAGCTCCTGGAAAAGGGCTTCCGCTGGCTGATGCCGGCGCCCTCGCAATCCTTCGCCGCGCTCGAAAAGGGCCTGAAGGCCGCCGGCCGGAAATAAGATACGCACACCCCCTCGCTGGCGGCTGCGAGGCGGGCGAGGGTCTTGCGACTTTTTAGCGGACGCGATGTAGTGCGGCGCCCAATGCTATTCCCCCAACGCAATCCGGAGGATGCCGATGAACCAGGACGCCAAGAAAACCGCGCTTCGCATGATCCCCTACGGCATCTACGTGCTGACCGCCGATGACGGCAAGGGCAATGTCGCCGGCGCGACGGTGAATTGGGTGACGCAGACTGCTTTCAACCCGCCGCTGGTCGTCGTCGGGGTCAAGACCGACAGCGGCGCCTATGGCATCGTCAAGAACACTAAGAATTTCACGCTCAACATGCTCGGCAAGGAGCACAAGGGCCTCGCCTTCACCTTCTTCAAGCCGGCGCAATTGGCGGACGGCAAGCTCTCCGGCCAAGCGATCCACAAAGGGTCAAACGGCGCGCCGATCCTCGATGCGGCGTTGGCCGCCGTCGAGTGCAAGGTCAGCAGCATCGTCGAGCAGGGCGACCACCACATCGTCGTCGCCGAGGTCACCGAGGCGCATCTGCCAAAGCCGATCGACGGTCGGCCCGACGTGGCGATCCTCGAGATGAAGGATCTCGGCGACAATGTCTTTTACGGCGGCTGAGGCGCTTTCTCGCTGTATAAACACGGGTAGGAAGGCGTCTGGCTCGGCCCGGCAAAAAGCCGAGCCAGACTGCATTCTCTGACGAAGGCTGCATATCACCGGCGCAGCGAACCTTCGCCGCCA
>JBKOVT010000193.1:0-19405 GCA_046724035.1 Pseudomonadota bacterium | reverse complement strand
CGCATGACAAATCATCCCTGGAGCTTTTCGCTCGCCGCCTTGCGTGGCCAACTCGGCTTCGAGCGGCTCGAGATCATCAACGATTTCACCGCGGTGGCACTGGCGCTCCCGCGGCTGGGGCCCGATGACCGCATGCCGGTGGGCGGCGGGATGCCGATCGACGGCAGGCCGATTGCCGTATTGGGGCCAGGCTCGGGGCTGGGCGCGTCCGGGCTCATTCCCGCCGGCCCGCGCTGGTCGCCGCTGACCGGTGAGGGCGGCCATGTGACGATGGCGGCAGTGACCGCGCGCGAGAATGGCGTCCTCGACTGGATGCGCCGCCATTTCGATCACGTCTCGGCGGAGCGGTGCCTGTCGGGACCGGGCCTCGTCAACCTGTACAACGCGCTCGCGGCGCTCGATGGCGTGCCGGCGGCGCCCTACACGGCAGCGCAGATCACCGATGTGGCGACGGGGGCGCGGGACCCGCTGTGCCGGGAGGCGACCGCCATGTTTTGCGCGATGCTCGGCACGGTTGCGGGCGATTTGGCGCTGACCTTGGGTGCGCAAGGTGGCGTCTATATCGCGGGCGGGATCGTGCCGCGGCTCGGTGCGCGATTTGTCGAGAGCGGGTTCCGGGCGCGGTTCGAGGCAAAGGGACGGCTCAGCCCCTATGTAGCGGCGATTCCGACTTATGTCGTGACGCATCCTTTGCCGGCATTTCTCGGTTGCGCGGCCGCGCTCGCTGACGCCTAAGCATTAGCATCGGGTTCTCGGAAGGCGGCGCGGCGTAGCCGGTCATTGATCGCCAGCCCAAGGCCATGCTCGGGAATCGGCATGACCGCGATCCCGCTGAAGTCGGGCCGATCGAGCCGCCGTAACGACGCGAACAGATTGGCAGCCGCCTCGGCGAGATCGCCGGTCCTCGACAGAAAGATTACCTCGGCAAAACCGGCGGGGGCCTCGGCGCCAAAGGCGAGCAGGGCTTCGCCCGGCCGTGCCTCCCGGGCGTCCAGTCGCACCGGCCGGCTCGGCGCGTAATGGCTCGGCAGGCTGCCAGGCGCGCGCGGGACATGGTCGCTCGCGGTCGGCGATACGATCTCGCCGAAGACGGTGACAAGCTCCTCGCGTGTGACTGCGCCAGGCCGCAGGAGCATCGGCACGCGGCCGGTCAGGTCGAGGATTGTCGATTCGAGCCCGACCGGGCAGGCCCCACCATCCAAAACCAATGAAACCTCCGTCCCGAGCTCGGCGGCGACATGCGCCGCCATGGTCGGGCTGACCCGGCCCGAGCGGTTGGCCGAGGGGGCGGCCACCGGCCTCCCGGCCTCACGCAACAATTGCTGCGCGAGGGGGTGAGCGGGGGCGCGCAGGGCCACCGTCTCGAGGCCGGCGCTCGCGAGCAGCGACAATCCGGCATCGGTACGGCGGCGCAGCACCAGCGTCAGCGGTCCGGGCCAGAAGCGCTGCGCCGCCTCGCGTGCGCGCGCGTCGAACTCGGCGAACGGCTCGGCCTCGGCGAGGCCCGGGATATGCACGATCAGCGGATTGAAGCGCGGCCGGCCCTTGGCTGCGAAAATCCGCGCAACTGCCGTCTCGCTCGTTGCATCGCCGCCGAGCCCGTACACCGTTTCGGTCGGAAACGCGACGAGGCGGCCCTCACGCAACAGGCGCGCGGCTTGCGCGATGGTCTCCGATGTCGCCGGAACGATATTGCCGGTCATCAGCGCAGAAGTGCCGTCCGCGATCCTCGGCGGCAAGGGTGAAGCTCAAAACGTCACCGCGGTGCGCAGCCCGAGGACCGCCGCATCCCCGATGCGTCGGCCTCCCGCGGTTGGGTTCGCGACACCGCCCGCGGGATTGAAGATGTACTGAAAATCGGGCTGTAGCTGCCACCATCCGGTGAGCTGGATGCGGTAGGTCAACTCGAGCACCGCCTCCCCGGAGCGGACCGGCTGAAATTGGCCCGTAAAGAGTGCGATATCCGTGTCGAGGCCGCGCGCCGCATCGCTGACCCGGGCATAGCCGAAGGCGATGCCGGTCTCATCATCGGCCCGGCCGAACGGGCCTTTATAGGCCAGCCCGGCATCGGCATAGAAATTAACGAGATTGCGGTCGCTGGGCGCGCCCATCGCGCGGGCGAACAGCGCGGCACCGTCGATCGGCAACGGTTGGTTGGTCGAGACATAGAGGCTGTAGTCGCCGTTATGCCGCAACGCGGTTCCGCTGCTGAGCGGGCTCGCCAGCGGAACGTCATTGGTATCGAAGCGCTGGTCGCGAAAGCGCTCGGAATTCCACCAGCCGCCAAAGCTGTAGGTACCGTTCTTGTCCGAGCTTTCGGGATTGTACCGGATCTCGCCGATGACAAACGCGCCGTCATTGGTGCGGAAAGCGGTCCCGGAGGCATCGGCCAATTGCGAGCCGCCGACCCCGGCGCCGGTCGGGTCGCCATTGAACAGACCGAGGAACAGGGTGAGCCCTTCCTGCGGGTCGACGCGCAGGCGCGCGGCCGGGGTGCCGAGCGGGTAAGAAGGGCCGCCCGAGGGCAAGTCGAGCGAGGGCAGCGTCGGCCAGCCGAACGTCGCATTGACGAATAGGCGGGCGGATTCGGGGTTTAGGAATTCCGTGCCGATGCTCTGCTGGCCGATGCGCAGGCGCCAATAGTCGAAATGGTGCTCGTACCACAGCTCGTTAAGGCGGGTGGTTCGGGCCGCCTCGATGCTGCTGACCACGTTCAGGTTCCCGAGATTGTCGCCGGTCAAGCCGCGGCCGTGAATCTGATAGGCGCGCGCGTAGATCTCGCCGCGCCAATGGAAGCTGCGCCGCAGATCGATCCGCAGGTTGAGATCGGTGAGCCCTTCGTAGCGCGCACCCTGCCGCACACCGCCAGTCAGATTGCCGAGCACCTCGCTGGTCTCGGCAATGCCGATCGTCAGCCCGGACTGGCAAAGCCGCTGCCTGATGTCCAAATTGACCAGCTGCTTCTCGGGATCGCAAGGATCGTTCGGCTTACTCTCGGCATTGGGTTCGGGCGGAATTTGCGATTGGTCATCGCCTTTGTCGCCGGACTTATCAGCACCCTTCTGGCCGGGTTTATTGTCCGGTTTAGCACCCGTTTTACTGTCGGACTTATCGGGCTTTGCTTCGGAGTTGACGGCTTCGGAGGCGGTATCCGAACCGCTGGTTGCGGCCGCTGCCACGGGCTGAATGAGCAGCGCCAGCACGAAGGCAATCGCCACCGCACCGATGCATTTACGGCAGAGCGGGTAAGCCCGCACGGGAGAGACCGGAGAGCTTATCGACCGCGGACGCGCGGCATGACCAGCGTCGGCCAGGGATCCGGCATCTCACCCACCGGCACCTCGATCAGGGACGGCCCGCGGCGATTCAAGGCGGCGGCCAGCTCGCGGCGCAATTCATCGGGGCTCGTCGCGCGCACGCCGGCGATGCCGTAGCTGTCGGCCATCTTCGGGAAGTTCGGGTTGAGCAAATCCACGGCGATCAGCTTGTTGCCGTAATCGTTCTTCTGCATGCGCCGGACATTGCCGTAAGCGCCGTCGGCAAAGACGATCGCAACGACATCGATGCCATGCAGCGCCGCGGTCGCCAATTCCTGGACGTTGTACATAAAGCCGCCATCGCCGGAGATCGACACGACCGGCTTGTCGGGGCACGCGACCTTCGCGCCGAGCGCCGTCGCATAACAATGCCCGAGCGTCCCTTGATAGCCGCTATGGATGTAGGTGCGCGGCCGGTAGACCGGGAAAGCGAGGCGGCCGACATAGCCGACTTGCGTCAGATCCTCGACATAGATGCCGTCATCGGGGAGTTCGGCGCGGATTGCCGCGAGGTACTCGCATTGCGGCCCGAGCCTCTCTTCGAGCCGCGTCTGAGTCTTCGCCTTCAGCTCCTCGAGGTCGCGCTGGCGCGAGGGGCGTTCGTGCGCGCCCAACGCCTTGTCGAGGGCCGCGAGCGCCGGCTTCGCATCGGCAACGATACCGATCGCGGGGCGCGCGACCCGGGTGATCTCGATTGGATCGAGATCGATGCGGATGACCTTGACCTCATTGTCGAGGCCCCAGCGGGTCTGCGGCTGGTTGAAGCGCGTCCCGATGGCAAGCACGACATCGGCCGTGCGCCAGAGCTCGTGCCCGGCGAGCAGGTTCTGCGCGAGATAATGCCGGTCGCTGACGATCCCCTTACCGCCGGTATAGGTTGTGACCGGCGCCTGCAGCCGTTCGGCCAAGGCGAACACCTCCGCCCCGGCATCGGCGGCGCCGCTGCCGATATAGATCAGCGGCTGCTTCGCGCCCGCGAGGAGCTTTGCCGCTTGGGCGATCAGCTCCTCATCGGGCGGCGGCGCCGGAAGGGCCGGCTCCGGCTCCGGCAATGCGATCTCGCTCTCGAGCGCCATGATGTCGAGCGGCATTTCGAGCGCGACCGGGCGCGGCCGGCCGTCGGCAAGCTGACGAAAGGCCTCGTTGACCCGCTTGCCGGTCTCGCTCGGATGGTCGATGCGCGCCGCCCATTTTGTCAAACCTTTGAGAATCGCGAGCTGGTCCGGCACCTCGTGCAACAGTCCGAAGCCGCGGCCGATCAGGTTTGACGGGATCTGCCCGCTAATGCAGAGCACCGGCGCGTTTGTCGCGTAGGCGGTGGCGAGCGCCGCGGTCGTGTTGAGGACGCCCGGTCCCGGCACGACGGCATAGGCGCCGGGCTTGCCGCTGGCGCGGGCATAGCCGAAGGCCATATAGGCCGCGGCCTGCTCGTGACGGGGATGGATGACGCGCATCGCCTCGCCGGCATCGTAGAGCGCGACAAAGAGCGCATCGTTCTGTACGCCGGGCAGCGCAAACAGCGTATCGACCCCGTGCCGCCGCAGCATCTCGACCAGCGCGCCGCCGCCCGTCATCCGCGCCATCGCTTCCTCCCGGTTTGCATCCCGCCGTTCGCCTGACCAAAGCGGGGCGGCCCGGCGATGTCAACCGCATGTCACCAGTTCCAAAGGTTTAGGTCGCCGGATATCCGCGGGATGGGCAGCAGCCCTGCCGTGGCGGCGGTTGCCTAAAGGGCGGGCATCCTTATCTTCAACCCTCGGTCGGCGAGCTTTGGGGTGAGCATGGCGGAGGCCGTTATCGCGCGCCGCAGCACGGGCGAGAGGGGCGTCGAGTACCGCGCGATGGCGCTCGTCTCAGCGGCGCATTTCGTCAACCATTTCCAGTATCTCGTGCTGCCGCCTTTATTCCCGCTTTTGAAGGCGCAGCTCGGCATCGGCTTTGTCGAGCTGGGCTTTGCGTTGACCATCGCCAATATCATGGCGGTCGCGGCGCAATTGCCCGTCGGCTCGCTCGTCGACCGGCTCGGGTCGCGGCGCATGCTGGTCGCGGCGCTGGTTGTCGCGGGGCTGGCCTTTGTCGGCTTTGGGCTGGCGCCTTCCTATCCGCATCTCCTCTTGATGATGGTGTTTGTCGGGGTCGCGAACAGCGTCTTTCATCCGGCCGACTACGCGATCCTGTCGGCCAATATCGCACCGGCCCGGCTCGGCCGCGCCTTCTCGGTGCATACCTTTGCCGGGTTCATCGGCAACGCCGTCGCGCCGGTCACAATGCTCGCGCTCGTCGGGGGCTTCGGGCTCAATGCCGGGATCGTCCTGTCCGGCATCCTGGCGCTCGCTGCCGCGGCGCCCTTGGCGTTAGCGCGTGGCACGGACAGCGCGCCGGCATCGTCGCCCGGCAATGCCGGCGGGATGGGCAGCGGGGTCAGCCTGCTGATGACCCCGGCCATCCTCGGGCTCACGGCGTTTTTTGCGTTGTTGAGCCTGTCGGGCACCGGCATTAGTAATTTCTCGGTCGTAGCGCTGACCAGCGCTTTTGGAACCCCGCTCTCGCTCGCCAACCTCGCCTTGACCGCCTATTTGACGGCGCAGGCCTTTGGCGTCCTCGCCGGCGGGTTTGTCGCCGACATGACCCGCCGCCATGCCGAAGTCGCGGCGGTCGGGTATGGCATCAACGCGCTCGTCGTGCTGGCGATCGGGATTGTCGGCTTCGGCGCCGCGCCGCTCCTGATGGCAATGGCCTGCGCCGGCTTTCTCGGCGGGCTTATCATGCCGTCGCGCGACATGCTGGTGCGCGCCGCGGCGCCTCCCGGGATGATCGGCCGCACCTTTGGCATCGTGACCGCCGGGTTCAACATCTCCGGCATCATCGGGCCGCTGATGTTCGGCTGGATCCTGGATCACGGCGCGCCGCAATGGGTGTTCGGCGCCAGCGTCATCGTCATGGCGGTGACGGCAGTCGTGGCGTGGATCGCCGACCGGCACGCCGCCGCCCGACGACGGATCATGCCGGTGCGCGCCGCCGCCTCGGCCGACTAGCCGGCGCGGGAACGCGTCACGCGCCCGGAGCGCCTTTCTGTGAAAACCACAGGCTGCCGCCTCCCGCGGGGAAGCGGCCATGCATGAACGCGTTCAACTGCTGCCGGTTGCGCAGGAAGTGGTAGGTGCTGCCGTATTCGACCGTCGTGCGCGAGTTGTCGATCAGATAGGCCATCAGCAGGTATTGTTCGGTCCAATAGACGTGCTTGTCGCGCAGCTCGTTGAGCGGCAACGTCGCCGGCAAGCGTATGTCATGCGCATGGATAAAGACCGAGCGCGACAGGCGTGGCAGCACCGATAAATAAAGGTGCAGGCAATCCGATCCGTGCTTGACGGTGTGCGTCGAATCGATGAACAGGAAATCGCCGTCGCGGAGCGAGTCATTGAAAAAGGCCGGCGGGATTTCCTGTACCGGCCGTTCGACCAGCCTCTTCACCGAGCCGATGCCGCGCAGGAATTCGGGCGGGAACGGCTCGATGCAGATGATCTCGCCAGCGCCGTTGGCCTTCAACGCCAGATCCGCGACGAGCGTGCTCCAACCCGCCCCGACTTCGATGATCGTGGCAGGCCTGTGATGCCGGATCATGCAGTAATAGGCCATCGCATCGCTGAAGGAGAACGGGTTGCCCTCCCAGCTGTATGCCCCGCCGCCGCTAGCCTCACGCGGCGGGTCGAACTCGTGCGAGAACCGGTGCAGCTCGGCGAGGACTTCCTTCACCCTGCTGTCGTCGAAGATCAGATCAAACGTCTGACCGGGCGCTTCGAAACTGCGCTCGATCTCCTCGATGCTCGGTATTTCCGAATAAAAGTTGCAGGGGGTGATCGTTACCCCGGCTTGCTGCAGTTTTTTTCTGATTTGCGATGGCGCCCAGACCAAGCGCTTGAGAGCTTGAGAAAGCTGCTCGATCTCCGCGTCGTCGTAGCACTTCTTTTCCTCCGGAACGTAGGTTCCGGCGGGAATGTCGTTCAGCAGCGCAAATGTCTTCTCAAGCATCGTACTCAACTCGTCATCGGAGAGGGCGGCGAGGGTTGGCCGGTTTCGGCCGCCGTGCCTTCAATTCATGCGGCAGCGTTATCATAGATCGTTTGCCAGCGGCTCGCGCCAAATGGTCCCGGCTTTGCCCAGAGCGGCCGCCCTAAAGCCGAGGCTAATTTTCCTGAACCATAATGGCCGTTGACAAGCGCGGGCCAGGGAAAGACTTTCGCGACCGAGCTTTAGCCAAGGATTTTACGTGAGTAACGGACATTCGCGCGTCGCTGCGGGCGTCGATACGGCGCGGCGCCCGATCATTATTCACTACCATTTCTTTAAGAATGCGGGCACCAGCGTCGACGCGATCCTGCAGCGGAATTTTGGTGCCGGCTGGACGTCGCGTGAATACCCGGCGCGCTCGACGCCGAACGCGGCCCGGGAATTTCTCGTCGCCAATCCGCAGATCGCCGCACTGTCGTCGCACACGCTGCCCCTGCCGCCGCCGAACATCCCGGATGCCGAGATCCTGCCGGTCCTGTTTATCCGGCATCCGCTCGACCGGCTGAAATCGGCATATCTTTTCGAGCGCCACCAGCGCGCCGACACCGAGGGCTCGCGGCTGGCGCGGCAGCACGATCTTGCCGGCTATTTGCGGGCGCGTCTTGCCGTGCCGGGAGACCGTTCCTGCCGCAACTTCCACACGCATCGACTGGCCATGGCCGAACCGGCCGAAAGCGGCAGCGAATGGGAGCGGGCGTTGCGGGCCTTTGAGCGGCTGCCATTTATCGGCTCGGTCGAGGCATTCGACGCGTCTCTCGCGGCGCTCGAAGAAATGGCGAAAGCCTGGTTCCCGGAATTTCGCGTATTTCAAGCGCGCGAGAATGTGTCGCGGGCGCCGAGCAGCATCGAGGACCGCCTGGCGCAGCTCGAAGACGAGCTCGGTGCGGAGACCTTCGAGTTCATCGCGGCGGCCAATGCCGACGATCTGGAGCTCTACCGCCGAGCGCTGGCGCGCTATCCAACGGCGAGCGGCAGCACTCCGCGCGCTCGCAAACCCACGAAGAAGGACGAAGCGGCTGGCAAGAAAGCGGGCGCGGCGCCAGACCGCGAAGCCCCCGACACCGACCCGAAAGCGGTGTGGGAGGAGGACAGGATCGCCGCCGCGATATTGCGCCCCGCACGCGGCCCGGGGCTCGCGCGCGTGTTGCGCGAGCGCGAGCTGCGCTTCCATTCGGGGCTGTCACTGGCTTGCGGCGATGGAAAGGCCGAGCGCGAGCTCGTGAAGCTCGGAATCTGCGAGCGGTTTCATGGCATCGATAGCTCCCCCGAGGCGATCGCGGGAGCCCGCCAGAACGCGCATGGGCTCGATCTCACTTACGAAGCTGCGGACCTCAACCGCCTCGCCCTGGAGCCGGGCGCGTACGATCTGGTTCTGAGCCAGAATTGTCTGCACAGCGTGCTCGAGTTGGAGAGCCTCGCCGAACAGATCTGGCGATCGCTGAAAGCAGGCGGCTGTCTGTGGATCCACGATTATATCGGCGAGAGCCAGTTTCAGTTCGAGGATCGGCGGCTCGATATCGCCAACCGCATCCTGGCCGTCCTGCCCGAGCGCTACCGCCGCGACCGGGTGCGCAACCGTTTTCTGCAGACGATTGCGCGGCCTCAGCTGGACGCGATCGCCTCGTCGCGGGATGCGGTGCGCTCGACCGATATCGTTCCGGTGTTCAGCCGCTGGTTCGACATCGAGTACCGGCACGAAGAAAGCGCGTTTATGGGCCGCGTTTGCCCGCGCGGGATGCGCGCCAACTACACCGAGACCGAAGACGGCCCGATCATCTTCGAGCTGTTGATGCTGATCGAGGGCCTCTTGGTCGAGCATGGCATCCTGGGGCCGCATACCGGGCAATATCTGATGCGGCGCAAAGCCGAGCCGCTGACGGATATCGTGGCCGATGCGAGAACCCGATCGCTCGCCACCGCCGAGGCTACTCGATAAGCACGAGTTCGTCGGGCTCCAGCGTGACGCGCAATACCCTACCGTCGCGCGAGATGCCACGGTCCTCGGTCCGCCACCGCAGATTGTCCTTCATGACCTCGACGTAATTTTCCCAGTTGCGCGTCAGCATGGCGCGGGCGCGGTCGCCATCGCGCGCCATCTGGATCGGGGTCGCAAGACAGAGCGCGCAATCGGCGAAGTCGGGCCGGAGGTTGTTGTCCGCCGCGAGATCGGCGCGGATCCGCGCCTGGACATTGCTCGATTGGCGATAGCGGATCGACTTCAGCGGCCTGCCGCCGTCAAGCATGCCCGACGGCAGCTCGACATCGACTGGCCGTGCCGCGCCGCTTGCATGCGGGCTGAAGCTCGAGACGATGACCGCGGATTTCGCGCCATCCGTCAGACCCAACGCCAGAAGCTCCGCCGAGCCGGGCCCTGCGGCGCCCTCTTCTCGGGGCGAGATGAGATAGGCGTGCGATCCGATATAGCGGTCGAGGACAAGGCGGAGGAAGCCCGATCCGTTCAGAAGGGCCATCCGGCCGACGGTGTCGAAGCCGCCCCAATGAAAGACGCGGCGCGGCCTCAGCGCCTCCCACAATCGCAGCAAAACCTGGAATTCCCAATTAGCGCGCAACGCCGCGGTATCGCTCCCCTCATTGCCAAAGGGCTCGTTCAGAAGGCCGAATTGGTGGACCTCTGGCACGGTTTGCGGCAGCCGCGCGTAGGAGCGGATCGCGCGCTCTGCGGTCATCGACGGTGACAGGTTCGCCGGCTTGTCGAGAAAAGAATGAAGGCTGCGCGGCACGTCCGCGATCCTCAGGTGGTCGCGCGCCGCGACTTCCAGAAATTCGCCTGTGTCGTAAACGCAATGCGGCATGTTCGGCGCGCAGGTTCCAAGCCCGGTGAATTCCCCCGGGCTCAGCGCGGCGTCGGGGAGCACCGAATGGAGCGCGCGATCGGTCGCCTCGTAATAGCGAAAGAACTCGTCGGCTGTCCCGTCGAAGCTGGCCTTTTCGTCGTATTCGACACCGGTCTCGAACTGGATCGCGGATGCCTCGCCGCCGAGGTAGGCAGCGAGGTCGGTGGCGAACTGCCGGATGACTAGACTCCACTCTTCGATGTCGCCCGGCGGGGTCCGCCGCCCCCACGGCCCCATCTCGGGCGGGCGGCGATCCGGTGTCGCCAGATCCCACGGCACGTTTTCGAGCGCGATCGTGATGTCGCGTGACCGGTATCCGGCGGCGAGATAAGGTTCGAGCCGCCGCCGGATCAAGTCGGGCCGGAACTGCCAGGATCCGTCGCTCCGCCGAATTGCGTAATCGAGCGAGCGGCGGCCGAGGCGATCGTCCCATTGGTGGAACTTCTGCAGCCAGTCGTCCCGATAGCCGCCGAGGAAGCGGTTGATCGTGAAGCTGTCGGCGAACGGGATCTCGCGGCTCGTTCCAGGTTTTGCGCGATACTTCAGATCGATGTGGGAAGCGGTGAGATAGGCCGGGACCTCCATCAGGCCCATCCCGATCAAATGGCCCTGCAATTGGGTCGCGCGATAGAAGGGGCCGAGGATGCCGAGATCACGAGCGCCAGCGGCGGGCGCGGCGCGGCCGAGCGCCAACCCCGCGCACAGCGACAGCAGAAAACCGACAATGCGGGCAGAGGCGGGAGGCGCCCATCGCATCGCCGTGGCTCCTACCCGCTGCTCGCGAGAGAGCGGCGAGCGGTGACGGTCTTTTGCGGTCCGCAATCTCTGCACAACCATCGCGAGGGCCCTTTGGTACAACACACGTAAATAAATACTCTGATTGCCATCTTATTTGGCCGGCATTATAGCAAAATTAAGCCCTCCTCGCAAAACTCACCTTAACAAGGACATCGAAGCGCAGAAAACCAAAGTCGAAGTGACGAACAATACTTTAATTGGCCGATGCGGCCGGAGAGGACAGTGAGTGCCGCTACGCTGCTTGTGTTTGGCCCTGACCGCGTTGCCGCTTCTTGAACTCGCTTTTCGCGATTTCAAGAAACACCGCATACGATAGAATGAGATAGGCAGTTTTCATTGCACGTCAGCCGGGGGTTAAGGTATTACCGACGCGCTCCGGGGAAAATCCGGCACAGCCCGAACCGACCCAGAGAAAAGCAGCCCGTCGGAGAGTTTACAGCCTGAATTCGGGCGCGCGCCTCGACTTTGACAAAAGCCATGAGGGAGAGGCGCCGGCAAGTACCTTCGAGGTGATTCGTGCAAGTTCTCGATTTCAACACTGGCATCGACTTCGGAACCAAGGGAAACCTCAAGGAGTTCGGCCCGGTAGGCTTCAGCCCCAATCCGGACGAAATCAGTACCTGGAGCGCCAAGCCGTTTGTTGAGCTGCATTTCCGGCTGCCGCCGCTGCGGCGCGATTTGGGCATCACGGTCCAGGTGTTTCCGTTCCTGCCGGACGGCGCGCCGGTGACGAAGCAGGATTGCTGGGTGCACGTCAACGGGCTCCTGGTGCATTTCTGCTCGGTCTCGGCACCCTCCGAGATCGGCTTCACGGTGTCGCGCGAGATTGTCAGCCCGCGCGCTAACCGCCTGTCATTTGTGCTGCCGAACGCGCTCTCGCCTAGCGAGCTGAAGCTGGGCAACGATCTGCGCAAGCTGGCGCTCGCCTTTGTCAAGCTGAGCGCGGCGCAGGCATAGCGCCGACGCAACAACAGATATTCGAGACTTGAGGATCGCATGGCGAGAACGTCGCAAGAGCGCAAGAGACGGACGGCCGGACCGGAACCGGCCGATGCCGAGGCGCCGCTGCCGCAGGATGGCGGCGAGGCGAATGACCAAGGAGGAGAGGGCGCTCTTGTCGTCGAGCTGTCGGATATCGGCCAGGCGGAGCTTGCGCTCGCCGATGAGGTGAGTTCGGAGCCGCTGCACGGTTTGCATCTGGTGAGCGGCGATGGCGGGGTGGCGCTTCCCTCGCCGGTGATGCTCACGAATGCGGCGCCGCCGCTCGTGGCAGGTGCTGTCGGATCGGAAGCGGAGCTCGCCGGCGTCCCGATCGAGGGAAGGCTGCGCGGCAATCTCGATTACGCCGACTGGTCGGGCATCAAGGGTTGGGTCTGGGATCCGACCGAACCGGAGAAGCCCATCGCGCTCGAATTGCTCGACGGCGACAATTTGCTGGCGACGGTATTGGCGAGCGAATACCGTAGCGATCTCGAGGATGCCGGGATCGGCGACGGGCGGCACGGCTTTACGATCGGTTTCAGCGAGACGCTGCTGCCGTTCGCGCGGCACACGCTGCATCTGCGGCCCGTGGGGGCGACGGTCGAGCTGCCCCCGTTTCCGCTCGAATTGACGCGCGACCACATCGGCTTCGACGCGAGCGCGATGCGCTTTCTGCTCGGCAATGTCGCGGCCGAGACGGCGCGCGCGCAGGAACCGGACGATCTGGCGCCGATGATCAATAACCTCGTCGAACTGCTCGATCAGGCGTTGTCGCAATATCACGCCCTGGCGGCCGGTAAGGCGGCGCTGGCGACGGCCGACATGCTGAACCCGGCGGCTCTGACCGGCCAGGTGCAGACGCTTGTCGAGTCGATCCAGCGGAATTACGCGATTCACCACGAAGAGGCCGAGCACCCGGTCGTCTCGATCATCATCCCGGTCTACAACAAATTCGATCTGACCTATCAATGCGTAAGGTCGATCCAGGAGCACGGCGCGGAAATCCCCTACGAAATTGTCATCGTCGATGATTGCTCGCGCGACGAGACGCTGTTCGCGAATTTTGTGTTCAGCGGCGGCATTCGGCTGGTGCGCAACAGCGCCAATTCCGGCTTCGTGCGCACCTGCAACCGGGGCTTCGAGGCGGCGCGCGGCGAATATGTCGTGTTTCTGAACAACGACACGCAGGTGAAGCCGCGCTGGCTCGACGAGCTTTACGAAACGCTGCGGCGCGATCCGAAGATCGGGATTGTCGGTTCGAAATTACTGTTCCCGGACGGCCGATTGCAGGAATGCGGCGGAATCATCTGGCGGCTCGGCGATGGCTGGAACTGGGGGCGCGACCAGGATCCGGCGGATCCGCGCTTCTGCTATATGCGCGACACCGATTACGTCTCGGGCGCCGCCCTGATGATCAAATCGAGCCTGTTCCGCGAGCTCGGCCGCTTCGACGAGGAATACGCGCCGGCTTATTACGAGGACACCGATCTATGCTTCAAGGTGCGGCAGCGCGGCTACCGCACCGTCGTGCAGCCCGCTTCCGAAATCATCCATTTCGAGGGCGCGAGCGCCGGCACCAGCGTGACCGGCGGCGGCATGAAGCGCTTTCAGGCGATCAACCACCGCAAGTTCTTCGAGCGCTGGAAGGACACGCTCGCGACGCACCGCTTCAATAGCGAACTGCCGGAATTGGAGGCGGAGCGCAGTGTCCGGATGCGGGCGCTGGTCATCGACGATTCGGTGCCCGAACCCGACAAGGATGCCGGCTCCAACGCCGTCTTCCAGCACATCCTCACGCTGCAGCGTCTCGGCTACAAGGTGACGTTCATCCCTGGCGACAACATGGCCAGGATCGATCCCTACACGGCCGAATTGCAGCGCCGAGGCGTCGAGTGCCTCTACCACCCCTACTATTTCTCGGTCGAGGATGTGTTCCGGAAGCGGCCGCTGCCGTTCGATCTCGTCTATCTGCACCGTTATTCGAACGCCTCGAAATACGGCGGCATGATTCGCCAGCATTTCCCAAAGGCGCGCATCCTCTACAGCGTCGCCGATCTTCACTTCCTGCGGCTGGAGCGTCAGGCCGAGGTTGAGAAGGATGCGGTGTTGCGAGCCAAGGCCGAGCAGATGCGGCGGCTCGAACTCGGTGCGATGTTTTTTGTCGATTGCGTGATCGTGCACTCGGCCGCGGAGGCCGAGCTGCTCGCCAACCTTGCGCCCGGCGTCAATGTGCAGGTCATTCCGTGGACCGTCGAGCGGCGCGAGATCACGTCGTCGGATACGGAGCGCCCGGCAATCGCCTTTGTCGCCGGGTATCGGCACGAGCCCAATATCGACGCCGCGAAATGGGCGGCCGCGGAGCTGATGCCGCGCTTGCGCAAGGAGGTGCCCGGCGTCGAATTGCTGCTGGTCGGCAGCCACATGCCGGCGGAAGTGTCGGCGCTCGCCGAGAAGGACATCGTGCCATTGGGCTATGTGCCCTCGCTCGACACGGTGTTCGAGCGGGTACGGCTGACGATCGCGCCGTTGCGCTATGGCGCCGGTCTGAAGGGCAAGGTGCTCGAAAGCTTTGCTGCCGGCATTCCGTGCGTCATGACGACGATTGCCGCGGAGGGGCTCGATCTCCCAAAGCCGATGCAGCCGCTCGTCGTCGATGAGCCGGAGGAGATCGCGGCCCGGGTCGCGAAACTGTATCGCGACAAGGCCGAATATCGGCGTATCGTTGAGGCCTGTAAGGCTTATATGAGCGCCAATTATTCGGCACAGCGGATCGATGCCCTCCTCAAAGAGGCCTGCGCGCTCGCGAGCTAGATCGGCTGAGGCGGCCGGCGAGCGCCGCCCGGCCGCCTTTCTCGACCGCGACGGCGTCCTCAATCACGATGAAGGCTATGTCGGGCATGTCGCGCGCTTTCGCTGGATCGACGGCGCCCGCGAGGCGGTGAAGCTGCTCAACGAGAGCGGCTATTTCGTCTTTGTCGTGACGAACCAATCCGGTATCGCGCGCGGCCTCTACAGCGAAGAGGATATGACGGCGGTGCACGCGCATATGGCGGTCGAGCTTGCCCAGGTGGGCGCGTATATCGACGATGTCCGCCATTGCCCCTATCACCCGGAAGGAACCGTCGCGGCCTATTGCCGGGTCAGCGACTGGCGCAAGCCCGGGCCGGGCATGATCCTCGATCTGATGCGGCACTGGCCGGTCGAGCGGGAACGGAGTTTTCTCGTTGGCGACAAGGAGACCGACATCGCCGCCGCCGAGGCGGCCGGCATCCCCGGTTATCTGTTCCCGGGTGGCGATCTCGCCGCCTTTGTCGCGCGCCTGGTTGCCGACCGCTCCTAGGCGAGCAGTACGAAAATCAAGCGGCCTCACGTTTTAGCCCGGCGGCGGAACAGGCCGCGCATATGGCTTGCCGCCTCGTAGAGCACCGCGCCAAATGCCCGGCGCATCGACGAGGCTGGCACGCCGGCGACACCGACGACCGCCAGGCCGGCGCGGCGGAAAAGGCGCGCGGCGCGTGGCAGATGCATCCGGTCGCTGACCAGCAAGATGCGCGTTTTGCCCATGCCGCGCAGCACGCGCGCGGTATAGGCGGCGTTCTCGAAGGTGTTGCGCGATTCCGTTTCGAGCAACACCGCCATCTCAGGCACGCCAGCTTCGCGCGCCAAATCGCGCATGACACTGGCCTCCGTCGCGGGGCCGGCGCCGCCGCCTGACATCAGGAGGAGCGGCGCCGCGCCGTCGCGATAGAGGCCGACCCCAAGCGACACGCGGCGGCGTAGCCGCTCGCTCGGTCGACCACCCGAGACGAGCTGGCAGCCGAGCACGACGATCGCGTCGGCCGCTTCGTGGTTCAGAGGTGCGCTCGCTTCAGCGGGCGCCGAGGGCGGCGAGGCGCTGTTGCGCATCCATGATCGTCGCCTGCGCCGATGTCGCCGCGGTCAGGTGGAAATCGAACTCGGCGGTGTAGTAGGGGCCCGTGATGCCGAGCCGGCTGGCCTCGGCATCTGGTTTCTCATGCTTTGTGAAATCGCAGATCAGCGTGTCCTTGACCGCGAATACCGCGTCGCTTTGCAGATACTCGTCGGTGCGATCGAAGATATGCGTCGTGACCGGTTCGTAACCGTCGGCGGACACGACAAAATGGATATGCGCCGGCCGCCAGGGATGACGCCCGGTTGCCTTCAGCATGCGGCCGACCGGCCCGTCCGAGGGGATGGGGTAGTTGACCGGCAATACCGTGCGGATCAGGTAGCGGCCCTCGGCATCGGTGCGGAACTTGCCGCGCATATGCAATTCGTCGGGCTTCGCGTCCTGCGCGTCGTAAAGACCGTTCGATTGCGTCTGCCACACATCGAGCAGCGCATTCGCCACGGGCTTGCCGTCGAGGTCGAGGACGCGGCCGCTGACCAATGTCGGGGTGCCGGTGCGGTCGCGATGCGCGATGTTGCCGCCCATCGGCATGTCGGGCGCGCCGAGCCGGTGGAACGGCCCGAACACAGTCGACTCGGTCGCGCCATCGGGTTTGCGATGATCGAGCAGATCGACCACCATCGAGACGCCGAGCGTATCGGAAAACAGAATGAATTCCTGCCGCTTGTCGCTGCACATCTTGCCGGCTTCGGTGAGGATCTCGATCGCCTGAAACCACTCCGCCTCGGTCAATTTCACCTCTTTGACAAAGGCATGCAGGTGACTGATCAGGCTCAGCATGATTTCGCGCAGACGCGGATCTTGTGTCCCCGAAAACCGTGCCAATACTTCGGCGGTGATATCGTCTTCGGTCTTGTTGCGCCGCGGCCCGTTCTGTCCATCCGGCATTGTCGTTCTCCTGTTCGCAATCACTGCGCGGCGGCTTGCGCCGCCATCTCCGGCACAAAACGCCGCTCCATCTCGCGCCGCACCCGCATCGCGTCGCTGTCGACGGCGGCCACGTCCGACCAGCGCACGGTGTGGCCTGCCGCGACATCGCGCACCAGCTTGATGCCATGCGCGAGGCCGATCGGCACCGCGCCCTCGGTGAGGCTGCGCGAAGCGGGCACGAGCTTGCCCCAGACCGTGTAGCCGCCCTCGCCGTCGAGGCTTTCGCCGGCACGCAGCGCACGCTTCGCGACCGCGACGACATCGCCGTTGAAGGCGCGGCTCTGGCCGGTCGGCTCGCCGCGCAACGCCGCCGATAACGCCGAGATGCCGAGCTCGAGCCCGATCAGGTGGTAGGGCTTGTACATCGCGGCGTACCATCCGCTCGCATCGGTCTTGAGGCCGTATTCCTTGAAGCAGGTGCGCGCGTAGTCGTTCGGCGCCTTTAGCACGACATAGACGCCCCAGCGCAGATCGCGGAATACCGGGCGGCCGTCGCGCTCCAAAGACGAGACGACCTCGACCATGCCGTCATCCGGCAGGACGCCGCCATTCTCGCGCCCGCGCAAGACATGCGGCAAATCATCGACGCCGCAGGGCGGAAAGCCGAGCCCGTCCTCCGGCACGGCGAGGCCGGTCGCGTTCGCGATCGCCGCCATCTCGATCGCCGATTTGGTGCCGTCGAGAAACGAATTGAACATCTGTGGGTTCATGCCGCCGGCGCGCGCCTCCTCCGGGCTGAGGCCGTAATGCGCCCAGACATCGTCGGGGGTCACGGCATGATAGGCCGGCAGATATTTCGTGCCCTTGCCGGCGGCGACGACCTCGAAGCCGCAGGCGCGCGCCCAATCGACCAGCTCGCAGGTCAAGGCCGGCTGGTCGCCATAGGCCATCGAATAGACGACGCCCTTGGCACGGGCCTCCTCGGCGAGGAGCGGTCCGGCGAGCACATCGGCTTCGACATTGACCATGACCATGTGCTTTCCCGCGGCGATCGCGGCCTGGGCATGCGCAATGCCCGCAGCGGGGATGCCGGTCGCCTCGACGACGACCTCAATGTCAGCATCGCCGCAGGCCTCGATTCCGGACGACGCAAAGCGGGTGCGCGCGATGCGGGCCGCGTCCCATCCGACCTGATGGCAGGCGGCGCGCGCCCGCTCCGGATCGAGATCGGCGATCACCGCGATCTCCAGCCCCGGAACGGTCGGCACCTGTGAGAGGAACATCGAGCCGAATTTGCCGGCGCCGATCAACCCGACGCGGACCGGCCGGCCGGCATCGGCGCGCTGCTGCAGGAGACGATGCAAGTTCATCTCAGCTCATTCCGACTAGGCCGCAATGGCAGTATTGGGCTCGATCATAGCCGAAAGCGGCTGCGGTTGCAGGACCGGCAGTCAAGGATGCCGCTCAGACGGTGTCGTCGGGCGCGAGCCGACAGATCACCGCCTCATCGGCGGTCTCGACCTGCAAGGTCACATGGCCAATGCCGAAGCGCTCCTGCAAGTCGTGCTGGGCGCGGCGCAGCAAGGCATCGTTCGGCACGCCTTCGGGGCGCACGAGATGCGCGGTCAGCGCCGTCTCGGTCGTGCTCATGCCCCAGATATGCAGGTCGTGGACGGCGGTGATGCCGGGCAGCGAACCGAGATAATCGGCGACGGCGTCGCGCTCGATGCCGGACGGCACGGCATGCAGGGCGAGATTGATCGAGTCCCGCAATACCGACCAGGTGCTGACGACGATGATGATGCTGATCGCGAGGCTGATCGCCGGGTCGAGCCACAGCCAGCCGGTCATCAGAATGAGCACGCCGGCAAGCACGACGCCCAATGCCACCGCGGCATCCGAAGCGAGATGCAGAAAGGCGGCCCGGATATTGAGGTCGCCTCTGCGCCCGGACACGAATAGCAGCGCTGTCGAGCCATTGATGACGACCCCGATCGCGGCGACGACGACGACCGTCATCCCGGAGAGCGGCTCCGGCGATTGCAGGCGGCGGATTGCCTCCCAGGCGATCCCGCCGGTGATGACCAGCAGCAGGACGGCATTGCCGAGCGCCACGAGGATCGTGCTGCCGCGGAAGCCGTAGGTGTAGCGCCCGCCCGGCCGGCGTTGGCCGAGAATCGAGGCGCCCCACGCCGCCGCGAGGGCGAGCACGTCGCCGAGATTGTGCCCGGCATCGGCAAGCAGCGCGAGCGAGTGCGAGGCGATCCCGTAAAACACCTCGGCGATGACATAGGCGGCGTTGAGCGCCACGCCGATGGCGAAAGCGCGTCCGAAATTCGCCGGAGCAGCGCCGTGCGTTGCGCTGCCATGCGCCCCATGCGCGCCATGCAATTGGCGATGATCGTGGGGATGATCGAGCATGCCGGGAATATACGCTCAAAAGCCGACAGCTACAGGTTGCGGGGACCTCCCGGCCGGGTATCCTGCAGCAACACCGATAGAGGACAGGCCATGGCGCTCGGCGGCAGCAATGGAATCGCGGCTCGATCCATCTCGGCAGAAGATGCCCGGGCGATGCTCAGGGA
>JBKOVT010000187.1:0-14821 GCA_046724035.1 Pseudomonadota bacterium | reverse complement strand
AGCACCTTATGCGGCGATCCCGGTGCGGGCTTCGCCGCCCTGTCAGCGGTCGTTTCCCCAGAACCCCTGACCCTGCCAGCTTGTGTGAACCAGAAACGCCAAGCCATAGCCGATCATGCCGGCGATCAGCAGCGCGGTCAGGGGGTATTCATTGACGTTTTGCGTCAGATATTCGCCGGCGCGCTGGCCCTGCCGATAAAGCACATCCCCTGCCGCGCTGGCCTGCTCGCGCGCCTGCCGCGCCAGTTCCTGCGCGGTAGCATTGGGGTCGGCCGCGACCGCGCGTGCCTGCTCGCCGATATTGCGCGCCATCGTCTTGGCCTGGTCGATCGCCTGGTTGGCCGTCGATTTGGCCTGCTGCAATGCCTGGTCGGTCGTGCCGCTCTGTTGCTGTCCCCGGTTCTGATCAAGGGTGCTCGCGCCCATCCCGGCGTGGTCGCCCGTCGTGTGAGGCCGCTTCGCGTTATCGTCCATCTGGGTCGCTCCTGTTCACGTAATCCTTCAACTAAAAACATTCGCGGCAAAGAAAGGCTCCCCGTATCAGTAAAACCGCGAGTTGACGCCGCAGATGAAACCGGAACCCAACCCAACCGAGACCCGTTCGGTCGGAGAGAATCACTTATCAGCCCGAAGGAGGAGCTCGTGTCGAAAACCACGATGACGGCAGCCTTTGCCTTGATGCTGGCCGCGGCCGTGCCGGCTTATGCGCAAAGTTCGTCCAGCAGCACATCGTCGCCGAGCACATCGGCGAGCAGCTCGTCGAGCCCGTCGACGCACGTCACGGCCACGCAGCTGCAGCCGGGCCAGATCCGCGCCACCCAGATGGATGGCTCGACCGTCTATGACGCACAGAACCAGAAGGTCGGCGATGTCAAAGACATCATCCTCGACCGCGACGGCAAGGTGGCCGCAGTCGTGCTCGATGTCGGCGCGTTCCTCGGCATCGGCGGCAAAAACGTCGCCATCAGCATGAACGATCTGAAGATCACGCAGGACGACAACAACAAGCCGCGCTTCACGGTCGACATGACCAAGGATCAGCTGAAATCGGCGCAAGCCTACGATCTCAACGGACCCAGCCGCAACAGCAGCAGCGGCACGACGACGGCCCCCGCGAGCCGCTCCAGCACCGGGCCGGCGACCCCGGGGACGCCGCCAAAGCAGTAAGCGCAAATGAGTAGGGTGCGGTAGGCCCGCGCCCCTATTATCAAAGCGGCCCGGATCGCCCGGGCCGCTTTTCTATTACGCCATCGCGCGCTGCAGATTGGTGTCGAGCGTGTCGTTGCGCAGCGTGCGGTGGGGCGACTTTGTATGCGCGTCAGATTGAATTCCGGGGCCCGCGCCTCGTCGGGCGTGACGCCGGCGCGTTTGACGCCGACGCCATTTTTCCTGATCGCTTCGGCCGCCTTGACGGTGATCTTGTCGTCGGTGGGCTGCCCTGGGCGGCGACTCTACCTGAGGCTGCGTCAAAGAGCGGCGAGCGCAGCGTTCAGCGTCGCGCTCGGCCGCATCGCCGCCGACGTCTTAGCCGGATCGGGCAGATAATAACCGCCAGTATCCACCGGCTTGCCCTGTGCGGCGATCAGTTCGGCGTTGATCTTGGCCTCGTTGGCTGCCAGCGACTCCGCCAGCCGTTTGAACCGCGCTGCCAGTGCCGGGCTGTTGTCCTGCCGGGCTAGCGCCTGTGCCCAATACAGCGCGAGGTAGAAATGGCTGCCGCGATTATCCAGTTCGCCAATCCTCCGCGCTGGCGAGCGGTTGTACTCGAGGATCTTGCCGTTGGCCTCGTCGAGCGTCTCGGCCAGAACCTGCACGTCCTTATTCCCACTTGTCTGCGCCAAATGTTCCAGCGAAGCGCCAAGCGCCAGGAACTCGCCCAGCGAATCCCAGCGCAAATAGCCTTGCTGCTGGAACTGCTCGACATGCCTGGGCGCCGAACCGCCGGCCCCGGTCTCGAACAACCCGCCGCCCGCCAGTAGCGGAACGATCGACAGCATCTTGGCCGATGTGCCCAGCTCCATGATCGGGAAAAGATCGGTCAAGTAGTCGCGCAGTACATTGCCCGTGACGGAGATCGTGTCGAGCCCCTTGCGGATGCGATCGAGCGAAAACTTCATCGCCTCGACCGGCGCCAGGATGCGAATGTCGAGACCCGATGTATCCTCGTCCTTGAGGTATGTCTCGACCTTGGCGATCAGCTGCGCGTCGTGCGCACGTTTGGGGTCAAGCCAGAACACCGCGGGGGTGTTGGTCAGGCGTGCGCGGCGAACCCCAAGCTTGACCCAGTCCCGGATCGGCGCGTCCTTGACCTGGCACATGCGGAAGATGTCGCCGGTCTCGACGGGCTGCGACAGCAGCACCGTGCCGTCATCGGCGATCACGCGCACGGTACCGCCGGTGGCGACCTCGAACGTCTTGTCGTGCGAGCCATACTCCTCGGCTTGCTGCGCCATCAACCCGACGTTCGGCACCGAGCCCATCGTTTTCGGGTCGAAGGCGCCATGCGCCTTGCAGTCCTCGATCACGGCCTGGAACAGCCTCGCGTAGGAACGATCGGGGATCATGGCGATCACATCGTGCAATTTGCCGTCGGGGCCCCACATGTGCCCGCTTTCGCGGATCATCGCCGGCATCGATGCGTCGATGATGACGTCACTGGGCACGTGCAGATTGGTGATACCCCGCTCGGAATTGACCATCGCAAGGCCAGGCCGCTTCGCGTAGGTGGCCTCGATATCGGCCTTGATCGCCGCCTTTTCCGCCTCCGGCAACGTCTCGATCCGGATCAGCATGTCGCCGACGCCGTTGTCGGGATCGACGCCCAGGCGCGCCAAGGTGGCGCCGTGCTTCTCAAACACATCCGCGAAGAACACGGAAACGCAATGACCGAAGATGATGGGATCGGAGATCTTCATCATGGTCGTCTTGACGTGCAGCGAGAACAGGATGACGTCCTTCTTCGCGGCGTCGATCTGCTCGGCGAAGAAGGCGCGCAACGCTTTGCGGCGCATCGCGGACGCGTCGATGACCTCTCCGGCCTGAAGCGGCGTCTTCGCCTTCAGCACCGTAACCGCGCCGTCACTGCCGACCAACTCGATACGCGCATTGGTCGGCGCCGCGATGGTCGTCGCGACCTCCGAACCGTAGAAATCCCCGCCCGACATGTGGGCGACGCGGGTTTTCGAGTCCTTGGTCCAGGCGCCCATCTTGTGCGGATTGTTGCGCGCGTACTGTTTCACCGCGCCGGCCGCGCGGCGGTCGGAATTGCCCTCGCGCAGCACCGGATTGACCGCGCTGCCGAGCACCTTGGCGTAACGGGCGCGGATCTCCTTATCGGCTGGCGTCGCATCGCTGTCCGGATAGTCCGGCACGTTGTAGCCCTTGCTCTGCAGCTCCTTGATCGCGGCCTTCAGCTGCGGGATCGAGGCGGAGATATTGGGCAGCTTGATGATGTTGGCCTCGGGCCGCAGCGCCAGTTGGCCAAGTTCGGCAAGCTCGTCGTTGATCTTTTGCGCCGGCATCAGTTTTTCGGGGAAGTTGGCAATGATGCGGCCAGCCAGCGAGATGTCCTTCAGCTTCACCTTGGCGCCGGCCGCCCCGACAAAGGCCTGGACGATCGGCAGAAGGGAAAATGTAGAAAGCGCAGGTGCTTCATCAACCTTTGTCCAAACGATTTCGAGATCTGACATGTTCTTATCTCCGCGCGCCGCTGCCGTTTCCGCTGAGTTGATGACGATTATCGCCGATATTTTCGCACTGACCTGAGGGCGTCGCGGCTCTCCATACCGAGGTCGTGTTACTTCAGATCCATGTCGAGATAGGGCAGGATCAGCTTGTCCTTGATAAGCTCCACATGATGCGCGCCATCTCGTCGCCGTCGAGTTCGACGACGAGTTTCGCGACCTTGATCTTCGCCATTTGCTATGACCTCGATGGGGCCAGCCGGGTCTGGAAAGCGCGCGACGATAAAGGCGGCGCGGTCGCGAAGCAAGCCGGCGGCGCATTACTCTCGCGACATCTACAGAGCGAGAAATCGCACTGACTTCGCGGGCCGGAGCGGCCGATTTACTAACAGCCTTGGGCCGGTTGGCAGCGAAGTCCTTCCGAGCAAAGAATGACAGGATTGTCACAAGCCGTTTACAGTACGTTTACCTTGGCGCTCAAATCGTCGCAGACGAAATAAAACAAGTTCAATGGCTTAAGGCGGTTCGCCTAATTTTTGGGCAATACATGGATCGGCCAGACGTAGGTTGCAATCCTGTCGGCTCCGCCGCCCTTTTCCCCAAGTTTATCCACCTCTCCCGTGGATAGCGTCAGCTCCGGGAGAGATTTTCCAAAAGCGGCAATGGCTTGCATGTCCGCTTCGGGCGCTCACAGCAAGTCGGAACGCGTATCGCTTGCTGTAATGGGTCGGCGAAATGCCGCCATCAGCGTTGGCACATCGGGCACGATCTCGACAAGCCGGGGTGCCAGATCGGCCGCGAAACTATGCGCAACGATGTGGTCGAGCAGTGCGCGCAGCGGCTGCCAGTACCCCGCGACATCGACGAGAAAGACCGGCTTGTCGTGCAGCGCGAGCTGACGCCAGGTCAGGATCTCGAAAAATTCGTCAAGCGTGCCGATGCCGCCCGGCAAGACCGCAAAGGCATCGGAGCGCTCGGCCATGACACGCTTGCGGTTATGCATCGTATCGACAACGACGAGCTCGCCGACGCGCCCATGCGCGAGTTCTCTGTCACGCAATGCGGCGGGGATGACGCCGATGACGCGGCCGCCGCCTGCTAGCGCCGCATCCGCGGCGACCCCCATCAAGCCGATGTGACCGCCGCCGAACACCATTGCGATGCCGGCCGCGGCGAGATTACGGCCGAGGTCGGCGGCCGCGGCGCGGTAGCGCTGATCGGTGCCGATGGCTGAACCGCAATAGACGCAGACAGATCGGATCTGCCGCTTGGGCTCAGTCGTCTGCGGCATAGAGCTCCGCCGCTAATTGCGGCGCGGCACGGCCGCGCGCGTGCAGATAGGATTGCCAGAACAGACAGGCGGCGACCGAGCGCCATGGCGCCCATCTGTCGCCGATGTCGCGCAGCTCGCGCTCCCCCGGGCGGTTATCGAGACCGAGACAATCGGCGACCGCCAGTTGCAGACCGAGATCGCCGGCCGGCCAGATGTCGGAGCGGCCGAGCGCGAAGATCAGATAGATCTCGGCGCTCCAACGCCCGATGCCCTTCAGGGCAACGAGCGCAGCGAGCGCGGCGTTATCCTCGGCAGCCGCCAGCCCCTCGAAATCGAACGCGCCGCTCGCCACCGCCTCCGCCAAGCGGCGCGCGTAATCCATCTTCTGCCGGCTGAAGCCGCAGGCGCGCAACGTTGCGTCGTCGAGCGCGAGGAACGGTGCCGGCGCAAGCGGATGACAGAGACCCGAGAGGCGACGGTGCATCGCCGCCGCGGCGTCGATCGAGACCTGCTGCTCCAGGATGATGTGCAAGAGCGTCGGGAAGCCATTTCGGCGGCGACGGAAGCGCGGCACGCCGGCGCGGTCGAGGATGGCGCGGAACACCAGCTCGCCGGCAAGCGCCTCGATCCCCTCGTCGAGATTCTCCGGCGCGTAGATCACGCCCACAAGGTCAGCCCCAAAGCGCGGGCTCCGGCGGGTAGAGGGTGCTGCCCTCATAACGCAGCCCCGGCGTTCGGTCGCTCGCCAAGAGCAGCGGCGCGTCGAGATCGACGACGGCGGCCTGCTGCGCCACAAGCACGGCCGGCGCCATCGCAAGCGAGGTCCCGATCATGCAGCCCACCATGATCGTAAAGCCGCGCGCCCTCGCCGCGGCCGCGAGTTCGAGCGCCTCGGTCAAACCGCCGGCTTTGTCGAGCTTGATGTTGATCGCGTCGTATTTGCCGGCGAGCCGGTCGAGATCGGCCGCGGTGTGGCAGGCCTCGTCCGCGCAAATCGGGATCGGGTGCGGCACCCGCGCCAGAGCCTCGTCGCGATCGGCCGGCAAGGGCTGTTCGATCAGCTCGACGCCGAGCTCCGCGAGCGCCGGCATCACTTCGGTCAGATGGCGCTCACCCCAGCCTTCATTGGCATCGACGATCAGCCGCGCCGCCGGCGCGGCGCGGCGGACCGCGCGTACCCGCTCGACGTCGCCGTCGCCGGTCAGCTTCAGCTTTAGCAGCGGCCGGGTGCGTTGCGCCGCCGCGGCCTCGCCCATTCTTTCCGGCGTGTCGAGGCCCAGCGTATAGGCGGTCACGAGCGGCTTCAGCGTGCCGAGGCCCGCGAGGTCGGCAGCCCGGCGGTCGTTGCGCTTGGCGTCGAGATCCCAGAAGGCGGCGTCGAGCGCATTTCGCGCCGCGCCGGGCGGCATGGCCTGCTGCAACTCCTTGCGGTCGAGCCCGGAAAAGACCGCGCCGCGCATCTCCTCGAGCGCCCGCACGACGCTGTCGACGCTCTCGCCATAGCGTGGATACGGCACGCACTCGCCGCGGCCACGAACATCGCCGTCGAAAATTTCCGCGACCACCACTTCGGCGCTCGTCTTGCTGCCGCGCGATATCGCGAACGGCCGGGCCAAAGGCCAGGCACGGCGGGTCACGCTGAGGCGCTGCGGGTGCGGAGCCATAGGGCGAGTCAGTCGAGCAGGTGGTCGATGATGGCGCCGACCCCGCTGCGCACCGGATCGACGCAGGGGAGGCCAAGCCTGTGCTCGGTCTCACGCAGATAGTCGCGCGCCGCGGCCGGATCGAGCGCGGCGGTGTTGATGCTGAGCCCGACGCAGCGTACCGCCGGGTTCGTCAGCTGCGCCGCCTCGATATTGCGCTCGATGCACAGCTTCAGATCCGGCAGCTTGTAATGCGGCAGGCCGCGCATGTGCTTTCGGGTCGGCTCGTGGCACATGACGAGCGCGTCCGGCTGCGCGCCATGGATCAGCCCCAAGGTCACGCCCGCATAGGAGGCGTGAAATAGCGAGCCCTGCCCCTCGATCAGATCCCAATGGTCGGGATCGTTGGCCGGCGACAGCCATTCGACCGAGCCCGACACGAAATCCGACACGACGGCGTCGATCGAAACACCGTCGCCGGCGATGAAGATGCCGGTCTGGCCGGTCGCCCGGAAATCTGCCTTGAGACCGCGGGCGCGCATCTCTTTTTCGAGCGCCAGCGCGGTGAACATCTTGCCGATCGAGCAATCCGTGCCGACCGTCAGCAGGCGCTTCCCCGGACGCTTCTTGCCGTTGCCAATCTCGAATTCGCGGCTTGGGTGGCGCACATCGGCGATCTGGCGTCCGAGCCGGGAGGCCGTCTCGCGCAGGATGGGGATGTCGGAGAGGCGGTGATGCAGGCCGCTCGCCAGATCCATGCCGAGCTCCATCGCCCGCACGAGCAAGCCCTCCCAGCCTTGGCCGAGCACGCCGCCCCGCGTGGTCGTGCCGACGATGACGGTCTTGACCCCGGCCGCGGCGGCTTCCTCAATCGTCATGTCGGGGAGCTGCAGATCGGCCTTGCAGCCCGGCATGCGAAGCTGCCCGAGGCAGATCTCCGGCCGCCAAAACGCAATGCCGGCGGCGGTTTTCGCGGCGAGCTGGTCATGGGCATCGCCGATGAACAGCAAGTATGGAGTGCGCAGGGTCACTGCCCTCACCTTTCGCAGGGGGACGTGCGAGGCGACTGATCTTAGGGAACCGGGAGCGGCGGTTAAAGGCCTCTCCACGGAACCGCTTTCGCGCGCGTCGCCGTCGAGCGAGCCATTCGCACCTGGAATGGCAGCCATCCTCGCTCGGAATTCGGGGGATGATCCGGGTCAGAATAGCGTATCTCGTGCAGCGACGACGCGAATGCCACGTGTTGCCATTCGCCGAAACGGCGAGGCGCCCGAGGCATCGTTCGAGGAGATCGGGGATGAGCCCGGGCACAGCGTTCCATCTCTTTCATCGTGCGGGTCCCGCCGAAGGCAGCGGCAATGCATGGGCTCTGGTTATTGCGATCCTGTTTGCGGTCGTAGCCGCGGCCAGCTTCGCAGTCGATCAAAGCGTCACTCTATCGAGCTTTCCCGTCCCGCCGGCGCAGACCGGCGGGCGCTGATTGCCGAGCGCGCGGCGGCAGACCACCACCCGCGTGAGCCAGCTGCCCATCCTGCTTTGCGTCTGCGCGACGGCAGCCGGGCTCGTCGGTTGCCTATCGCAACGGCCGTTTCTGCAGAGCGGCGATGCCACGACCGCCGAGGTCGTGTATTCGGGCGATATCGCGAATGCGGTGCCGGTCGCAAAACAGCATTGCGCCAGCCATGCGCGGGTGCCGCGTCTCGTCGATACGACGCCGGGGATCGCCTATTTCGCCTGCGACCCGCCATAAGGCGCGGCCCCGGCGCGCGCAAATTTTTCCGGGCCCGCCTCGTCAAACCGTTTAATATCGCAATCCAGGGTTGATAGAGGCCAGGGTTGATGGAGGGAAGCATGCGGCATCGGCGGAACCTGGCTTGCGCAGCGATGGGCGCCGCCCTGTTACTAGTCGCCTCGCCCGGCCCCGCATCGGCGGCAGCGCCTTGCGACGAATTCGATCCCGCCGGGCCGGCGCGCAGCGTCGTCGTCGCCCTCACCCCGACAGATTTTGTCGACGAAGAGCGCGATGAAATGCGCAGTTTTGTCGAGACCGGCAGCCTCGGGCGCGTCGAAGCGTCGATCGTCTCCGCGGTTCCGCGCGGCATCGTGCACGGTTTTTCCGCCGCGCCGGAGGTCAGCCGCTTCTCGCCCTATTATGGCGAGGCGCTGAAAGGGGTTGCGGTCGCGGTCGCCTTCGAGCCGACCCGACGGCCGGTCCGGGTGCTGGTCAGGCTCCGTCAGGTCTGCGCCAAATTCTTCCGCAACTCGTTCCTGTACTACTAGCTGGCCTGTACTACGAGCTGGCGCGATCAAAGCCGCCGCAATCGCCGGAACCACGGCTCGGCCCAGCGAGTTTCCCGGACAGAGGCAAGTCGTCGCGATCGGCGTGGCGCCCCGATGATTGCGCCACAGAGATCCTCGGTTATGGCCGGGACGGCTCATCGCCCCGACAGCTCGCCGCGGCGAAGGAGCCGCATAGGATGCCGTTTTTTGAGCCGCTCTTTCGCGATCGCCGCGATGCCGGGCGGCAGCTCGCGGCTGCGTTGGCAGCCTGTCGGCAGGATCGGCCGCTCGTGCTGGCGCTGCCGCGCGGCGGCGTGCCGGTCGGCTTTGAAGTCGCCAAGGCGCTCACCGCGCCCCTCGATGTGCTGCTGGTGCGCAAGATCGGCGCGCCGGGGCATCAGGAGCTGGCGCTCGGCGCGGTGGTCGATGGCGAGGATCCGCAGCTCGTCTTGAACGAGGATGTCGTGCGAGGCGTCGCGCCACGCCCGGGCTATATCGAAGCCGAGAAGGCACGCCAGCTCGCCGAGATCGAGCGGCGGCGGCAGAATTACCTGAGCGATCGGCCGCCGCTCTCGGCCAAGGGGCGGGTCGCGATTGTCATCGATGACGGGATCGCGACCGGCGCCACGGTCAAGGCGGGATTGCGCGGCCTCGCGCGCCATAATCCGGCGCGGCTCGTGCTCGCGGTCCCGGTCGCGCCGGCGGAAAGTCTCGCCGAGCTCCGGGGCGAGTGCGACGAGGTGGTGTGCCTCGCGACCCCCGACCCGTTCTATGCGGTGGGCCCGCATTACCGCGATTTCCGGCAGACCGAAGATGCGGAGGTGATCCGCCTGCTCGAAGAAGCGCGACAATGGGCCGGCGCCGCGTCGAGCGGCACCCCGTCGGGATAGGCGCCGAAGATCCGGCTAGTCGCGGCTAATTGCTCGCCCAGCTCAGCGTGCGGTCGCACCACGCGCGCAAGGACAGGACCGGTTGGCGCAACCGGCTCGCCAAGTCCATCGACGGGCGGCCCCCAAGATTGTTGCCGAGATTGCTGCGGGCCCGCGCCAATACCGAGACGACCTGGTCGTGCGTCGTGTTCGGGTGATCGTTGAAGGCTTCAATGCGGCGGAACCGTCGGCCGGCGACTTGGCCGATTGCCTGCAGGATCGCGGGTTCGAGAACATCCGAGCCGCTGACCGCCCGGATCGCGCCCCGGATGCAATAGCGCCCGTCATGGCTGCGCAGAGCGCCCTTGCACCAGCGGTCGGGCGTCTCCAGCAGATCGATGACCGTATCGAGCTTGTGCAGCGACTCGTTGTAGCCGAAACCGGCCCCGTCGAACGGCATTCCGCGAATCCTCCGCCCTCATGGTGAAGGGGCGTGCACCTGGACAACATTCGCCCGCGCCCGGCGGTTCACGCCCATGGCGGAAAAACGAAGTTTTGCCTTATTCGGAAGTTTTGCCTTATTCGACGGGAGTGAAGCCTAGTTTGAGCTGGAGCCGAATGCCTCCGAGCGCGGTGCCGCAATCATCCGTAATGACGATGCCCTGTACCTCGTCATCCTCCAGCAACTCGCGCGCCCGCCGCAGCGCCTCGTGCTCGGTCGCGAAAGTCTCGGTGCGCGCGCCGTCCTGATTGCGCCATTTGTTGAGCGATGACTGCGTCGCGTCGTAATACGAGATCCGATAGCTCATGCTTTCCCCTCGACTCATTGCCAGTTTTCGGGGCTGCAGCCGATCGTGATAGGCGCGGCGGCAGGGATGCCGCGACGCGGGCTAAGCCTTAACGAGCGCGGGCTTAACGAAACCTTCGGCTACCCCCAACGCGCGCCAGCATCGGGGCGTTTCGCGACAGCAGTGTGACGCTCAGGAATCGTTCGGTAACCGAGCCGGGGCAAATGGTGGGTCGGCTTCGGCGAAGGCCGTAAAGCTTTCTTCGACCGCTTGTCGCGGCAGATCGCGCGTGATGAACACGATACGGGTGCGGCGATCCTCGCTCGGCCAGCGCGGCAGCAACACCGGCGGATGGAACAGGTGCTGGACGCCGTGCAACACGACCGGCTGATCCGGCTTCTCCGCGATCGCGACGATCGCCTTCAGTCGCAACAGATCGTCGCCGCGCATCGAGGCGAGCGCATCGAGCCAGCCCGAGAGGGCGCTCCATGAGATCGGCTTGTCGCGCGTGATGCAGAAGGCGCGGATCCGCGCATCGTGGCGATTGACGTCGTCATGATGTTCGTGCGCGTGGTCATGTGGCTCGGCGCCGCGGTATGCCGCGACGGCTTCGTCGTTGAGCCAGCGCTGCACATCGGCGCTTTTGGTCTGCGGATCGAATAGTCCGAGCCCGAACAGCGCACGCGCATCGATCGCACCTTGTGCGGCCTGCAGCTGCGGCGCGCCGGGATTGAGCGCGGTGAGCCGAGACACGAGCGATTTGACCGCGGCGGGATCGGCGAGATCGGTCTTTGTGATGATGAGCCGGTCGGCGATTGCGGCCTGCTTCACAGCCTCGACCTGGCGGTCGAGCGTGCCGGCGCCATTGACCGCGTCGACCGTCGTCACGACGCCGTCGATCATGTAGCGCTCGGCGACGATCGGGTCCGAGAGCAGCGCATGCAACACCGGCGCGGGATCGGCGAGACCGGTCGTCTCGATGACGGCGCGCGTGAAATACGGCACCTGTCCCTTGACGCGCTTGACGAAGAGATCGGTCAGCGTATTGACGATGTCGCCGCGCACCGTGCAGCACAGGCAGCCGCTGTTCAGCAAGACGACGTCGTCGGTGGCGCTCTCGACCAGGAGATGATCGAGACCGATCTCGCCGAACTCGTTGACGATGACCGCGGTTGCGGCCATGTCGGGCTGCTTCAGCACATGATCGAGCAGCGTCGTTTTGCCGCTGCCGAGAAATCCGGTCAGCACCGTCACCGGAATGCGCGAGGCGGCATCGCTCAACGCCATGGCGGACCTTTACACCTTTTTGTGCGGCGCCGACTTTCCCGCGAAACCGCCGCGCCGTCGAGAGCGCTGCGTGAAGCAGAGAAAATCGCATTCGAACTATCAGACGGGGAAAAACGTGCCTCGCCTCGCTTATAACCCAGTTGTGAGGCCGCTCGGCTGCGGCGGGCTTTGTGCAGGGGAGTTCATGTATCCGCTGTTCTATTGGACCGGGCTCGCGACCTTTCTGGCCTGGACCGTCTTGTCCGTCTACACGGCGCTTCACGGGTTCTGACCCATCCCGCCGGCCGGGCTGGTCCCAGGCGCGGGGATTGGTGCTCTAGAAAATCTCCTGACCGCGGCGAGCGCGCCGTTTTATGATGGCGCGAAGAGCCAATTCAGCCCCGCGGGTAGGAGCGCATGAGCGACATCTCTCATTTCATCAATGGCAAGCGCGTCCAGAGTGCGAGCGGGCGTTCGGGCGATGTGTTCAACCCGGCGACCGGCGAGAAGGTCCGGCGGGTGGCGTTCGCGAATGCCGCCGAAATCGACAGCGCCGTCAAAGCCGCGGCCGCCGCGTTCCCCGGCTGGGCCGCGACCCCGCCGCTGACCCGGGCGCGGATCCTGTTCAAGTTTCTCGAAATCCTCGCTCGCGAGCACGATGCGCTGGCGCGCGTCATCTCCGAAGAGCACGGCAAAGTATTTTCCGATGCCCAGGGCGAGATCACCCGCGGCGTCGAGGTCGTCGAGTTCGCCTGCGGCATCCCGCATCTGTTGAAGGGCGAGTTCACCGAGCAGGTCGGGCGCGGCATTGACAGCTGGTCGGTGCGTCAGCCGCTTGGCGTCTGCGCCGGCATCACGCCGTTCAATTTCCCGGCGATGGTGCCGATGTGGATGTTTCCGATGGCGATCGCCTGCGGCAACACCTTTATTCTGAAGCCGTCCGAGCGCGACCCGTCGGCCGGTCTCCGCATCGCCGAGCTGCTCGCCGAGGCCGGATTGCCGCCCGGCGTCTTCAACGTCGTCAATGGCGACAAAGAGGCGGTCGACGCGATCCTCAATCATCCCGGCATCGCCGCGGTCAGCTTTGTCGGCTCGACCGCGATCGCCGAATACATCTACACGACCGCCGCCGCGACGGGAAAACGCGTGCAGGCATTGGGCGGCGCCAAGAACCACATGGTCGTCATGCCCGACGCCGATCTCGACCAGGCGACCGACGCGCTGATGGGCGCGGCCTATGGCGCGGCCGGCGAGCGCTGCATGGCGGTGTCGGTCGCGGTCGCGGTCGGCGGGGTCGGCGACAGACTGATGGACAAGCTCGTGCCGCGCGTCCGCGCGCTGAAGATCGGCCCGGGCACCGACCCCGAAGCCGAGATGGGGCCGCTCGTCACAAAGCAGCATTACGACAAGGTGCGCTCCTATATCGATCTCGGCGTCAAGGAAGGCGCCAAGCTCGTCCTCGATGGACGCGGTCTCAAATTGCAAGGCTACGAAAACGGCTTTTTTATCGGCGGCTCGGTGTTCGACGACGTGAAGCCCGAGATGCGCATCTACAAGGAGGAGATTTTCGGCCCAGTCTTGTCGGTCATGCGCGCGGATACGTTCGACGAGGCGACAAAGCTCGCGAGCGATCACGAATACGGCAACGGCGTCGCGATCTTCACCCGCGACGGCGATGCGGCTCGCGAATTCGCCAGCCGCGTGCAGATCGGCATGGTCGGCATCAATGTGCCGATCCCGGTGCCGATGGCATTTCACAGCTTCGGCGGCTGGAAGCGCTCGCTGTTTGGCGACATGGCGGTCTATGGCAGCGAGGGCGTGCGCTTTTACACGCGGCTCAAGACCGTGACGGCGCGCTGGCCGACCGGCATCCGCGCCGGCGCCGAATACGTGATGCCGACAATGCGATAGAAGCCGCCACCTGGATCCTCCCCGCGGTCAGCGGGGGAGGTGGCCACCCCGGATTTGGTCCGGGGGGACCGGAGGGGGCCCATGGGTTCGGCGTGCCTTCGCTCGCGCTATCCCTTGCCCGCCCATAAGACAAAATGCGCTGGGCGGGGCTTGAAGCGCGCGGGTAATGTTCTTATTTTGTGCTCATCCGCCGCCAACGGAGAATTGTCCATGGCATTCCAATGGAGAGACGGGTTCGACAGCGTCTTCGCCGGCTTGTTCAACTCACGCGCGCAATTCGCCTGAAAAAAAACCTGCAATTGCAGGTGACGGCTTTAGGCTGGGAAATCCTGAGTTGCGTCTTGCGTTTCCGCTTAGAGGGCTATCCTCAAGCTGAACCGCTCTCTCTTTGCGTCAGCGCACGAGTTCGGTGACGAGATGATAAAGGCAGTCGCCCCGCTCGACCCGCCCCGGGACACGCTTGCAGACGACGGTGCCGGCGCGCGAAAAGCGGGCGATCGCCGGCTCGCGCCACGGCGTGTCGTGCGGGTGGATCGCGCCCGCGGCGGCGCCCGCCTCGACCTCGGCGCCGAGCTCGACGAGCGGCTCGAAGAGGCCCGGTTCCGGCGCATAGCAATAATAATCCTGGCCGCTGAGCTGCATGAGCCGCGTCGCGTGTTCCGCGCGTGGCGGTTCGCTCGTCAGTGCGCCGAGCGCATGCAGGACGCGGCGCACGCCGCCTTCGGCGATGCGCAACGCCGCCGGCGTGACCTGGCCGCCGCCCGCCAGCTCCGTGCTCATATGCCGGACGCCGGCGCGATGTGCCGCCGCGGTCAAGGTCATGTCGCCCCAGCCGCCGCCATCGACAAGATAGCCAATCGGCGCGCCGAAGACGCGCATCAGCTCGATCGCGCGCTCGAGCTTCTCGGGGGTATCGGGCCGCCGCCCCAAGGTGCTCGGCAGATAGGTCAGCGAGCTCCCGCCGGAGTGGATGTCGAGCACGAAATCGCAGCGCGGCAGCACTTCGTGCTCGATGTAATAGGCGATCTGCGCTGTCGGCCCGCCGGCCGGATCGCCGGGGAAGCTGCGGTTCAAATTGCCGGCATCGAGCGGCGAAGTGCGGGTGCCG
>JBKOVT010000149.1:0-14733 GCA_046724035.1 Pseudomonadota bacterium | reverse complement strand
GATAAGGCGGCGCTCGACGCGCTGATCCGCGCCGGGCTGCAGGAACTCGGTCAGCCCGCGACGCAAGGGGCCGCGCGATGAGCGACGCGGCCGCCCGAATCATCGCCCCCGAGCGCGCCGAGCAGGATGCGCCGGAAGCCTCGATCCGGCCGGCGACACTCGACGAGTTCGTCGGCCAGCGCCAGCTGCGCGACAATCTGCGCGTCTTTATCGATGCCGCGCGCAGCCGCCGCGAGGCGCTGGATCATGTGCTATTTTTCGGACCGCCCGGGCTCGGCAAGACAACCCTGGCGCAGATCGTCGCCCGTGAATTGGCGGTCGGCTTTCGCGCCACCTCCGGCCCGGTCATTCAGCGGGCCGGCGACCTCGCCGCGGTGCTGACCAATCTGCAGCCGCGCGACATCCTGTTTATCGACGAGATCCACCGTTTGGCGCCAGCGGTCGAGGAAATCCTTTACCCGGCGATGGAGGATTTTCAGCTCGATCTGATCATCGGCGAGGGCCCCGGCGCGCGCTCGATCCGCATCGACCTGCCGCCCTTTACGCTCGTCGGGGCGACGACCCGCTCGGGGCTGATCACCCGGCCGTTGCGCGAGCGCTTCGGTATCCCGCTGCGCCTCTTATTCTACGAGCCGGCCGAATTGGCCTTGATCCTGGCGCGGGGCGCCCGCCTCCTCGCGCTCGACCTGACCCCGGACGGCGCCGCCGAGATCGCCCGTCGGGCGCGCGGCACCCCGCGCGTCGCGATGCGATTGTTGCGCCGCATCCGCGATTTCGCGGCGGTCAGCGGCTGGACAAGCGTCGATGCCGCGACCGCCGACAAGGCACTCTTGCGCCTCGAAGTCGATCCTCGCGGGCTCGATGCGATGGACCGGCGCTATCTGCGCGCAATCGCCGAGCATTACGGCGGCGGCCCGGTCGGCGTGGAGACGATGGCGGCAGCGCTCGGCGACCAGCGCGACGTCCTCGAGGAAGTCATCGAACCCTACCTCTTGCAGCAGGGCTTCCTGCAACGCACGCCGCGCGGCCGCATGCTGACCGAGATCGCTTACCGCCATCTCGATCTGTCGATGCCGGCGAGCCTCCCCGGCCAGCTCGACCTGCTCCGGTTGGAGCCAGACGTGGAATGAAGGAACCGAACACAATTACGCCGGGCGCCGCCCACCGAATGCCATTGCGCGTGTATTACGAGGACACCGATGCGGCCGGCATCGTCTACTACGCCAATTACCTCAAATTCGCCGAGCGCGGCCGCACCGAGATGATGCGCGAACTCGGTTTCGCCCATAGCGAGATAGCCAAGGAAATCGGGACCCTGTTCACGGTGCGGCGCTGCTCGATCGATTACCGAGCCCCGGCGCGGCTCGACGATGCCCTGACCGTGCATACGCGGGTCATGGAGATCGGCGGAGCAACGCTGCTGCTGGATCAGCAGATCCGGCGCGACGAGGCCATCCTCGTCCAGATCGACATGCTGGTCGCCTGCGTCGGGCACGACGGCCGGCCGCGCCGCGTGCCCTCTGGCTTGCGCGCCGCGCTCATCGAGCTGCCCTCATAAAGCCTTCGATTGTC
Organism: Pseudomonadota bacterium; assembly: GCA_046724035.1. GTDB lineage: Bacteria > Pseudomonadota > Alphaproteobacteria > ATCC43930 > CGMCC-115725 > DATARH01. The sequence continues at coordinate 13,161 of JBKOVT010000149.1, read as the reverse complement.
CAAATGACGCCATAAAAGGCCGCCATCAATGCAACCCTTAGACGCCACCGCACTTCCCGGAACCGTGACCCAGCACCTCTCCGTCTTCGAGCTGTTCCTGCAGTCCGACAGCATCGTCAAGCTCGTCCTGCTGCTTCTGCTTGCCGCCTCGTTCTGGTCGTGGGCGATCATTTTCGACAAGAGCCTGCGCATACGCCGGCTCCAGCACGCCGCGACGAGCTTTGAGGAGACGTTCTGGTCGGGCGGCTCGCTCGACGACCTGTTCGACCGCGTCGGCCAACGCCCGCACGACCCGATGAGCTCGGTCTTCGCCGCGGCAATGCGCGAATGGCGGCGCAGCGCTGCCAAGGGTCTTCTCGGCACGGCGACGATGCGCGCCAGCCTTCAGCAGCGCATCGAGCGCGTCATGAATGTGACGCTCGGGCGCGAGATGGAGCGGGTCGAGCGCTTTATGCCCTTCCTCGCGACGGTAGGGGCCACGGCGCCCTTTGTCGGCCTGTTCGGCACGGTTTGGGGCATCATGGACAGCTTCCAATCGATCGCCGCCGCGAAAAACACCAGTCTCGCCGTCGTCGCGCCCGGCATCGCCGAGTCGCTGTTCGCGACCGCGCTCGGCCTCGTCGCGGCGATCCCGGCGGTCGTCGCCTATAACAAATTGTCGAGCGATTTCGGCCGTTATTCCGGCCGTCTCGAGGCTTTTGCCTCGGAATTCAGCGCGATCCTGTCGCGTCAGCTCGACGAGAGACCCTGAGGATGGCCTCCCCCGTCTATAGCGGCGCGGTTCGCGCCAGCGGCCGGGGCGGCCGCAGCCGCCACCGCCCGATGTCGGAGATCAACGTGACGCCGCTCGTCGACGTCATGCTGGTGCTGCTCGTCATCTTTATGGTGACGGCGCCGCTGTTGACGGTGGGTGTGCCGGTCGACCTGCCGCAGACACAGGCGCCGGCGATCAACGAGCCGAAGGAGCCGCTCGTCATCACGCTCAACCGCGAGGGCGTCATCTACGTGCAGGAGACCACGATCGAGACCGACGCGCTGGTGCCAAAACTGCAGGCGATCACCGGCGCCAATCCCGACGCAGTCATCTATGTGCGCGGCGACAAGGACATCAATTACGGACGCGTGCTCGAGGTTATGAGCCTCGTCAGCTCGGCCGGCTTCCGCAAGGTCTCGCTCGTCGCCGAGGCGCCGAAGGGCCGACCCGCGGCGGCGTCTCCCCGGCCGGGCAGCTCTACCCGGCGCTGATATCCGGGCGGATGGCGGGGATGAGCGCGATCACGGCAGAGCGCAGCGTGCCGCCGCCTGCGGCAACGCCGGAGACATCGTCGGCCTCGGAGCGGATGCCCCGGAGCAGCATCGCCCTTTCGGCGGGGCTGCATATCGGTCTGTTCCTGCTGATCCTGCTCGGGCTGCCGAACCTGTTCCGGCACAAGCCGGCCGAGGACATGCCGATCGCCGTAGATCTTGTGACGATCGCGCCCGAGACCCGCGCCACCCAGCTCAACCCGTTCCGGCCGAAGCCCGAGACCAAGCCCGAGGCGCCGATCGCGCCTCCCGCGCCGAAACCGGAGCTGAAGCCGGAACCGCCCGTCCCCGCGCCACCGCCCTCGGCAGCGGCGCCACCGCCCGCCCCGGTGCCTCCGCAGCCGAAGCCGGAGGTCAAGCCGACACCACCCTCGCCCCCGCCAAAGCCGGTCGAGGCACAGGCCCCGACCCCGCCGCCACCCGAACCGAAGCCGCGGCATGAACCGCAGCGCGTCGTGCATCATGTGCCGCGCGCCGAACCCAAGAAAACCGACCCCGCGGCCTTCGAAAAGATGCTCAAGAACCTGCAAGCGAAGAAGCCGGAGACTGTCGAGGCCAGAAAACCGGAGACACCGGACAGCAAGAAGCCGTCGCCCGCCGCCTTCGATTCACTGCTCAAGAACTTGACGCGCGAGCAGGTTGCCGAAGCCGACGACGCGCCGCCCAGGCCGCACAAGCTCGCCGCGGCCGCGGCGCCCTCCTCGCAGCCGAAGGCGCCGCTCGGCGCGCAGCTCACGGCCAGTGAGATGGACCTGCTGCGCGAGCAGCTCTACCACTGCTGGAACGTGCCGATCGGCGCGCGCGACGCCAGGGATCTCGTCATCGAGATCCGCGTCTCGGTCGGCCCGGACGGCGTCGCGCAGCAGGCGAAGATTATCGATGACGGCCGGGTCGATCCGATCTTCCGCGCCGCCGCCGAAAGTGCGCGCCGCGCCTTCTTCGCCCCGGAATGCACCCCCCTTCGCGTCCCGGCCGGGAAATACGAGCTCTGGAAGGATCTGGTCGTCAGTTTCAGCCCGAAGGATCTTTTATGACGCGAAGCTTTCGTATGCTCGGCGCCGTCCGCATGGCGCTGGCCGTCCTCGCCCTGCTGCTCGCGGCCTCACCGGCTTTCGCCCAGCTCCGCCTGGACGTGACGCGCGGCAAGGTCGAGCCTATGCCGATCGCGATCCCGCCTTTTGCCGGCGGCGGCGCCGACGAGTCGAAAGCCGGGCGCGACATCGCCCAGGTCGTGTCGGCCGATCTCGAGCGCTCCGGCCTGTTCCGGCCGCTCGATCCGCAGAGCTTTATCCAGAACGTCTCGGCGGGCGAGGGACCGCGCTTTGCCGATTGGCGTCAGATCAATGCCCAGGCGCTGGTCACGGGCTCGATCCAGGGGCAGGGCGACGGCCGCTACCGCGTCGAGTTCCGGTTATGGGACGTCGGCGCCGAGCAGCAGCTTGCCGGTTTTGCCTATACGACGACGCGACAGAATTGGCGGCGTATCGCGCACATCATCGCGGACGAGATCTACAAGCGGATCACTGGCGAGGACGGCTATTTCGATACCCGCATCGTCTACATCGCCGAATCCGGCCCGGCCGAGCACCGCGAAAAGCGCCTCGCGCTGATGGATCAGGACGGCGCCAACCACCAATACCTGACCGATGGGCGGGCCCTCGTCCTGACGCCGCGCTTCTCGCCCTCGGCGCAGGAAATCACCTATCTCTCCTACGCCGGGGGCACGCCGCGCGTCTATCTGCGCAACATCGACAGCGGCCAGCAGGAAGCGCTTGGCGACTTCCCCGGCATGACCTTCGCGCCGCGCTTCTCGCCGGAGGGCAACCGCATCGTCTTCAGCCGCACCCAGAACGGCGCCAGCAACATCTATGCGCTCGACCTGCGGACGCGGCAGCCGATGCGCCTGACTGACGGCAACGCGATCGATACGACGCCCTCTTACGCGCCCGACAGCAGCAGGATCGTCTTCAACTCCGACCGCGGCGGCTCGCAACAGCTTTACGTCATGAATGCGAGCGGTGGCGAGGCCAAGCGCATCAGCTTTGGCTCGGGCAAATACGGGACGCCGGTCTGGTCGCCGCGCGGCGACCTGATCGCTTTCACCAAGATCGACGGCGGGTCGTTCTATATTGGTGTGATGCGGCCGGACGGTTCCGGCGAGCGTCTCCTGACGGAGGATTTTCTCGTCGAAGGGCCGACCTGGGCGCCGAACGGGCGGGTTTTGATGTATTTTCGCGGCGGCCGTTCCGGCGGCGGGCGAGCCGCCTCGTCGCGGCTCTTTACGATCGACCTGACCGGCAGCAATCAGCGCGAGGTCAACACCCCGGGCGATGCTTCGGACCCGGCCTGGTCGCCCTTGCTCCGTTAGGCCCGCAGTTCCGCGAAAATTCCGTCTGACTTAGACCATCCATCGAGAGGGGGGTTCATCGATGCTTGCACGTATTGTCGCTGTCGCCGGCACGCTCGCGCTGCTGGGGGCCTGCAGCCATGCACCCGAACCGCCGCCGGGGGGACCGGGCGGGATGGGGCCGGGCGGCATCAGCAGCTCGCGCTTCGGACCGGGCTCCCAGCAGGATCTCGCCGCCACCGCCGGCGATCGCGTGTTCTTCGACTACGACCAGGCCGACATCAAGCCGGAGGGGCAGGAGACATTGCGGCGCCAAGCCGAATGGCTGCGGCGGTATTCGAATGTCGCCGTGACGATCGAGGGTCATTGCGACGAGCGCGGCACGCGCGAATATAACCTCGCGCTCGGCGAGCGCCGCGCCCAGTCCGTGAAGAACGTGCTGGTCGCGCTCGGCATCCCGGCCGGCCGCATACAGACGATCAGCTATGGCAAGGAGCGGCCCGAAATCCCGCACTCCGACGATTCGTCCTATGCCCAGAACCGGCGCGGCGTCACGACAGTCAATTGAGGCGGGATCAGCTGAAGGCTGGGTCGGCGGGCGAGTTAACCCATTTTCGACCGGCGGTGGGCCGTGGGCGCCCTCTTTTTGCCCAAAACCGATCCTACTAGCTGGCTGGGGCAGCAAGGCTGCCGGCGCGCTAGTGTGGTGGATTTGAAGTTCCCACGGTATGGGATGCCGGCTGGGTTGGGAACTTCAAATCCAAAACCACACTAGATTCCATAAAGTTGCTCGTGTGGCTTGGAATCCAAAATTCGCTCAAAACGTGGCTCTCAGATGTGGCGAATTTCGGATTCGCCACACGAGTGCGGGCTGCCGCGCGCGAATGGGCGAGACAATCGCTGCCCGCTGGCTTACCCGCTCGTTGACGAGGCCCCTGTTGATGTTCCGGTCGATGTTCCGGCATTCGCTGTTGCCCTGTACGTGTTTCGGTGTGGCGCTCGGCATCGCCGCCGCGCTGCCAATGCCGGCGTATACCCAGGACCGCTCGACCTACGATCGGCTCGACCGGCTGGAGCGCGACCTCAATATGTTGCAGCGGCAGGTCTATCGCGGCGGGCCGGCTCCCGTGCCGGGCGGCGGTGATCCCGGCGTCGCGATGAATGCCGAGCTGCGTATGGACCGCATCGAAACGCAGATGCGTGAGCTGACCGGCCGGGTCGAGGAGTTCATGAACCAGCTCGATCGCCTGCGTCAGCGCGTCGAGCAGGGCGGTGGCGACCCCGACACCCGGCTGAGCCAGATGCCGCCGGGATCGGGCGGTTACGCCGCCGGGAGTCCGCCTCCGCCGCCGCGGCCGCGCGGCTCGACCGGTCCGGGGCGCGAATTGCCGGATCCCGGCGCCATGGCCGGTGGCCCGTTTATGCCGCCTGGGCCGCCCGATGCGGGACCGCTCGCCCCGCCGATCGCGCTGACCCCGCCGCGCGGCGGACCGAGCCCGGTCGCCGGCACGCTGACCCCGCCGGGCGTTCCTGCCGCCGGACCGGAGCTCGCCGCGGCGGCTCCGCCGTCAACCGCCCGCCCCTTGCCGAGCGGCTCGACCAGCGAGCAGTACAATCACGCCTTCGGCCTCCTAAAGCAGGCGGATTACCCCGCCGCGGAAACGGCCCTGAAGTCCTTTGTCGAGCAGCACCCGAACGATCCGATGGCGGGCAACGCGCAATACTGGCTCGGCGAGACCTATTACACGCGCGGCCGCTATGCCGAAGCGGCGAGCGCCTTCGCCGAAGGCTATAAGCGCTATCCCAAAAGCTCCAAAGCGCCCGACGAATTGTTGAAGCTGGGCATGGCATTGGCGCGTGCCAATCAGAAGCAGAACGCCTGCATCGCGCTGACCCAGCTTGACCATGATTTTCCGGCGCCGGGCGCTGCGATCAAGGAACGCGCCTCGACAGAAAAAAAGCGCCTCGGCTGCTGACCTGGGTCGACACCATCGCGACATCGGCGGCGCCGCTGAGTTTGGCGGAGCTGGCTGCGGCATTCGACGCTATCGGCGGGTTCGAGAGGCATCCCTTCGTTGCCGTCGCGCTGTCCGGTGGTCCCGACAGTCTCGCACTGACGATCCTGGCCGATCGCTGGGTGCGCGAGCGCGGCGGCCGATTGGCGGCTCTGACCGTCGATCACGGTCTGCGGCCGGAAAGCGCCCACGAAGCGCAAACGGTCGGCGGCTGGATGGCGGCTCGCGGCGTCGAACATCATGTGCTGGCGTGGTCCGACCCGAAGCCCGCGACCGGAATCCAAGAAGCGGCGCGTGCGGCGCGCTACGATTTGCTCGCGGAGTGGTGCCGCGCCCAAGGCTGCCTCCATCTCCTGACCGCGCATCACCGCGAGGACCAAGCCGAGACCTATCTGATCCGTAGGCGGGCTGGCAGCGGCATCGACGGTCTCGCCGGCATGTCCGCCCTCCGCGAGATGGCAGGGGTGCGCCTGGTGCGGCCCTTGCTCGCCGTACCGAAGGCGCGCCTTGCCGCGCTGCTCGACGCTGAGCGCCAGCCCTTCCTGTCCGACCCGAGCAACCGCAATCCAGTCTTCGAGCGCGCCCGCCTCCGGCTCGACACCGTCGCGGAGGATATCGAGCGGCCGACCGCAGAACTGCGCGACTACGGCCGCCAGCGCATCGCGCACGAGCGGGAACTCGACCGGTTGCTGGCCAGGGCAGTAACGCTTCATCCGGCGGGCTTTGCCGCAATCGATCCCTCTGCAATCGAGCGTGCCGAGGCGGAGCTTGTAGACCGGCTGCTCAGCCGCGCCGCCCTCTGCATCGGTGGCAGCGCCTATCCACTGCGGCGGGAGCGCGTCTCGCGCCTGCGCGCCGGCATGCGGGAGTGCTCCGAGCGCGCCCGCACGCTCGGCGGCTGCCGCTTCGTGCCGTGGCGCGGGCGGCTCCTGGTCCTTCGCGAATTGTCGCGCGCCGCGCCGCCCGTGCGGCTCGTCCCGGGGGGCGAGTTGCTGTGGGACCGCCGTTTCGGTGTGACGCCACCGCAACACGCAGCCTCGAAACTGATGCTGGGTTACCTCGGCCAGTCCGGAATGCGGTCGGTTTTCGACCGGGATGATGGCGCGCTGCCGCGCCTTTTGCATCCCGTGCTGCCGGCCGTATGGGACGAAACCGGCCTCATCGCCGTAACGAATCTCGGCTATGCCCGCGCCGCAGCAACCGAGCTGCCGCGGATCGCGTTCCATCCGGTAAATCGGCTATCGCATGCAGGCTTTACAGTTGTTTAATTGCCGGCGCATCCTATGTTTTGCTGGCGCAGAGCCCGGCGAGCCGGGCGACCGGGGCGCGTGCCCCGAGGCGGTAGGGAAAGGCCCTGGCGGTGAATAATTTCGGCAAAAATCTCGCCCTCTGGATCGTCATCGGCCTGCTTCTCGTCGCGCTCTTTAATCTGTTTCAGACGTCATCGAGCCGCGGCCCGCAATCGACGCTCGCCTTCTCCGATTTCGTGGCGGACGTCAATCGCGGCCAGGTCACGGACGTCACGATTCAGGGCGACAACATCAACGGCCATTTTACCGACGGGCGCGCCTTCACGACCTATGCGCCGAAGGACCCCGGCCTCGTCGGCCGCCTGATCGACAAGGGCGTGCGCATCACCGCCGCGCCGCTTGACGAGAACGTGCCCTCCCTGTTCGGCATTCTGGTGTCGTGGTTCCCGATGCTGCTGTTGATCGGCGTCTGGATCTTCTTTATGCGCCAGATGCAGGGCGGCGGCGGCCGCGCGATGGGCTTTGGCAAAAGCCGGGCGCGGCTTTTAACCGAAAAGGTCGGGCGCATTACCTTCGAGGATGTCGCCGGCATCGACGAAGCGAAGCAGGAACTCGAGGAAATCGTCGAGTACCTGAAGGACCCGCAGAAATTCCAGCGGCTCGGCGGCAAGATCCCAAAAGGCGTGTTGCTAGTTGGCCCGCCCGGCACGGGCAAGACCTTGCTCGCGCGCGCGATTGCGGGCGAAGCCAATGTGCCGTTCTTCACGATTTCCGGCTCGGACTTTGTCGAGATGTTTGTCGGCGTCGGCGCCAGCCGCGTGCGCGACATGTTCGAGCAAGGCAAGAAGAATGCGCCCTGCATCATCTTTATCGATGAAATCGACGCTGTCGGCCGGCACCGCGGCGCCGGGCTGGGTGGCGGCAATGACGAGCGCGAGCAGACGCTGAACCAGCTGCTCGTCGAGATGGACGGCTTCGAGGCCAATGAGGGCGTCATCCTGATCGCCGCGACCAACCGGCCGGACGTGCTCGACCCCGCGCTGTTGCGGCCGGGCCGGTTTGACCGCCAGGTCGTCGTGCCGAACCCTGATGTCGCGGGCCGCGAGAAGATCCTCAAAGTCCACATGCGCAAGGTGCCGCTCGCTTCGGATGTCGATCCGAAGATCATCGCGCGCGGCACGCCGGGCTTCTCCGGCGCCGATCTCGCCAATCTCGTCAACGAGGCCGCGCTGATGGCAGCGCGACGCGGCAAGCGGTCGGTCGCGATGGGCGAGTTTGAGCATGCCAAGGACAAGGTCATGATGGGCGCCGAGCGGCGTTCGATGGTCATGACCGAAGACGAAAAGCGGCTGACGGCCTATCACGAGGCGGGCCACGCGCTCTGCATGCTCTACGCCGAGGCACATGAGCCGCTGCACAAGGTGACGATCATTCCGCGCGGCCGCGCGCTCGGCGTCACGATGTTCTTGCCGGAGCGCGACAAGTACAGCCAGTCGAAGGTCGAGATTAAGGCGATGATGGCGAGTCTCTTCGGCGGCCGCGTCGCTGAGGAGCTGATCTTCGGCCCCGACAAGGTGACCACGGGCGCGTCCGACGATATCCGTCGCGCCACGGGCCTCGCCCGCCGCATGGTCACCGAGTTCGGCTTCAGCGAAAAGCTCGGGCCGTTGCGCTACGCCGACAACGAGGAAGAGGTGTTCCTCGGCCATTCGGTGACGCAGCGCAAGAATGTCTCCGACGCGACCGCCAAGGTCATCGATGAGGAGATCCGCCGCATCGTCGACGAGGGCGAGCGCACCGCCCGCGAGATCCTGACCGGGCATCTCGACGAGTTGCACGCGCTGGCCAAGGGACTCCTCGAATACGAGACCCTGTCCGCCGACGAGATCCGCCGCGTCATCAAAGGCGAGCGCATCGTCCGCGATGTCTCGACCCCGGCGCCCTCGGATGAGCCGCGCCCAGGCCGGCGCAGCTCGGTGCCGCCCTCCGGGCGGCCGAGCGGTCTCGAAGCCCCCGAGCCCCAGCCCGGCGGTTAGCCTGCTCCAATCGAAACGCCGCCCGACCTGATATTCACCTGATATTTCAGGCAGCGCACAAACTGTAAGTTGTCTCGGATCGCGGTCGGGGCCACCGCGCGTCTGCTGACGATTTGGCGATTCTTCTCTGCTAGGATGGCGCCCGCTGCCCGGTGTTTATCCGGGTGGCAGCAAGACGGGGGTTAGGACGGGGGCGATGGCGCGTAAACTATTCGGAACCGACGGCATTCGAGGGACGGCCAACAGCGAGCCGATGACGCCCGAGACGGCGCTCAAGGTCGCGATGGCTGTCGGCGAGTCGCTGCATAACGGCACGCACAAGCATCTTGTCGTCATCGGAAAGGATACGCGGCTCTCGGGCTACATGCTCGAGCCGGCTCTCACCGCCGGGTTTATCACAATGGGCATGGACGTCGTGCTGGTCGGGCCGCTGCCGACCCCGGCCATCGCGATGCTGACGCGCAGCCTGCGAGCCGATATCGGCGTCGTGATTTCGGCCTCGCACAATCCGTTCGGCGATAACGGCATCAAATTGTTCGGGCCGGACGGCTACAAGCTGTCCGACGATTTCGAGGCCAGGATCGAATCCGCGATGAGCAAGGGGCCGACGCGCCGCGCCGCGCCTTCGGAGCTCGGCCGTGCCAAGCGGCTCGACGACGCCGGCGGCCGCTACATCGAATTCGTGAAGCAGAGCTTTCCGAAGGGGCTGCGGCTCGACGGACTGCGCGTCGTGGTCGATTGCGCTCATGGCGCCGCCTACAAGGTCGCCCCGACCGTGTTCTGGGAATTAGGCGCTGAAGTCTTCCCGATTGCCGTCGCGCCTGACGGCTTCAACATCAATCGCGAATGCGGCGCGCTGTCGCCGGAGAATATGCGGCAGGAGGTGTTGGCGCGCCGAGCCGATATCGGAATTGCGCTCGACGGCGACGCCGACCGCCTCATTGTCGCCGACGAGCGCGGCGTCATTCTCGATGGCGACCAGCTGATGGCGTTGATCGCGACAAACATGGCGCATGGGGATCGCCTGCAGGGCGGCGCGCTGGTCGCGACGATCATGTCGAACCTTGGCCTCGAACGCCGTCTTGCGAAGCAGGGGATTGCGCTCCACCGCACTGCGGTCGGCGACCGCTATGTCGTCGAGAAGATGCGCAGCCTCGGCTGCAATCTCGGCGGCGAGCAGTCCGGCCACATCATCCTCAGTGATTACGCGACGACTGGCGATGGGCTCATCGCGGCGCTGCAGGTCCTGGCGGCGATCGTCCAGACCGGCAAGCATGCGAGCGAAGTGTGCCGCGTCTTCGAGCCGGTGCCGCAGCTGTTGCGAAATGTGCGCTTCGGTCAGGGCCGCCCGCTCGAAACGGCGCGCGTCAAACGCGCGATCGCCGCCGCCGAACAGCGGCTCGGCAAAGAGGGCCGGCTCGTGATCCGGAATTCCGGCACCGAGCCGGTCATCCGGGTCATGGCGCAAGGCGAAGACGAAAGCTTGCTGACCGGCGTCGTCGACGACATCTGCGCCACGATCCTCTCCGTCGCGCAAGGCACCGAAGACATTAAATCCCCGGTGCGGGCCGCGGAATAATGCCTGGCTTGCCGCGATGAACCTGGGATGAACGGGCGGGTATTGATCATTGCCGGCTCCGATTCCGGCGGCGGCGCCGGCATCCAGGCCGATATCAAGACCGTGACGATGCTCGGCGGCTTCGCGATGACCGCGGTCACCGCCCTGACCGCGCAGAACACCACCGGGGTGTTTGGCGTCCTGCCGATCCCGCCCGATTTCATCCGGCAGCAGATCGAAATCGTGCTCGATGATCTTGGCGCCGACGCGCTGAAGACCGGCATGTTGCACGATGCCACGGTCATCGAGACCGTCGCGGCGGTGATCGCCGAACGCGCCGCGGGCATCCCGCTCGTCCTCGATCCGGTCATGGTTGCGAAAGGCGGCGCGCCGCTGATCGAGGAAGGCGCGATCGGCGCCTTGAAGCGTCTTCTCGTGCCGCAGGCCGCGGTGCTGACCCCGAACCTGCCCGAGGCCGAAATGCTCGCCGGTCACGCCATCCCCGATCTTGCGATCATGCGCGGGACGGCGACAGAATTGCTCCAGCTGGGTTGCCGTGCCGTCTTGCTTAAAGGCGGGCATTTGCCGGGCGATACGGTTTATGACGTGCTCGCGACCGCCGACGGTCAGCGCGTCTGGAACAGCCCGCGCATCGATAGCCGACACACCCACGGCACCGGCTGCACGCTTGCTTCGGCGATTGCCACCGGCGTTGCGCAGGGGCTCGGAATCGAGGCAGCGGTCGAGCGCGCCCGCGATTATGTGCAGCGCGCGATTGCGTCGGCGCCGGGTCTCGGCCATGGCCACGGCCCGCTCGATCACGCTCATCCGCTAAGGGCACATTGAGCGATGCGCGTTCCGCTGTACCAGATCGAGGCTTTCGCCGACGGGCCGTTCACGGGCAATCCAGCGGCGGTGTGCCCGCTCGAAGAATGGCTGCCCGACAATGTCATGCAGGCGATCGCCGCCGAGAACAACCTTTCGGAAACCGCCTTCTTCGTGCCCGAGGGCGACGGATACAGATTGCGCTGGTTTACGCCGACGACGGAAGTCGATCTCTGCGGCCATGCGACCTTGGCCTCGGCCTTTGTCGTGTTCCGCTGGCTCATGCCGCAGCGGAATGAGGTGACGTTCCAGACGCAGCAGGCCGGCGCGCTCACGGTCTCGCGCCAGGGCGATTTACTGGCGCTCGATTTTCCGGCCCGGCCCCCCTCCCGATGCCCGATGCCCGATGGCCTCGCTGCCGCACTCGGGCGCGCGCCTTCGGCGGTGCTGTCCGCGCGCGACTACCTCGCCGTGTATGAGAGCGCCGACGAGATCCGGGCCCTGACGCCGGATTTCGCCGCGATCGCCCGGCTCGATCGCTTCGCCATCATCGCCACGGCGCCTGGCGCGAATGGGATCGATTTCGTGTCGCGCTTCTTCGCGCCGGCGTGGGGGGTCGACGAGGATCCGGTGACCGGTTCGGCGCATTGCACGCTGATTCCGTATTGGGCTGACCGCCTTGGCAAAACACGGCTCGAAGCGCGCCAGCTGTCGCGCCGCGGCGGTGCATTGTCCTGCGCGCTCCACGGAGACCGCGTCACGATCGCCGGTCGGGGCATCCTCTATCTGGAAGGCAGAATCGAGATCTGAGAATTGCGCATTGCGCGAAATCGCGGGACAATCCGCCCCAAACGGGGAGTGTTTCGAATGGCGCGCATTGCTCTTTTTCTCTGCTGCGTCCTGCTGTCGGCACCGCCGGCCTGGGCTCAGGCCAAGAACTCGATCGAGAAGCTGAATGCGGAATGGATGGCGGCCTTCAACAAGGGCGACGCCAAGATCTTGGCCGCGATGTACACGCCGGACGCGTTTGTGCTGCCCGCCGGCGCCGAGATGGCGAAGGGACACAACGCCATCGAGAAGTTCTGGGGCGGCGCGGTGAAGCAGCTGGGTGACGCCAAGCTGACGACCGTCGATGTCCAGTCGCTCGGGCCTGGGGCGGCACGCGAGATCGGCACGTTCAGCTTCAAGACAAAGGCGCAGCCGCCGGAGCAGGTCACCGGCAAATATGTCGTCGTGTGGCGGAAGATGGGCGGACAGTGGCAACTCGCCACTGACATCTGGAACATGAACAAATAGCCGCCCGGCGCGACAACGGCGCGGTCGCCAAGCCCGCGGAATGAGCTAATCTGCCGCCGCAGAGCGGAGACAATCGATGGCCAGGACATATCGGGTCGCCGTGATCGCCGGCGACGGTATCGGGCGCGAGGTCGTACCGGAAGGCGTCAAGGCGTTGGAGGCGGCGGCCCGCCGCTATGGTTTCGCGCTTGAGTGGCGTGAATTCGACTGGAGCTGCGAGACCTACGCAAAGACCGGTCGCATGATGCCGGAAGATGGGCTCGATCAACTGCGGCCGTACGATGCTGTGTTTCTGGGCGCCGTCGGTTATCCGGGGGTGCCGGATCATGTCTCGCTCTGGGGCCTCCTGATCCCGCTGCGCCGGCATTTTCAGCAATACATCAATCTACGGCCGGTGCGCCTTCTCGCCGGTGTCGACTCGCCGCTGAAGGGCCGCGCCCCGGGCGATATCGATTTCTATGTCGTGCGCGAGAACAATGAGGGCGAATACTCCTCGGTCGGCGGCCGGCTCTACGAGGGTACCGATCTC
>JBKOVT010000021.1:0-9099 GCA_046724035.1 Pseudomonadota bacterium | reverse complement strand
CGGCTTAATACCGCCTGACCGCAACCCCGCCGCGGGGTCCGCGAACAGCCGCCCCGTTTGGCCCGCGAACCACCGCAGCGCCGCCGTGGTAGCCGTATGGCCTGCGAACAACCGCAGCCCCGTTGGGTCCGGCGCATCCGGCTCGATATACCCCCTTGGCGCAAACAACGGCATGGGCAGGTTGGGCCAGAGCGAACGCGCCAACAAGTGTCAGCATGACGGCTAGTGCAGCACCTTTCATTTCCAACCTCTCGATCTAAGGCTATGCCGCTACATCCGGCGTGCCGATCTGTAATTGGTTCTCATCAATGCCGCTAAAGGCGCACTCTACCCGCGCCACCTACGCGCGGTGAGTCCCTCAGACCGCCTATAGCCAGGTCCGGGGAAACGTAACGGGATAAAATTAACGCCGCTGAGCAATTTTGACCATCAATGGCCCGCCAGCGTCCGGTACACCGTACACCATTGGTGCCGCGCGGCGTAAAGGCTGGGTGCCAACTGAGAGCCCTGTGGCAAGGCAAGGGATGAGCAACATGGCATTTCTACCGCCGCTCATCGTCCACGTCGAAAAACCCACCGGAATTTATTTCAGCGAGTGTTTCGCCGAGATGCGGCTGTGGCTCGCCGCTCATCACATTACACCGGTCGATTTCCACCTCTCGGGCGGTTACAGCAGCATCGGATTAGATATCGCGTTCAGCAACTCTGAGGACGCCGATCTTTTTGAGCGAGAGTTTTCGCCCACCATCGTCGCTCGGCGCGGTTGTTGACACAAGCTCCCAGCCGCGGATCGCCCCTCCACTGGGATGGCGCACCCCCCTTGCGATCATCAGCCTCCCCCCAAAGCGAGGGCGATCCGCGTGAATGCCGATTTGGGGGCGTTCGCGCTGCGGGATGCGAAGAGTTTTCCAACGTGACCGCTTCCAATGACACGATGCGCGAGATTGCGAAGGCTCTCCGACACCATGTCGATACGGCCACGCTGGAGAAGGTCGTCAATGAGCTACTCGATGTCCCGGGCAATAGAGACTTTCGGAATGCTATCGAGGAGCTGGCCCGCGAGTTGATGCGGCGGTGAGCGGGACGAGCTGGTCCGGGGCCGGCGCCTCCCGGGGAGTTGTGTTACGACTCCAGAGCGCCGGTCCCGGTGACGGCAACAGGGGGGCTGTACCGCCACGGGGAAGGGTTATCCCGAATTTGTCTCAGGAACAGTTCGAAAGTGGGTTAACGGGACTCTGGCGAGCGGAATGTCGCGAAAACCGTCCCGCGCGCGGCTGAACCGCCTGGCCAACGAATTCGACCAGCTCGCGGCTCGCATTCAACAAAGCCACTCTCGCCGCCTGATTACCGCTTGCCTAATGAAAACGGCCGCCTCTTTCGAGACGACCGGAAGTAACCCTCTACATGGAGGCCCGCGGCGCGGCACGTTGTTCCTTAACCTAGGTTAACGCGTGGCCCCTGGATCGTTCCCGCGGAGGCCGCCGCCCATGTCCGGCCGGCGATGCCGATTTCATGGTGAGCGGGGCGCGACGTTGAGTGATCAGAAATCAGCCGCGATTTGATCGCGAACGCGTTGTTCAGCTCTCCCCCGGATCGCCACGAGATCCCTTATGCAGCCTGCGTGTCCGACGCTGCCCGCCGGCATTCCCCAATTCTCACAATACCGGGCGTTCTCAGCGGCGATCTCGATAGCTTGATCGGCGGTGATCGGTTGACGAGCCGCTTGTTGCGACGGGTAACCTAAGACAATGAGCAGTATCAGCGCCGGCCCGAGTGCCCAAAGGGCTCGCTCTATCGCCAAATAGATCGGCCCGTGTTCCCCGTCGCCGGTGTCAGGCAAAGGATGAGGCGCAGCTTTGCGAGCGGGAGGCCAGAGCGAACGCGCCGAGTGTCAGCATGACGGCTAGTGCAGCACCTTTCATTTCAAACCTCTCGATCTAAGGCTATGGCGGTACATCCGGCGTGCCGATCTGCCGCCAAAGGCGCACCCCACCCGCGCCACCTACGCGCGCTGTTGTATCAGTCGCCCCGAGTGCAGCCCCATCGGCCGGGGGGGCAGGCCATGCGGGGCGACGGTTCCCTTGGGGTGAGGGACACCTAATGTATCGCGCTCGGGGCAACGGAACAGACTACCGTTTGATGCGCGGGGCATCTGGTCAAAATTGCTCATCGCCGCCTACGAATGTGCGGTAGCGTACCCTCATTGGTGCGGCCCGGTCAGAGACACGGCACCAACTGAGAGCCCCATACGCTCCCGCCTCACGGGCCTTGAAAGGAGCGCGATATGGCGCTCAATCCATTCGTTGTGCAGATCGAAAAAAAGCCGGGAAGTTCCTTCGGCGAAACCATGAACGCTGTCCGCATCTGGCTGGATCATCGCGATATTCGCTCAACTTCTTTCCTGCCGATTACCCAAATTGACAGCGGTATCGGGTTTGAGATCGGCTTTAACAGCGCGGCTGAGGCGCATCTTTTCGAGCGTGAATTTGCCTAACCGTGACGCGAGCATCGGAAGGAACTGCCGAGATGACAGACCCGAACAGGCTCCGGGACTTCGCCTCCTGGTATCGCGAGTTCGCCGTGCGCTCTGGCGTCGCCACCATATCGGTACCGCGGCTGCAGATGGCCGACGATCTCGATCGCGAGGCGGACAAGCTGGACCCGCTAAAACGAGGCTGCTTGCCGCTCCCCGCGGGACATCGCTGGCAATCGCGACCCGTGGTTGGAGCTGCGAGGGTGCGAGGGGCTGTGACCGGACGCTAAGATTGCCAGTGATCCGGTTTGCGCCCTCGCACTTTCCTGATTGGAGCGAGCAATGTTTTTTGCCTATCACATTGTCCCTGAGGGCGGTCATGCGGGACAAGCGCTGGAAAGGGGCACCTGTACTGCCCCCAATGTCGAGGCTGCTAAGCAACATGTGCAAACTGTACCCGCTCCCAACGTAGCTGGAAAATCCGGCTTACAGGTGATCTTGCTGGATAGTGCGGGTGCGGAAATCTGGCGCGGGCCTTACTCCGGCAGCGGCTAGTCGCTTTGGCGGCGACATCGAGCCTGTCGCAGTCCTGCGCAATAATATTGGTTAACCGAATCGGACCCGGCGACTAAGACGATGAGTGACGGCACCACCCTTGAGGAAATTGAACAACATAACGTCCTGTGCTGGCGCCGTTTTCGTGAGTATTGGCGGCAGCAGGGCGTAAACGTTGACGTGACCGATCCGACCAAGCCGATTACAGGTAGCGGGTTTGTTGCTGGCCTACCCCGCGGCTATCGTGGTGAGGATGCGATCCGGGTTCGGGGCCTTAAAGCGAGTGAGCGGCAAAGTTCAGAATAGATCTCGGCCTCGGCGGCAGTCCACTTCCCAGACGACCAAAAAGAACCGAGCTGGTGAGCGATGGTGCCCAGCTCGGCTCCTTACGCCCGGCGTAGCAAGCAGGGTCCGGTGCTCCACCTGCCGCGCTGAGTTTGGGTCGTTAAGGATAAGGGTTAGTTAATGGCTGGTGAGCACCGCCTCTTGGGCTGTACCGAATGCGGAAAGCGGGATGCTGATTTCGTGGTGAGCGGGGCGAGGCGGTGAAAAAGAAGAGCCCCGCTGGCGACGGCGGGGCTTTCTTTTTGTAGCAGTGTCTCAGCTTCACTATAAAAACCAATGTAGGGAAACGATCGCTGTTCGGTCTGATATTCGGTATGCTTACTCATTGGTGCGTCCCAGCCTGAGACGCGGCACCAACTGAGAGCAGCCAGCGCTCCCGCCTCAAAGGCGAAGAAAGGAGCGCATATATGGCGCTGACGCCCAGATTTGTCGTGCGTATCGAAAAGAAGCCGGGTGGCTCGCTCAGCGAAGCCATGGGCGATGCCCGCTCTTGGTTGGATCACCGCAAAATTGAATCAGCCTCGTTCAAAACGATTGCCGAAGCTGACGGCGATGTCGGGTTTGAGATCGGATTCAACAGCGAAGCTGAGGCGCACCTTTTCGAGCGTGAATTTGGGTGACGCCCGATGATGCAAACGTCCAGCAAACCGCCCGGGAATTCGTCGATCGGCACGGCGCGGATGCCCCTCGCATTCTCCGCGAACGCGCGGAAATAGCGGACGGCGTGGAAGACTCGCTTGGAGCCGAGGCGTGGCGCGATATCGCTGATGCTGCCGAGCGGCTCCTGACATAGATCAGCTATCCCCGCGACCTCACAGGAGCCGAGCCCCGCTGGCGACGGCGGGGCTTTTTCTTTGATGCTCGGCAGCCGTGAACCGTCTATTCGGCTAGGGCTGTTCCCGCGGCCTAGCGGCCGCGGCCTTGACCAACCGATCATATTGGACGGGCCATGTCGAGCAGCCCCGAGCGAGCCTCTTCGTTGGTTTCAGTCTCGGCCCATTCCCGGAACTGCGCCGCCAGCTTGAAATAGCGGGCGATCCGCTCAGCGTCGGTCATGCCTCCGCTCGCCTTTGTCATATCGTTCACCGGCGCGAAGGTGCTTCGGAAGTACATAGATTTGCACCTGCTCAGCCGGATCGGCAACAACATAGGACGGAGGTTAGGACGCGCCGTTTAGGTTGCGATTCCCACGCCGGCGCGTCCCTTCTCAGTGTCACCAAGCTGGCAGGCGTTCCGTGCATCGCCGACCGTGTATGACCGTAAAGCGATACGGTTAAGGAAGACTAAAGTCGGGCGAACAGGATGCGGATTTCGTGGTGAGCGGGGCGAGGCGGGAAAAAGAAGAGCCCCGCTCCGGGGCTTTCTTTGTCCCCGCCATGACAGCAGCAACCGATCGCAGTAAGCTCAGCGCGGGCTAGCTTCGGCTAGCTCGCTCATGTGTTCCCTTGTTGACATCACCCGGCCCCGCTGGCGACGGCGGGGCTTTTTTTTGCCGGCTGCCCGGCAGTTGTCCGATGGCTATAATTGTCCATAGCAGTCCACCATGAACAAGCGCCCAAGGGTAGCATCTATGATGGAACAGACCGCCAAACTCCCCGTAAGTGTCTGTTATATCTTACCTGAACGAGGAACACATATCCGCAACACCGCCGAGATCGGGCCGGTTATCATCGGCAAGATCGAGAACAAGGGGCGGCAGAACCGCCGCATCAATCTTGCCTTCGCGGAGTAGCGCGATGCCCTACACCCAT
The DNA here is from genome assembly GCA_046724035.1 of Pseudomonadota bacterium. Classification (GTDB taxonomy): domain Bacteria; phylum Pseudomonadota; class Alphaproteobacteria; order ATCC43930; family CGMCC-115725; genus DATARH01. The sequence continues at coordinate 3,975 of JBKOVT010000021.1, read as the reverse complement.
CCCGAGGCGCTGGTCAGCACCGAATGGCTCGCCGCACATCTCGACGACCCCCATGTCCGGGTGCTCGACTCCTCCTACACGCAGCCTGGCGTCACGCCTACCGCGCGCGAGAATTACGAGCGCGGCCACATCCCGGGCGCGGTGTTCTTCGACATTGACGATGTCGCGCAGCCCGGCACCAGCCTGCCGCATATGATCCCCTCGCCCGAGCGCTTCGCGCAAAAGATGGCCGAGCGCGGCATCGGCAATGACGACCGGGTGATCGTCTACGACACAGTGGGTCTGTCATCGGCCGGCCGCACCTGGTGGATGCTGCGCCTGTTCGGCCACGACAATGTCGCGCTGCTCGATGGCGGGCTGCCGAAATGGAAAGCCGAGGGGCGGGCGCTCGAAACCGGCCTCCCGCAAATCCCGCCCCGCCATCTCACCGTCCGCTTTCGGCCGGAGCTGGTGCGCGACAAGGAGGCGATCCGAGCCAATATTACCGTTCGCCGCGAACAGGTCGTCGATGCGCGCGCCGCCGGCCGGTTCGAGGGCACCGCCGACGAGCTTTGGCCCGGGCGCCGCCGCGGTCATATCCCCGGCAGCCGCAATCTGCCGTTCGACCTCGTCACCGACCCCCAGACAAAGCAGCTGAAGAGCTCGGAGGAATTGCGGCGCCTGTTCGGCGAAGCCGGAATCGCGCTCGACCGTCCGATCGTGACGAGCTGCGGCTCCGGCGTGACCGCCTGCGCGGTCGCGTTCGCCGCCCATCTGATCGGCCATCCCGGCGCGGCGGTCTATGATGGATCGTGGTCGGAATGGGGGCTACCCGGCGACACGCCCATCGAGACCGGGCCCGCCAAACCATAGCGCTATCCGCCATGGCCGAGATCGAAGACGTCATCACCTATCTCGAAATGCGGGCTAAGCCCGTGTTGCCGCGCATCCCAGCGCCGTTCGCAAAGCTGGCGCTGATGCGCGCCGATGGCTGCACGGTTTCGTTCTATCGCTATCTCTACGAGACCGTTGGCACGCCGTGGCTGTGGTATGAGCGGCGGCTGCTCGATGACGAGACGCTCGCCGCGCAGATCACAAAGGACACGACCGAGATTTTCGTCCTCTATCTCGGCGGTGTGCCGGCCGGGTATTTCGAATTGGACGCGGCCGCCCCGGACGAAACTGAGCTCGCCTATTTCGGCCTGATCCCGCAATTCATCGGCCGCAAGCTCGGGCCGTTCCTGCTGCAGGCCGCGATCGACCGCGCCTGGATCCGGCCTATCGAACGGCTTTGGGTGCACACCCGAACTTTCGACCATCCGCGCGCGCTCGGCTACTACCAGCAGGCGGGTTTCGAGGTATACGCGCGGCGGCCGCTGCGCTTCGAGGACCCGCGGGTCCGAGGCATCTTGCCGCGGACGCTGCGCCATCCGCGGCTGCCGCCGCTCGATTGATCTGTCGGACCGCATTTTCTTGCGTTTAGCAAGTATTTACCAATAGTTGCGAGCATCGCCGCGGCTTCGACAGCGCAGGCCGCGCATGCTGTATCTCGATTGGCGATTCCTGCCGGTTTACGACCAGATCGATCCGACAACCGCGCATACCGGCGGCTACGATATCGGGCTGGTCGCACTGTCAATCGTTGTCGCGACGCTTGCCGCCTTTGTCGCGCTGTCGATTTCCGGACGCATTGTCGCGTCTAACTCCCGCGGCGCCCGCTGGGCCTGGGCGAGCGCTGGCGCGCTGGCTATGGGCGGCGGCATTTGGAGCATGCACTTCATCGGCATGCTCGCGTTCTCGTTGCCCTGCGGCGTCACTTACGCCCCGGTCGGCACCGTGCTCTCGATGATCCCCGGGATCATCGCAAGCGGCGTGGCATTGCACGTCATCAGCCAGCGCACCGACCCAGGCTTTAAGCGGCTAGCGGTCGGCGGCGTGTTGATGGGCGCGGCCATCGGCCTGATGCATTACTCGGGAATGGCGGCGATGGAGCCCGAGGCCTTGCTGCGTTACGACCCGGGGCTTGTTGCCGTATCGATTGTCGTCGCGGTGGGCCTCGCCTTTATTTCGCTCGGCATCCGCTTCCGCTTCCACGGCTCGGTTCCGTCGCGCATCGCGGCCACGGCGCTCGCTGCGCCTTTCATGGGCTTTGCGGTCGCCGGCATGCATTACACCGCGATGCAGGCTTCGATCTTCTTCCCGTCCGCAGATGCGCCACTCACCACCATGGCGACGTCGCCGATGTTTTTGGCGGCGTTGATTACGATCTTTGTCGTGCTGATCATGGCGGTTGCGCTCGTCGCCACCTTTGCCGGACGCCAGGTCGAGCTCGCGCAGAGCCTCGCTGCCGAGATCGCCGAGCGCAAACGCACCGAGCAGGAATTGATCAAGGCGCGCCAGCAGGCCGAGGCGGCCAATCGCGCGAAGTCGCAATTCCTCGCGACGATGAGCCACGAGATCCGAACGCCGATGAACGGTGTCGTCGGCACCGCCAACCTGCTCGCGACGACACCGCTCAATGACCGTCAGCGCCAGCTCGTCAACAATCTTGTCGGGTCGGGGCAGGCGCTGCTCGGCATCATCAACGATATTCTCGATCTGTCGAAGATCGAGGCCGGGCATTTCGAGCTGGCAAAGGTGGAGTTCGATCCGCGTGAGCTGATCGCGGAAATAACCGATCTGTTCGGCGAGCGCTGCACGAGCAAGGGCATCGAATTCATCTATTTTGTCGGCGAGGAGGTGCCGCATCGGGTGATCGGCGACCCCGCCCGGTTGCGACAGGTGCTGATAAACCTCGTCGGCAACGCGATCAAATTCACCGAGCGCGGCGAGATCCTCGTCGAGGTCTCGCTCGCCGGCGGCACGCCGGAATTCGCGAGGCTGCTGTGTTCGGTGAAGGACACTGGGATCGGCATCGACCGGGAAGAGCGGTCGCGGATCTTCGAGTCCTTCCATCAGATTGATCGCTCGATGAGCCGCTCCCAGGGCGGCACCGGTCTCGGGCTCTCGATCGTCAAGGAACTCGTCTCGCTGATGGGCGGCGAGATCGATGTCGAGAGCGAGCTCGGGCGGGGATCGCGCTTCTGGTTCACGACGCGTCTCGAGCGGTGCGATGAGGGGCTGGTTGCTTCCGCGCCTCGGCGCGCGATCGACCGTCCGCTGCGGGTTCTCGCGGTCGATGCGAATGCGGTCAGCGCCGAGGTGATGTCGCGCTATTTCAGCAGTTGGCGCATCGACAGCCTGATTTGCAAATCGGCATCCGAGGCCGAGGCCACATTAGAGGATGCCGACGCCAAAGAGAAGCCGTTCGATGTCGTGATCATCGACGTAAAGGGGCTGGCATCCGAAGGCGTGCAGCTCGCACGCAAGGTCAGGATCGAGCAGCAGGAGAGCCGGCCCGAGGTAATCCTGCTGATGGGGCTCGATGGCTCGGTCGCCGATAACAGCCTGGAAAACCTCGGCGCGTTCGCGCTGCTGACAAAGCCCGCGCGGCCTTCGGTGTTGTTCGACTGCCTCGCATCAATCGCCTCCGGCTCGCGCGAGAACGGCATTGCTTCCTTCTATATCCGCAAGAGCCGTGCAGGACCGCAGGTGCGGTTCGATGCCCGCGTTCTTGTCGTTGAGGACAATGCGGTCAACCAGGATGTCGCGAGCGGCATTCTGAAGCAGATGGGCTGTTCCGTCGTCACGGCCTCCAACGGACGCTCCGCCGTCCAGCTGTTTGCTCAGGAGGATTTCGATCTGATCCTGATGGATTGCGAGATGCCGATCATGGACGGCTTCGACGCAACCCGCCGCATTCGCGATATCGAGAGGGTCATGCGGCGGGCACCTGATGTGGGGCATTCGCGCACGCGCACGCCGATTGTCGCATTGACGGCGCATGCCCTCGCCGAAGTCCGGGAGCGCTGTCTGGACGCAGGCATGGACGACTTCCTCGTCAAACCATACGACGAATTGCAGATCGCCGACATGCTCGGACGTTGGCTGACGCCC
>JBKOVT010000164.1:0-4976 GCA_046724035.1 Pseudomonadota bacterium | reverse complement strand
GATCGCGCCATCGCCGCTGCGCGTGGCGACAACGCGCTGCCAGAAATCGTCCTTGCGTGCGGTCGTCAACGAGCCGGCGATGACATCGCTATGGCCGTTCAGGTATTTCGTCGCCGAATGCATGACGATATCGGCGCCGAGTTCCAAGGGCCGGGTCAGCACAGGGCTCGCCGCGGTGCTGTCGACCGCGAGCACCGCGCCCGCTTGATGCGCGATCTCGGCCGCACCCGCGATGTCGGTAATCGACCAGAGCGGGTTGGACGGCGTTTCGGCCCAGACGAGCTTTGTCTGCCCCGGTTTTACCGCGGCGCGCAGCGCATCGAGCGAGGTCATGTCGACAAAATCGGCGGCGAGGTGGCCGTCACCCGCGTAGGCGCCAACGCGGCGGCGCAGGCTGTGATACATGGCCCCCGGCATAACGACATGCGCGCCCGCGGGCAGGCTGTGAAACACCGCCATTGCTGCCGCCATGCCGGAGGCGAAGACAAGCGAGGTGGCGCCGCCCTCGAGCGCGGTGATCAGGGCTTCGGGCTGGTCGAAGCTGGCATTGTCGGCGCGCGCGTAACTCCGGCCACGGCGGTACTGGTTGTCGGGATCGCGCAGGAAGGTCGTCGCGGTATGCACCGGCAATACGACGGCGCCGGTTCCCTGGTCGATCCAGCCGAGCGCCTGCGCCGCCAAGGTCGCCGGGTGGGGCGTGTTGCGCGCCATTGTCGGATCCTCCACGCGCGAATTCGCGAAGGCGGGTTATCGGCCGGATGCCGCCGAGTTGTCGAGGTTCGCGTCCCAAAAAGAAAGCCCCGCGCCGATGGCGCGGGGCCTCTTCGCACTGCCGTTCGAGAACGGTTAATAGCGCTCTTTGATGATCGTGCGGTGCGGCATCGAGCTGCCGTACATGTTGTCGCCGCGAATGATCTTCTTCTTCGTCACGAGTGCGCCGTAGCCGGCGTCGTGCCGCTTGATGACGACCTTCTTCGACGGCCCCCACGCGTTATCATTGCGGTGGATGACGACCTTCTTGTGCGCCATCCCATCGGGCGACGACTTGGTGATGACCTTCGTCGTCCCCATGTCGCCCACTTCCGCGAACGCAGCGGTAGAAATCAGCGCCACGGCGCCGGCAATTGCGATTGCATAGCGAAGCATTTGTCCCTCTCCAGCATCGTTATGCGTTATTAACTACTGCCGGTTTCCCGCGGTTCCCCTTACTCGTCCACTGCGTATCCTTGTTTCGGGACGAGAACGGTACGCTCGTAGGTCATAAAAACCGTGCCGTCGGCCTTTTTGCCGGTCGTGCGGACCGTGACCACACCCTGGTTCGGCCGCGATTTCGACTCGCGCTTCGCCAAGACTTCGCTTTCGGCATAGACCGTATCGCCGACAAAGACCGGCGCGGTCAGCTTGATGTCGGTCCAGCCGAGATTGGCGATCGCCTTCTGGCTCACATCGGCAACGCTCATGCCGGCAACGATCGACAGGGTCAGGCAGCTGTTAACGACGGGCCGGCCGAATTCCGATTTCACGGCGTAGGCGGCATCGAAATGCAGCGGGTGCTGGTTCATCGTCAGGAGCGTGAACCAGGTGTTGTCGGCCTCGTTGATTGTGCGCCCGGGGCGGTGCTCGTAGATATCGCCGACCGTGAACTCCTCGAAACAGCGACCGGCACTGGCTCGAAAATGCCGCGGCCCGACCTCTTTCGCGATTGCGACCATTGCTTCCTCCTGATGCCGTGCCGCTTCTTGCTAGCACCCCGCAACAAGGCTGTCCCGCGCTGACGGGTGGGGTCTGCCGAACGGAACCCGCCCGCGAGCGCTCCGTTTCCGAGGCACCGGCAGGAGGTGACAATGTCCGAAGCAATGTCCCAAAAGGAAAAGCTGGAGCGCTGGGCGACGGTGCTGGAAGCTTGCGGCGCCGAGAGCCTGCGGCCGTTCCACGATCTCGAATTGATCGCCGCCCGCGACCAGGACGGGCTGCGCGTCGCCAATTCGCCCTTGGCTGTGGCCTATCGCGACCCGCTATTGCGCCAGTCCGGCCTGGGCAGCGACCGGTTCGGCGACGGCATCGACTTTTTCGGCCTGTCGCGCCGCCAAGCGCACCGCGTCATGTGCAGCTGCGGCTATCTCGGCACGATGCGTGCGACCGAGGTGGCGCGCCGCATCCGGAAATTGGCGGCGCCCGAGCGGCGGCGTGCGCGCCTATGGCCGGGCAATCCCGTGCCGGCCTTCGCGCGGTGGTGGGCGGCCTTGGCCGGGGTTGGCAGCGCCGCCTAGGGTTCTCCGCCGCGCTGCCGATTTTGGTGGCGGCCGCCGAGTTGACATAGAGTGGCGCCCGAAAGGGAGCCGCGCATGACCACGCCCGCCGATTCCGAACAAGACACCCTGATCCTCGACAGCCTCGGCCGCTTTCTCGACCGCGAGGTGAAGCCGCATGTTCACGCGCTCGAGCATGACGACATCTACCCCGCCGATATCGTCGAGGGGATGAAGGCGCTGGGATTGTTCGGCGCGACGATCGGCGCCGACTATGGCGGGCTTGGACTGTCGGCGACGACTTACGCGAAGATTGTCGAGCGCGTGTCGAGCGTGTGGATGTCCTTGGCCGGCATCTTCAACTCGCATCTGATCATGGCGGCGGCGGTCGAACGCTTCGGCACGCCGGCGCAGAAGGAAAATTTCCTGCCGCGCTTTGCGACCGGCGAATTGCGCGGCGGCTTGGCGTTGACCGAGCCCGATTGCGGCACCGATCTGCAGGCGATCCGCACGACGGCACGCCGGCAGGGCAATCAGAGCTACGTCATCAACGGCACCAAGACCTGGATCTCGAACGGCATCTACGGCCAGATCTTCGCGCTGCTCGTAAAGACCGACCCGAGCGCCGAGCCGCGCCACCGCGGCATGAGCCTGTTTCTCGCCGAAAAAGGGCCGGGCTTCACGGTCAGCAAGAAACTCGAAAAGCTCGGCTACAAGGGGCTCGACTCGGCGGAGCTGATCTTTTCCGATTACGAGGTGCCGGCCGACCGGCTGATCGGGGAGCAGGAGGGCAGGGGTCTGCAGCACGCGCTCTCCGGTCTCGAACTCGGGCGCATCAATGTCGCGGCGCGTGGTGTCGGTGTCGCCAAGGCGGCGCTCGACGAAGCGATCTCCTACAGCCAGATCCGCAAGACATTCGGTAAGCCGATCTGCGAGCACCAGGCGATCCAGCTGAAGCTTGCCGACATGGCGACGCAGGTCGAGGCGGCGCGATTGCTGGTCGAGAGCGCCGCGCGGATTTATGACCGGGGCGAGCGTTGCGACATGGAGGCCGGGATGGCCAAGCTGTTCGCCTCCGAGGCGGCGATCAATTGCAGCATGGAGTCGATGCGCATCCATGGCGGCTACGGCTATTCGAAGGAGTTCATGGTCGAGCGGCTCTACCGCGACGCGCCGCTCCTTGTCATCGGCGAGGGCACGAACGAATTGCAGCGCATCATCATCGCCCGTCAGCTGATCGCCCGGCACAAGGTGTGAGAGTGCTGCCGGTCCTGTCGGGGCTTAGGGTCATCGCGGTCGAGCAGTATGGCGCCGGCCCGTATGGCTCGATGCAATTGGCCGATCTCGGCGCCGAGATCATCAAGATCGAGAACCCGGCGGATGGCGGCGACATGGCGCGCCGGGTCGGGCCATTCTTTTTCGGCGATGGCGATAAGAGCGACGACAGCCAGTTCTTCCACAGCTTCAACCGCAACAAGAAGAGCGTCACCTTAGATCTGAAGAAGCCGAGGGCGCGTGAGGTATTGCATCGGCTGGCGGCGCGCTCGGATGCGCTCTTCGATAATTTGCGCGGCGACCTGCCGGAGAAGCTCGGCCTGACTTACGTGCATCTCGCGCCGGCCAATCCGCAGATCGTCTGCGCGCATCTCTCGGCCTATGGCCGCGACGGCTCGCGCGCGCATTGGCCGGGCTATGATTACCTGATGCAAGCCGAAGCCGGCTATCTGTCATTGACCGGCGAGCCGGACGGGCCGCCCTCCCGGATGGGGCTGTCGATCGTCGATCTGATGACCGGGCTCTTTGCGGCGTTTGCGCTTGTCTCGGGCGTACTTGCGGCGCGGCAGACCGGCAAGGGGCGCGACCTCGATGTCAGCCTGTTCGATGCGGCGTTGCAAAACCTCGCCTATCTCGCGACCTGGTATCTGAATGCCGGGCATGTGCAGACCCGCGAACGGCGCTCCGGCCATCCCTCGCTGGTGCCGAGCCAGCTCTACCGCACCCGGGACGGCTTTATCTTTATTATGTGCAACAAGGAGAAATTCTGGCGGATCCTGTGCAAATGCCTGGGCCGGCCGGAATGGGCGAGCGATGCGCGCTTCCGCAGCTTCAAGGACCGGCTCGCCAACCGCGACGAGGTGAACCGGCTGCTCGACGAGGCGCTGTCGACGCGGACGACCGAAGAGTGGCTGCGGCATTTCGCCGGAAGGGTGCCCGCGGCGCCGGTCAATGATCTGAAAGCCGCGCTCGACAACCCGTTTGTCGGCGAGCGCGGCGGCATCCGCGACTACGGCCGCGCGCGGATGGTCGCCGGCCCGGTGCGCGACAATGCCTCCGAGCCACCGTCGCGAGCCGCGCCGGCGCTCGGTGCCGACACCGATGCGGTCCTGCGCGATTGCGGCTTCTCCGAGCGTGAGATCGCCGTTCTTCGCACCGAAAGGGTCATCTGAAAGGGCGCTGCATTTCGGCGCGGTGCGTCCTTCGACACGCGCCCCCGCTTCCGCCTTGGCGCTGCTCAGGATGAGGTGGGTTCTTGATCGCATGCGAGGAATTGCCTCATCCTGAGCGCGGGCGCAGCGAGCAGTCGACGGACGCGGAGCCTTAATCCAGCATAGAATTGAGGCGGTACACGGGAGCAGTCGCATGAAGGCGGATTTCATCATTGTGGGGGCCGGCTCGGCCGGCTGCGTGCTCGCCAACAGGCTGAGCGCCGATCCATCGACGCGCGTG
>JBKOVT010000342.1:0-13050 GCA_046724035.1 Pseudomonadota bacterium | reverse complement strand
GCATCGCCTTGACCTGTTGCACGAGCTGCAGCGTGTTCGAGCCGGGCTGCCGCCAAATGCCGATCATCTCCCCGATGTGGTTGTTGACCCAGTCGAGCTGCAGCGGCACATCGGACCCGTCCACGACGCGGCCGATATCGTTGACCCGCACCGGCGCACCGTTGCGATAAGCGACGATGACCTGGCCGAGCGCGCTCGGCTGCACAAGCTGGCTGTTGGCGCCGATCTGATAGGCCTGCTGCGGCCCCTGCAAGGTGCCTAGCGGCAATTCGACGGTGCTGTTGGCGACCGCCGTCGCGACATCGTCGATGCCGAGACCGCGCGCCGCCAGCGCCGTCGGGTTGACCTGGATGGTCGGCGCGTATTTCTGCTGGCCGAAGATGACGACTTGCCCGATCCCCGGCAGCATCGAGATGCGCTGCGCGAGGTTCAGGTCGGCATACTGGTCGAGCTCATGCAGGGTCATCACATCGGAGGTCAAGCCGAGGATCAGGATCGGCGTGTCGGCCGGGTTGACCTTGCGGTAGGTCGGAGGGTTCGGGAGGTTTTTCGGCAGCACGCCGGTCGCCTGATTGATCGCCGCCTGCACGTCCGATGCGGCGCCATCGATATTGCGCGACAGGTCGAATTGTAGCGTGATCGCCGTGGTGCCCTGTACGTTTGACGAGGTGATCTGGTTGACGCCGGGCAATGTCGCGAACTGGCGCTCGAGTGGCTGCGCCACCGAAGACGCCATGATCTCGGGACTGGCGCCCGGTAGCGAAGCGCTGACGGCGATCGTCGGGAAGTCGACGGTCGGCAGAGCGGCCACCGGCAACAGGCTGTAGCCGATCAGGCCGCCAACCAGCAGCGCAGCCATCAGCAGCGCCGTCGCGATCGGCCGCCGGATGAACGGTTCGGAAATGTTCATCGCGGCTTGATCTCGCCGGCTCCCGAGGACGCGGTATTGATGCCGGTACTGCCGACACCCTCGGGTCCGATCTCGGGCTGCTTTGCGTTCATCTCGCCGGGCTGACCCTGCTGCACGGCGACCTGCACACCCGGCGACAGGCCGGCCTGACCCGAGGCGACGACCTTGTCGCCTGCCGCAAGCCCCTTCCCGATCAGGGCCGTGCCGCTCTCGACCTGGGTCACCGCGACCGGCCGCGCTTCGACCGTATTGTCCGGCTTGATCAGATAAACGAAGGGTCCGGTCGGCCCCATCTGCACAGTTGCGGCCGGAACGGTCACACCGTTCTTGACGGTGTCGATGACGAGATGCGCGTTGATAAACTCGCCCGGCCACAGGGCGGCATTCTTGTTGTCGAAAACCGATTTGAGGGTGACGGTCCCGGACGCCTGATCGACGGCGTTGTTGACGAGCGTCAGCCGCCCTTCGGAGAGCTGACGGCTATCCTCGCTGTCGAAGGCGAGCACCGTCACCGGATGTTTCGCCATCGTCTGCCACACCAGCACGAGATCGCGTTCCGGCACGGTGAAGGTCACGTAGATCGGCTTGATCTGCGTGACGACGACGAGCGGCGTCCCGCCGCTCGCGGCGACGAGATTGCCGACATCGACGAGCCGCAAGCCGGTAATTCCCTCGATCGGCGAGCGCACCGTCGCGTACTCCACGTTGAGCTTGACCGCGTCGATCTGCGCCTGATCGGCCTGAACTGCCGCGGTCAGCTGATCGACCAGCGCCTTTTGCGTGTCGTATTGCTGCCGCGTCGCGGCCAATTGCGTCTGCAAAAGCGCCGCCAAGCGGGCCAGATCGCGCTGCGCGTTCGCTAGATTGGCTTCGTCCTTCGCCTTGTTCGCAGTGGCTTGCGCGAGTTGCGCTTGATAGGGGCGCGGATCGATCTGCATCAGGACATCGCCCGCCTTGACGTGCTGTCCTTCCTGAAACGCGACCTGGGTGATCTGGCCGTCGACCCGGCTCTTCACGGTGACCGTGTTGAAGGCCTGCACCGAGCCCAACCCACGGATGATGATCGGGAAGTCTCTCGCGCTTGCCGCTGTCGCGAGCACCGGCACCGCTCGCTTCTGCTGAGCTGGCTGACCTGCCGCTTGTCCGGTTTGTGCGCCAGTGTGTGCGCTGTTTGCGCTGCCGGCCGGCTCCCGCGCCGCATCCGCCGGCAGCAGCCAGTGGACTCCGGCCGCGATCAGCAGAGCCGCGGCAAGCAGCGCCAGCGGTTTGAGCGCGGGCAGCCTGATCCAGCGCCGCATAGACTTGTCCTCGGCCTTCTCAGGATGTTTCGTTTACCGAACGAGGCCTGAAACGCCTCTGTTCCGTTTACGCGCCGAGGCTGAATTGCATCCCCGAACGGCAGGCATGTAGCAGGGATGCTGGTTGTGGCCAGCGGATCAGCTGAGACTTAGCGCGGCAGGTCGAGCTCGATGACCTGCCCCAGTGGCTACGGCGACCTGATCCAGGCCAGGCCGTCGCCTGCTTCGGAGGTCGTGAAGACGCGGATGTCACCACCGATCAGAAACCGCAGCGCCTTTACGGTCTGCCGGATCCAGCCGATATCGGTGACCACCGCGACCCGCTCCCATCGTGGGATACGGTCCACACCGATCTTCAGATCATCCCACCTCGCCGCGGGGATACGGGAGCCGATCTCGTAATAGAGGCGAGCCCCATCCCGCCGCAGCGAGGTTTGAATGACAGGCATCAAGATCTTGTCGCATTCATCGGCCGTGACCCTCCCCATGGCCACGATGCCGACGACATTGTCCGGAAGCCCCTCGATGACCCGAAGCACCGGCTGTTCCCCTGTGCAACCGCGCCAATGTCCGACGCGGCACTAGAACCGGAATTTCAGCGAGCTCTGGAGTGTGTAGGCATCGCCCTTCAGGTTCGAGACGACAACACGATGGCCCCAGGCGGCCTCAATGCCGACATCGACAAACGCCACCGGGCTCCAGATCAGATTGGCGTGCGCGAGGCTCAGCTCCTTGTTAACCGCCGCCCGGCCCGACGCCTGGATGAAGGCCGGGACATCGTTGTGGTTGATGCTGAAATCGACCGTCGATCGGAGCGTCGGCGTCCACCAATGCTGATAGCCCACTTTACCGCCCCAGGAGACGATCGTCGTCGCCAGCACCGACGCGTCGTAGAGCGCGCGGTTGGTCGTGAAGAAGGACCGGCTGTCCGTCGCGTTGACTGCCTGACCGGCCAGCGCACCACCAAAATTGGTTGCCACGCCGATATTGTTGCTGACCTGATCGCCAAGCCCGTCCCCGGCCGCGGCGCTCCAGGTCAGATTGTCCTTGCCCCAGGTGAAGAAATTGCCGGACAGCGCGCCGCCATAGCCCTGATACTGCTTGTTCAGGAACATGCCATCGTTCAGCGCATAGTGGACCGTCGACAAACCCGCCTGGATATGGCCCCAGGGCTGCTCGATGCGCCACCGCGCGACAAAGGTGGGCATGATGTCCTGCGACGGATTGAAGAACGCCGCATTGCCGAGGCAAGCATTCGTGATGTTGTTGGCGACCGTCGTCCCGCCTATCGTCGCCGAACCCGTTGCTGTCGAGGTGATCGCCGGCGTCGTCAAGGCCGAGCAAGCAGCCTCGGTCGGGATCTGGTTCGTATCGGTAAAGAATGCGCCGAACGGTCCGGCGTAGTTGGGGTTCGGGTTCTCGGCCGACACCGCGACCGACATGCCCAAGGGGAGCGGATAGGTGTAGCGGACCTGTGGCGTGCGCGCGACAAACAGCGAGGCTGTCGTGCCGCCGAAATCGAGCAGCTCGGGGTCGGAATCGTTGTCCGTGAAGGTGCCTTGCGTCTGGCCCGCCAGCAAGCCGCCGATCGCGGCATAGCCCTGGCGGAAGCGGGGAATGTAGCCGTTGACGCTGCCCTGGTTGTTGTTGAGGATCGTGTTCGTGTTCGAGGCCGCGAAATCGAACTCGATATAGGCCTTGACCTGGCCATAGGGGCTCGGTGTCCGCGCGTCTAAGAAGACACGGGTCTGCTTGCCCGAGAAATCCCAAGTCGAGCTGCGCGAATGGCCAAATCCCGCCGGCGCATTTGGCCCCGCCGAGAAGGTGTGGGTATTCAGCGGGATACCGGGCAGGTTGCCGGTGCCGCCTTGGCCGTCGGTGAAAATCTCGTTCTCCCCGCCCTGGCCGTTGAGGGAGCCACCGCGCGCCCGCCCCTTCAGGTACCACAACACGGTCCCGACGCCTTGGCCGCCGACGCGCAAGGACACATCGGTGCCGGGGATCACAAATGACCGTGGGAAGCTGCCGGCCAGCACCGGCCCGCCCGGGCCGCCGGGCGGCGGCGCCGGCGGCGGCACTTGCGCGAGCTGGTCGATCCGCCGCTGCAGCAGCTCCTGGTTGGCGCGGAGATCAGCAAGCTCGTCGGCCGCCGCGGTCCCACACCAGCACAACAGGAAGGCCGGCGCCGCCCATGCAAATGACGCCGCTACTGTCGCCCGCCCCGTCATCATCGCCCCCATCCTCCCCTTACTCGCTGCCCCGCCATTGACGGCGAGGTCATCGCTTACGCCTGAACCGAATAGTTGGCCGGCGAGGGGATGCTCCGCTCGATACGCGAGCCTGTCGTTGCGGCAGTTGATTCAGATACCTGAAGAGTTATCCAATACTGCCCTTAGGCCGGCTTGCCGCGGGTGGGGATTGCACCGAAGCTGGTTGAGTTCGCCAGCGGCTTGCTGACGCAACAAGACAACCGGGAAACCGCCGGCTTCCGGCCGGTCGGAGTTCCCGGAAGGCAATGAACGGGAAGGCGAGTAAATGGGATCGGTAGTGCTGCCCGTCAGGGCGGGCGCCGCGGCGCCCCTGACTCAAAAACTCTCCCAAAGCGTCCCCTTGTCCGCCAGCGAGCTGCCGCTCTTGCGTGATTTGCAGTCCGGCAACCGGTTGTTCCGGCGCGGTCAGGAAATCATCGCCGAGGGACGAAAGTACCGGACACTATTCATCATCATGGAGGGGGTCGGGGTACGTTACCGCGTGTTGCGGGATGGACGGCGCCATGTGCTCAACGTCATGCTCCCGGGCGATATCGCGGGGGTCCCCGGTTGCTTCTTTGAAAGCGCGCTCTATTCGGTCAGAACGCTGACCGATCTGCGCGCCGCCCCCGTCCCCTTCGCGCGGATCATGGGTCTGTTTCATACCCATCCGCAATTGGCCGCGAAGATGTTCTGGTCGTTTTCGTGCGAAACGGCGATCTATGCCGAGCATCTGATCGCGATCGGAAGGCGGAACGCGCTCGAACGAGTTGCCCATTTCCTGCTCGAGCTTCTGACGCGGCTCCAGGGGCTCAGGCTCGCGGATGAGCGGTCGTTCAGCTTCCCGCTGACACAGGAGCTGATCGCCGACGCGCTCGGGCTCAGCGTGCCCTATGTCAACCAGGTGCTTCGCAGCCTGCGGGATGAGAAGCTCGTTTGCATCAAGGACAAGCTGATCGTCATCAACGACGTCGAAGCGCTTTCAGCTCTCGTCGATTTCGAGCGGACTTATCTGAAGCCGTTGTCGATCGTCGAGATGCTCAACGAAGCGGCGTGAACCGCGCCGCCGATCATCCCGTCCTGTAGCGCTCGACTACGGACCGATCGAGCTCGATGCCGAGCCCCGGCCGCTCCGGGAGCTTTACCGTGCCATCCGGCTCAAGCCGCAGCGGCTCTTTCAAGAGTTCGTCGCGTAGTCCATTGGGGTTCTGATCCCATTCGAGCAGCAGCCCGTTCGGAATCGCGGCCGCGAAATGCAGTGACGCGACCAGCAACACCGCGCCTGCGAAGGCGTGTGGCGCCACCATCTTGTGATGCGCTTGGGCGTAGGCGGCGATGCGGCGGCCCTCGGAGAACCCGCCCGACCAGGCGATGTCGGGCTGCACGATATCGACCGCGCCGCGGTCGATCAGCTGGCGGAAGCCGTAAAGCCCGTTCTCCGTCTCGTAGCCCGAGATCGGAGTGGCGAGCGCATCGGCGACACGCGCGCTGCCGTCGATGTCGTCGGTGGCGACCGGCTCCTCGATCCAGTAGAGCTTCTGCGCCTCCATCGCGCGGCCCATCTCGATCGCGAAATCGGGGCTCCATGCGCAATTGACATCGACCATCAGCTTTGCGTCCGGGCCCAGTGCTTGGCGCACCGCGCCGACCCGCGCCAAATCTTCCGAGGGATCGACTTCGCAGAATTCCGCTTGCCCGATGAGTTGACGCAAATGCGTCCCGGTCGAGGGATTGCGGCCGACCTTCATCTTCATGCCCTTGAAACCGCGAGCGCGGTAGCCCTCCGCTTCACCGGCGAGATCGGCGGCCGATTTGCCCTCCTGATAGAAGCCGCCGCTGGCATAGGCCTCGACGCGGTCGCGGCTCGCGCCGAGGAGCCGGTACACCGGCAATTTGGCGATCTTGCCGGCGATGTCCCACAGCGCGATGTCGATGCCGCTGATCGCGTGCATGAAAACACCGCGGCGGCCGTATTGCCGGGTGCGCGTGAACATCTTCTGCCAGAGGTGCTCGATCAATAGCGGATCCTCGCCGATGAGCAGCGGCTTGAGGCTCCGTTCGATCACGGTCGCCGTGACACCGCCGCCGATCCCGGCCTCACCGATGCCGATGATGCCGCTATCGGTTTCGATCTCGACGAGCAGCGCGGCCCGCTGCGCCTGCACCCCAGCGGCGCTGGCATAGGGCGGGTCGCAACGGCAGGTCAGCGCGATTGTGCGCACATCCGCGATTTTCATGTCAGTTCCTCTGGTTCTGTTCGCGTACCCACCGCGCAAGAATGAAACCTGCGGCGATGAACAGCACTATCAAGGGAATTGGCCAAAACGAATATCCGAAGCGGCCCCACAGCCAGAAAAAGACCGCATTCAGCAATAGCGCAAAAAACAGCGCGAGCAGGTTTTTCAGCAAATTGATCAGCATCCCCCGCCGGCATTACTCCCCGAGCACGGCGAGCAGGTCGCATTGGATCTGCATCGGCGGCGTGAAATCGGCCTGCGCGATCGTGTGGCGAGCGGGACGCGAATGCGGGTCGGGGAACATCTCGACCCAGTAGCGGTTCATCGTCTCGCGCAATTTCCGGTCGGCGATCCACACATTCATTTTGACGATGTCGTCCGGGCTGCCGCCCGCCGCGGTCATGATCCGCCGGACATTGTCGAACATGTTGCGGCATTGCGCATCGAGCTCGGTCGGCACCTTGCCGGTTTCCGGATCGGCGCCGGAGATCGCGCCGGACACGACGAAGGGCCCGCGCCGGCTCGCGCTTGGGATCGGGTTGACGTGCTTGACGCCGCCAACCTCGATGCTGCGTCTCTTTTCCATGATGGCCATCCGCGCTGGGGTTCGAGATGCCGCGATGATAGGAACAGCGCCGGGCCGAGGCAATCTGCCGGGAGTGTCGTTATGCCGACCGATATCGCCGGTGAGCCGATCGTCCAGTTCCGCTCGGATGGGCTCGGGCTGTCACCGACTGCCTATCTGAGCCTTCTCGCCGAGATCGCGGAGAGGCGCGGCATCGCCGCGGACGATTATTCGCGCGACGGCGTTGTGGCCGAGCTCGAGATGCGCATCGCGGCGTTGCTCGGCAAGGAGGCCGCGGTCTTTATGCCGACCGGCACCCTCGCCAATCACCTGGCATTGCGGCTCTTGGCGCGGAACGGCCGCCGCGTGCTGGTGCAGCGCGAGAGTCACCTCTTCAACGACGAAGGCGACTGCGCGCAGCAGCTGAGCGGCCTCCATTTGGTGCCGCTCGCGCCCGGCCGCGCCACCTTCACGCTCGACGAGGCGGTGGCGGAAATCGCGGGCCCGCTCGAGGCGCGCGTCGCGGTGCCGGTAAGCGCGATCTCGATCGAGACGCCGGTGCGCCGCATGGCCGGCGAGGCGTTCGACTTCGATGAGATGCGCCGCATCTGCGAATTCGCGCGTGAGCGTGGCATCGGGCTGCATCTCGATGGCGCAAGGCTCTTGATCGAGGCGGTCTATACCAGGATGGCGCCGGCCGATTACGCCGCGCTGTTCGATACGGTTTACATCTCGCTCTACAAATATCTGAACGCCGCAGCCGGCGCGGTTCTGGCCGGACCGCGCGCCCTCCTTGAGGGCCTCTATCATCAGCGCCGAATGTTCGGCGGCGGCCTGCCACACGTCTGGCCCTATGCCGCCGTCGCGTTGCACTTTCTCGACGGCTTCTCCGAACGATTCGCCAAAGCGGTAGCCGCTTCGAAAGTGCTGCTCGATGCGCTTCGCGATCACCCGCGGGTCATCGTGATGCGGCCGCCGAATGCGACCAACGTCACGTTGCTGCAGGTGAGCGGCGATTCAGCAAAGGACCTCCCGCATCGCCTGCTGGCGCGCGGCATCGCGATCCGCCCGGCGCGGCGCGTTCTGCCCGAGGGTACAGAATTCGCGCTCCATACGAATGAGACGCTGCTGCACCGTCCGATCGAGGAGACGATCCGAGGCTTTACCGAGGCACTCGGCTAATTGTGCCAAACCGTCCGAATGGCTGCCATGCCGCGGCGCGCGCCTGAATAGCGCGCAATCCGATCCGCTCCAGGTTATCTATGTGCCGAGAGCGTGCACGTTGAGATGAGTTGATGACCACCAGCCTGCCGGCCCAAAGGAGTGACAGCCGTTCCATCGCGGAACGCGCCGTCTTCTCGATTATCCTGGCGTTGAGCTTCTCGCATTTCCTCAATGACACGATGCAGTCGTTGGTGCCGGCGCTCTATCCGATGATGAAGGATTCCTACGGTCTCAGCTTTGCGCAGATCGGCCTTATCACGCTGGCGATGCAGGTCGTCTCCTCGCTGCTGCAGCCCATGGTCGGCTTGTTCGCTGATCATCGGCCGCAGCCCTATTCACTGGCAGCGGGCATGGGCGCGACCTTTATCGGGTTGCTGCTGCTGGCGAACGCCGACAATTTCGTTGTGCTGTTGCTGGCGGCGGCCCTGGTCGGCACCGGTTCGGCCGTGTTCCACCCGGAGGCATCGCGCGTCGCGCGCATGGCCTCGGGCGGCCGGCACGGGCTCGCGCAATCCTTGTTCCAGGTCGGCGGCAATGCCGGTTCGGCGATCGGGCCGATCCTGGCCGCGCTGATTGTGATCCCGAAAGGCCAATCCAGCATCGCCTGGTTCTCGTCGGCGGCGTTGCTGGCGATGATTGTTCTGGTGATGGTCGGAAACTGGTACCGCCGCGAGCACCCTCCGGCGCACGACCGCGGTCGTGCTCCGGTACTGCATGCCGGCTTGTCGCGGCGCACGATCGGCTGGTCGGTGGCGATTCTGATGTCGCTGGTGTTCTCGAAAGCCTTCTACACTGCGAGCCTCGGCAGCTATTACACCTTCTACCTGATCCATAAGTTCGACGTATCGGTCGAGGCGGCGCAACTCTATCTGTTCGCTTTTCTCGCCGCTGTCGCGGTCGGAACGTTGGTCGGCGGCCCGATCGGCGACCGAATTGGGCGCAAGGCGGTGATTTGGGGTTCGATTGTCGGCGTCATTCCCTTCACTCTCGCACTGCCCTATGCCGACCTGTTTTGGACGACTATTCTCACCGTCGTCATCGGCCTAACCCTCGCTTCCGCTTCTTCGGCGATCATCGTCTACGCGCTCGACCTGATGCCCGGACGGGTGGGGATGGTCTCGGGGATGTTTTTTGGCTTGTCCTTCGGGCTGGCGGGCGTCGGCGCCGCGGTGCTCGGCGCGCTCGCGGATGTGACAGGGATCGAAACGGTGTACCGGATCTGCGCCTTCCTGCCATTGATCGGGCTGTTGACGGCATTGCTGCCGAATCTCGGCCGCCCCCTGCCGCCGCTCCCGGTCCGCGCGGCGGCAGAATGACTCGTTAATGGTGCCGGCTGTCTGGATCGAACAGACGACCTACCGCTTACAAGGCGGTTGCTCTACCGCTGAGCTAAGCCGGCACATTTACCGTGATAGCCGAGCCGCGCCGTCGCTTCAACGACCCGCGCGCCTTCCATTCCGGGGTATGGAGCAGTGACGGGTCGCCGCCCCAAGCCTTTGCACAGAACAAATAAATAAGCTGAAAGTCCAATTAAAAGCCCGCGAAAGACCAGAGCGCATTAAGTCTCTGTTAACCAGAGCGCCGATTAATAGTGGATGAACGTATCACCGGATTCGAGATGACGGCGATGTGGAATCTTAACGGAAGCGATATCCAGAAGGCGAAAGAGCAGCTTGAGGCTCGGCGTACGACGCTTAAGGCGGAGTACGAGGAAGCAGTGAAGCGGATCGACGCCGAGCTGGCCGATATCGAAACGGTCGAGCGCGTCGCTGTGAGCTTCGTGTCCGGCCAAAAAGGCGGCGAGCCTTCGAAGGGCGACAGCAAGCCCGAGAAGGCGGAGGACGACTCGTCCGCGTTCGATGGCGGGACCGAGATGAAGAGCTCGACGGACAGCGAGAAATCGTCCGAGAACGGCTCCGACTCGCACGACAAGCCCGCGGCCGAGCAGAAGGGCTCGCGCTGGCGCATGCGCCTCGGCACCGTCTCCGAGACCGAAGCCGCCGATTAAAAGCTCGGCCGCCGCCCGTGGGCGGCCGAGTTCTCTAGTCTCGACGAAACGGCGCCGATCATCGGATTGCGCGCGAAAACCCGCCTAGGTCGGTGTCGGGATCCGCAGCGCCGCTTGCACGGCGGTGTCGAGCGCGCTCAGAAACCGCGAACGGTCCTGCTGCCTCAGCGGCGCCGGTCCGCCGCCCCCCACCCCAAGTTCACGCAGATGACGCGCGAGTTCGCGGCCAGCGAGCGCGCTCCCGATATTGGCCTGCGTCAGGGGTCGTCCGGAGGGCGGCACAATTCGCGCGCCCTTGGCCAGGCAACGCGCCGCCAGCGGAATGTCGGAGGTGACGCAGATGTCGCGCTCGGTGATGCGCTCGGCGATCCAGTCGTCGGCCGCGTCGGCCCGATCGTCGACCAGGATCATCTGGACATTTGGCAAGCCGGGCGGCCGCAATGGCCTCGACCCGTTCCACACGACAAAGACGGTGAGGCGCAGCCGGGTCGCGACCCGATACACCTCCTCTCGTACCGGACAGGCATCGGCATCGACATAGATGTCTGTCATCGCCCGGTGGTCCTACTCTCGCCACGCGCCAGCTCGTAGAGCGCAACAGCGGCGGCGTTCGAGACATTGAGGCTCGGCAATTCCGGCCGGGTCGGCAGCCGCGCGAGGTAGTCGCAACGCTCGCGCAATAGACGGCGCAGCCCGCCGCCTTCGGAGCCCAGCACCAGAACGACGCGCTGCCCGAGATCGAGGCTTGCAAGCGCGGCGGGCGCGCTCTCGTCGAGCCCACAGCACCAGAACCCCGCCTCCTTCAGCCGCTCGAGCGCACGCGCAAGATTGACGGCGCGGACCATCGGCACGAGGTCAAGCGCGCCGGATGCGGCCTTGGCCAGGACCCCGGTCGAAGGCGGCGCCCCATGCTCGGCAACAATGACGCCGCTGGCGCCGAACGCCGCCGCCGAGCGCAGGATCGCGCCGACATTGTGCGGATCGGTGACCTGATCGAGCACGAGGACGGTCGCGCGGCCTTGTCTCACCTCAACGGCGCGGAGCACATCCTCGAGATCGGCGTTTTCGAGCGGCTCGACTTCGAGAGCCCAGCCCTGATGCACGGCGCCTTGCGGCAACAGCCGCTCGAAAGCGGCACGGTCCAATGCCTCCACCAGTTGGCTACCGCCGTGCCGCTCGGCCAGGGCATCGGCGATCAGCGCGGCCGCCTCGCTCTCCTGCCCGGCAAGCACGACAAGCCGCCGCCAGCGCCGCGCCGGATTGGCAAGCGCCGCGCCGACCGCGTGCCGGCCGTACAGCCAGTTGTCGCCGCCCCTGGCACGCGCGCGCCCGACGGCTCGACCATCCTCGTCGCGCACGGTGTTGCGGGTGTCTGAGCCCCGTCTGAACGGGCGGCGGCGAGACTCGTGTTGCGATGGGCGCGGCGGTCGCACAGGCGGCTCGTTGGCAAATACCGGCGGCCGGGTTGCGCCGCCGAGAGCGCCTCTACCACGCGCGCAATCCGCCGGCCAGAGGCAGCGCAAACGGCCGGCTCGGCGTGTTGACAAACCCGGGTGAAGCGCTTATCTGCGCGTGCCGCGGCCCCCAGGGCGCGACACCGGTAGCGTGCGATCGCGGAGGGGTGGCCGAGTGGTTAAAGGCAGCAGACTGTAAATCTGCCGGCGGATGCCTACGTAGGTTCGAATCCTACCCCCTCCACCAGCGCTACGCGATCATCAGAAGCCGAGGGGGCCTTGGGACCGGATTGGCATACCCGTATTAGCCTGACGGGCGGAGCGAATTACAGGCGGGTGTAGCTCAATGGTAGAGCTCCAGCCTTCCAAGCTGGCTACGTGGGTTCGATTCCCATCACCCGCTCCAGCGTTATGCAGTGCCGGCGTTTCGAAGTACCGGCGTTTTGAGATCGTCGTCGTCCTCTCTACTGAATAGGAAGCCGCAGCGATGGGTAAAGCGAAGTTTGCGCGGACGAAGCCGCATTGCAACATCGGGACGATCGGTCACATCGATCACGGCAAGACGACGCTGACGGCGGCGATCACGAAGGTGTTGGCGGAGAAGGGCGGGGCGACCTTTACCGCCTACGACCAGATCGACAAGGCGCCGGAGGAGCGGGCGCGCGGCATCACGATCTCGACCGCGCATGTCGAATACGAGACCGACAAGCGCCATTACGCGCATGTCGATTGCCCGGGCCATGCCGATTACATCAAGAACATGATCACCGGGGCGGCGCAGATGGATGGCGCGATCCTGGTGGTCTCGGCCGCCGACGGGCCGATGCCGCAGACCCGCGAGCACATCCTGCTGGCGCGCCAGGTCGGGGTCCCTTCGCTCGTCGTCTATATGAACAAGGTCGACATGGTCGACGACGCGGAGCTCCTGGAGCTGGTCGAGTTGGAAGTGCGCGAGCTTCTCTCTTCCTACGGCTTCCCGGGCGACGACATCCCGGTCGTCAAGGGTTCGGCCTTGGCCGCCTTGGAGGGCAAGGACCCGGAGGTCGGGGCCAAGTCGATCCAGGAATTGATGGAGGCGGTCGACGCCTATATCCCGCAGCCGGAG
>JBKOVT010000236.1:0-5874 GCA_046724035.1 Pseudomonadota bacterium | reverse complement strand
CTGTCACGTCGAGCCCTGCCCGGCGGGGTGCGAAACAATGATGGGGTTTCCCGATGAACGACTTCGCTCGGCTGCTTGAAGAGCAAATCCCGCGCCTGCGCCGCTATGCGCGCGCGCTAACCCGGGACGCAACTCGGGCCGACGATCTCGTCCAGAGCTGCCTCGTGCGCGCCATTGCCAAGCAGCACCTCTGGGAACGCGGCACCAATCTGCGCGCTTGGCTGTTCACGCTTCTACACAATCAGCACGTCAATGACGTGAGGCATTCGATGCGAGAGGGCACCAGCATCGAACTCAGCGAAGCACCGGAATTAGCAGCCGAGTCGAACGCTGTCCCTTCCCTCCAGCTTCGTGATCTCGAACGCGCTCTTGCCAAATTGCCGACCGAGCAGCGTGAGGTCATCCTGCTCGTCGGTCTGGAGGGTATGGCGTATGAGGAGGTCGCGACGGTTTTGAACGTACCGGTCGGAACGGTGCGCTCCCGCCTGTCTCGTGGCCGTGATCAGTTGCGGCGGCTGATGGGCGTTGAGGAGAGTGCCCAGGCAGACGAGGGGGCGCGGGCCGCTTAGCATCGCGGAGAATGCAAGGGCGCAACCGGATCACTGGCAATCGTGGTCCGATCGCGCCTCGCACCTTTAGCTAGGTGCGCCGCGGCGTCGCTAATGCTGGCCGGTGCGGACTTCTTCATAACCGCTAATAGCACCGCTCCGCGAACATGATCGCCCGTTGATGCGCTCTTTTGGGCCGGAGAAGATTGCCATCTCGAAACCGCCGTCATCGTCAGTCCATTGGACGTGCCAGTCGCCGGGAGTTTGGCGATCTTCGAATAGGGTATGCTGGTTCAGTGCGGGGTTCGCTCCTGCAGATCAGCGCGTCCCTGCGATCGTCGCCAGCGGCCTTAACATCCATGCGCCGGCGGCTACCCCACTAGAGTCCGGACCCATAAACCCGCTTTCTTTTGGTGATCCAGTGCGTCGCCATTTGTCTGATGTTCCGTGCTTTCGCCGGCGTACCGCCATTCTGTCGGTAAACCCGGCGCCGCGCTATGCTCGCCGTCCGGGTTCGCTGAGGAGGAACGCATGGCCGGAATGCTCGACGGCAAGGTCGCGCTCGTGACCGGCGGCGGCGGCGGCATCGGCCGCGCCACCGCGCTCGCAATGGTGCGTGAAGGGGCGCGGGTCGCCGTCGCCGATTTCAATGCCGCCGCGGCGCGCGACACGGTGGCGCGATCAACACTGCCGGCGGCCAGGCGGTCACGCTGACCGGCGACGTGACGCGGGTGAGGGACGTGCAGGCCATGGTCAACGACACGCTGAGCGCCTACGGCCGGCTCGATTGCGCGTTCAACAATGCCGGCGATGAATGTCTTCGTCGTCGAAGCAGTACATGACCTCTTGCGACATTACCTCGCGCACCTTCGCGTCCGGCCCCTTGCCCTCGGCAAGACCGCGCACCGCAATATCGCGGTCCGTGATTATACCGACGAGGCGATCGCTCTCGGCGACCGGCAGGACGCCGCAATCGCATGCCTTCATCATCTGCGCCGCGCGGAGCAGTGTTTCATCGGGTCTTGTGAGTTCGGCGGTGCGAGTCATGACGTCGCGAATCTTCATGTCGAACCTCCATGTCATTGAAGGACCCCCGTCCGGGCAAGAATTGGTCACAAGGGGAAGGCCCGCGTTCGGGCAAGCGGCAACCTCCTCATACGCTAAGCCTTCGAGGCCGACGAGCAGGATTACCTGGCGTTGCTCCAGGGCCAATTTGCCAAGGGCGGTCTCGACATCGCGCAGTTGCAGCGCCGCCATTGCATTGGACTGGACAGTCAGTTCCGGCGCATCTGCTAGCTCGACGCTGGTGCCTTCACGCGCCGAACGCCGTAGTCGTTGGACATGCTGATTGTGTAGGAGGGTGAAGAGCCCGCGCGTAGAGGCGGTGCCGTTGACGCTGCCGTGCGACTTAGAAGATCGCCCGCACAGCCATGATGAATAAGACCACCACGCCCCAGCAGAGTATGGACAAGCCGGCGACAACAGCCATCGATTGGCCGATTGGAAGTCGCTTTTCAGCTTGGACGCGTAGCGGAAGCTTCGTCCGACGTTCATCTGAACGAGGGAAAGTGCTCATTGACGTAGGTTCCTCGGTGCGAACTCGTGTCGCATGTACCCAATACTACAGACTAGATCGAAAATGGTTCCCTAGACAAAAAAATATCAACTCTGTTTTGCCCCGATATTCACAATACTGTCAACAGCCTCATTTTGCTGACATTTGGGATTTATCCCCAGCTTGGCTGTGGACAATTTCCACCGATACGGTTGGCCCGATCAGTATTCGATTCGCCATTCCGACATCCTGGCCGTTAACCATTTGGGCAATGGACGTGCGTTGGAATTTTATGTGAGTTTTAAGAGAAGGCCTTCCTTCCTTAGTAATTCCTAATGCTCGACCTGAGCCGCAGGAGTATGGTTTGGCAATGCGCAGTTTTCGCGGCTACCGACTTCTCCCCCGGCGCACTTACGCGGATGTTGCGCTGGACCAGATGAGGCGCTTGGTGGATCTGCTGATCGCTGGCGTCTTAGTCCTAGTTACGTCCCCTCTGATGCTTTTTGTGGCGCTCGCGATTAAGTGGGAGGGACCCGGCCCGATTTTTGAGCGGGAAACCTGCATCGGTCGCGGTGAGCGCCGTTTCCAAATGCTAAAATTCCGCACACTGGTGCCCGACCCGGAACACACCGTGCCGGTCTGGGCCCGCAAGACAACTCAGGTCGGCGAATTCCTCCGATACACCCGTGTCGAATGCCTGCCACAGCTCTTCAATGTGCTGCGCGGCGAGATGAGCATCCTCGATCCGGACGGAAACTCACCGTCGTTTCTCGAGTAGCGAATTCCCCAAACCGAGCTGGAATCGCGGCGCTGTGATTAACCAGCTAAAAGGCCGGAGCGTTGTATAAGCGTTCCGCGCTGGACCGCGCCCTACGCGAGCTTGGCCGGGAGATTAACCAGCGTGAAGCGGCAGCGCGGCTCCGTCCTGACTCAGTATCGGGCGGAAATATCAGGCTATTTGATGAGAAACGGAACGGCGGCGGTGCGGCCGTAAGCCGCCGTGCCTCATCCGCCAGGATGGCGCCGGGCTGCCCATCGCGGTAAGCTCAGCGCGCGACTAGCTTCCGGCTAGTTGCGTTTTCCCAGAGACTTGGCCCCGCTGGCGACGGCGGGGCTTTCTTTTTGTCTCCGCCGTGACAGCAGCAACCAATTTTGGGCGGGTCCGCTATGGGTCCGCTAAAATCTGCGATTTTTATGATTTACGGTTAAGCTATTGATTTTATGGTGGGTGCACCAGGACTCGAACCTGGGACCCGCTGATTAAGAGTCAGCTGCTCTACCAACTGAGCTATGCACCCGCCCGCAGGAGGCGGGGTCTATAACAAAGCGCTACTGCCTTGTCGATAGTCCGACCTGCCTTCGGGCCGCCCGTCCGAGACGCGGTGCGCTCGGGCATTGACCAATCCAGGGCAGGGCGCGCGGGCGCCCGCGGATCAGCGCGCGGCAGGCAGGACGGCGGGAACCGCGACCCGAGGCTTGGCCGCAGGCGTGGGCGATCCCGACCAGGTGAAGATCGAGGACATCGCGTAATTCCACACGACCGACACGGCTGCTCCAGCGAGCCCGGCGAGCCACCAGGAATGGTGGCCGCCCGCCACATAGGAGGCGACGCCGACATTGGCGGCGCCACCGGCGCCGCAAACCGCGTAGAAGGAAATGAGGCCGGTGACGAGCCGTCGGCCACGCAGGCGGCGGTCGCGATAGGTGAACAGGTTGTTCAGGAGGAAATTGCCGGTCATCGCGACGACGGTCGCGATGGCCTGCGCGACCGGGAAGGCGATCGCGAGAATATGCGTGCCGAACCACAGCGTCAGCAGATGCGTGCCGACGCCGAGGGCGCCGATCAGGGAGAATAGGAGGAAGCGAACCGGCACCGCGGGCCCGACGAGTTTCTGTAAGACCAGCATCAGGTATTCCCAGGCGACCAGCGTATCAAGCTTGCTCTCGCCGTGCAGCCGCTGTCGGAAGCTCAGGGGCACCTCGGCGAAAGCGAGAGGCCGCGGCGAGGACGCGAACAGGTCCAAGAGGATCTTGAACCCCTGGCCCGTCAGCGAACGCATCGCCGCGGCAAAGGCGTTGCGCTCGACCATGAAGAACCCGCTCATCGGATCCGTCAGATCGGCCTTGACGACGAGCCGGCTCAGACGGCCGGCGACATCGCTGATGACAACGCGCGAGCGCTGCCAATCGCCGACGCTGCCCGCATCGGTGTAGCGGCTGGCGACGACGACATCGAGGCGCTCCGCCCTGATCTTCGCCAGCATCTGCGGCAGCAGCATTTCGTCATGCTGCAGATCGCCGTCCATGACGGCGATATACGGCGCCGCGCTCGACAGGATTCCGTCGATGCAGGCCGAAGCGAGGCCGCGGCGGCCGAGCCGCTGGACGCATCGGATATTGCTCTGGAGCCGCGCCAGGGCGCGCACGACATCGGCGGTGCCGTCGGGCGAGTCGTCATCGACAAAGATCGCTTCCCAGCGGATGCCCGCGAGCGCCCGGGTGAGGCGCTCGACCAGCGGCGCAACATTGTCTGCCTCGTTGAGCACCGGGATGACGATCGCCAGCTCCGGAGCGGCGGGCCATTGCTGGGTCAGCGCCGAGGCGGCCGGCCGAGGCGGTATCGCGAGCGCCGATTCCTCGCTCGCCAGCTCCAGAAGGCACATGGGCATTCCATCCTGCTCGACAGCGGCCGCGCCGCTCGGGGCAGGGCAGGTTAGGCGGTTGAAGGTTTAAAACCGGTTGCGGGCGGTGGGTTTCTCTACGAAATCCCTTCTAGGCCACACGCGTTTCTGATTTGGTCCCCTGTGGCGAAAAAGCCCCGGTCAAATCTAAAGCAGGTGCAGCATACCAAGGTTGCGTTGACGAAAGCGTGAAGCCGTAAGTTGATAAGCGGGCGACTCGGGCTCTTCTCAATGGGGAAGCCCGGAAGAAAACGTGGTTCAGGGGGTGAGCATGTCCAGGAGACGGCGCGCCGGCATCGTTCCGGCGATCGGGTGGAGTCTACCCGTTCTCGTGTTGGCAACGGGGCTCTCAGCGGCGCGCGCCGACGAGATCGGAGATTTGCGCGCCAACCAGGAGCTCTTGCAGCGGCGTATCGACCAGCTCGCGCAAGTGCCTCCGCCAGCGCCGCCGCCAGGCGGCCCGGGCGGGCCGGTCACGGCCGGCAGCTTCCCGCGGTCCTTTGTAATTCCGGGCACCGAGGTGTCATTGCGCGTCGGCGGCCAGGGCGTCGGGTCGGTGGTCTGGTACCTGAAAGGCAACGCGGTGGGCGGCGCCCTGAGTGGGCAAGGCTCCTACAACGAGACGTATAATGACGGTCAGGGCGGCACCGGCAATTTGCCGGGGATTCCGCTGAACAATCATACCTTCTCGGCAGGCCCGGGCGCACCGGTCGGCTTTGCCCATTCCCGCAGTTCGAGCTGGCATTTCTCGGGCAAGCAGAGCCGCGTCTTCCTCGATGCGCGCACGCCGAGCCCCTACGGCGAGGTCAAGGCCTATATCGAGTTCGACTTCTCGGCCTCGAACACCAACACGATCCTCAATAACAACCAGGGCAGCGTGAACGGCTACATTCCGCGGTTCCGTCAGGGCTACGCGACCCTTGGTGGATTGCTGGCGGGCCAGACGCAGGGCACCTTTACCGACAACGATTCCGATCCCGAGCTGCTCGATTTCGGCGGCACGACGGCCTCGCTGTTTGTCTCGCGCACGCCGCAGGTCCGCTACACTTACCCGCTGCCTTACGGCATGTCGGTGGCGGTCGCGGCCGAG
>JBKOVT010000112.1:0-13988 GCA_046724035.1 Pseudomonadota bacterium | reverse complement strand
TGTCGCGTCGAACAGGCCGACGACGTAATTGACCGCGCTGAAAAAGGCGGAGGGCGCCGAGCCTTGCGTCGCCGCGTCGTAGCTAATGTTCAGGTTCATTAAAGTACTCGCGTAACGTACTTACCGGCGGCGAGCAGGCGGGCGATCGGCATTGTGCAACCTGCGGCGCCGCGGAGGCGTAAAGCGCGCTGTGGCTTAGCACCGCCGAGCTTTATCGATTAACGGTTCAATAGCTAAGATTGTGTTGCGCCGCAACGCGGATTGGCGAGAACGCAACCGAACCTTGAGTTGAATTAAACGGTTTTTATCAGCGGCTTAACCCGGCTCACTCAAGAGCGGCTGGTTTCCACGAAGCGTTCGACGCTGTCCGCTTCCAAGAATTTCGCGATGTCGGCCGCCGGCAATTCCGGCGCGGCGAGGCGGCCCTCGGCATGAAACCGGCGGAACATCCCGGCCGACGGAAACGCCTCAACCGGCATTGAGCGGGCCGCGAGTTGCATCTCGGTATCCACCGTGCCCGGCCCGTAGCTGAGGATTGCGAGATCGGCGTCGTCTTCCGCGGCGGCGACCATGCCGGCCATGCGCAAGGCCGCCTTGCTGCTGCAATAGGCGGCCATGCCGGGGATCGCGCGGACCGCCGCGCCGGAGGACAGATTGACGATCCGGAGCAGCGCGCCAGCCGGACGATGCTTGAGCAGAAAGCCGATCAGCCATACCGGCATGACCGTGTTTAGCGTGAGCGCGTGGAGAAGCTCGGGCGCAGCGATTTCCCGTGCCCGACCGGCCGGCGCCACGGCGGCATTGTTGACAAGGCCGACGCGCTCCCAGGCCCGCTGGGCGAGAATGGCGCCGAATTCCCGCTCGATCGCCGCACTTGCCGCGGGCACATCCGCGAGATCGAGCGTCAGGTGCCGGTAATGGGGCGCTTCGAATTGCGGGCTTCGCCGTGCGACGCCAACCACCTGCCAGCCGCGCTGCAACAATTGGCGCGCCACGGCGGCGCCGATCCCGGTGCTCGTGCCGGTGACGAGGGCCAGCCGCGCCATGTTCATTAGACGGCGTTCATTAGGACGCCGGCCGCTAAATCGCCGCAGATTTGCCGCCGCGCACCGAGACCGCACCGCGCAGCCGCGGATCGACGAGATCGCGGATGCCGTCGCCGAGAAGGCTGAAGGCGAGCACGGTCAGGGTGATTGCGCAGCCCGGGAACAGCACGAGCCACCACGGCGGCACGAGACCGGCATTCAGCGAGTCCGCCAGCATGTTGCCCCAGGTCGGGGTCGGCGGCGGGATGCCGACGCCGAGAAAGCCGAGCGAGGCTTCGATGATGATCGCGACGCCGAGATGCGTCGTTGCGAGGATCAGATACGGGGCGATGCATTGCGGCAGGATGTGGCGCAGCATCATGCGCATATGCGATGCGCCGAGGCCGCGCGCCGCCTCGACGTAGGACATCTCCTTCAAGGACAGCACGACGGCGCGGATGACGCGTCCGCCAAACGGAATCCGGGTGATCGCGATGGCGACGATGACCGTGCCGAAGCCGGCCCCCAATGCCATCGCGATCGCCATCGCCAGGATCAAATCGGGAAAGGATTGCAGAAACTCGATGATGCGCTGGCTGACGAGGTCGAAGCGGCCGCCGAAATAGCCGCTCGCGAGACCCCAGAGCGCGCCCAAGGTCGTGCCGAACAACACCGCGCCGATCGCGACGGTCAGCGAGGCGCGGCTGCCGTAGATGACGCGGGAGAGGGTGTCGCGGCCGATCTGGTCGGTGCCGAAATAATGCCGCTCCCCCGGCGGCTTGGTCATGGCGCGGAAATCGGATTTCAAAGGCGGGTAAGGGGCCAATTCCGGCGCGGCGACGGCGACCAGGATGATCAATGCCGCGATGCAGCCCCAGAAGGCCGATAAGGGCGAGCGCCGGACAAAGCTTCGCAGGCCTCGGCCAAAGCGTCGCCAGCGCGGCGGCTCGACGATCCTGACGACGGCGATCGCCGGGTCGAGCGGCAGCGCGGTATCGGGATCGGCGGCGGTCATGGGCGGCGGATCATCTGTAGCGGATTATCTGTATCGAATGCGGGGGTCGAGCCAGGCGATCGTGACGTCGATCAGGATGTTCAGCATGACGAATATGATTGAATAGAGAAACACCAGGTTCTGCATCACGAAAACGTCGCGCTCGTAAACCGCGATATACATCGCAAAGCCGAGCCCGGGCGTCCCGAAGGCCCGCTCTATCGGGATCGACCCGGCCAACACGAAGCCAATCAGAATGCCCGACAGGGTGATGACCGGCAGCAGCGCATTCGGGAGCGCATGCAGGCTGATGACGAGGCGGCCGGGGAGGCCCTTCGCGCGGGCGGTGCGCACGTAATCCTCGCGGACCACTTCGAGGAGGCTCGAGCGCGCCATGCGCGCGATATAGGCGGCTTGCCCCAGGCCCAGCACGACCGCCGGGCCGATGACGATCTGAAGATTGTCCCAGGGGTTGGCGAACAGCGAGGCGCCGGCCATCGGGGCGCGGTAGCCGAACCAGAACAGGCAAGCGAGCACGATCAGCATACCGAACCAAAAGCCGGGGATCGCGAGAAACAGGATCGAGAAAAAGCGGGAGATGTTGTCGCCAAGGCTGTTGGGCCGGAGCGCACTGACGATTGCCACCGGGATGCCGACAACCCACGACAGAACGACCGCGACCAGCGCGATCTCGGCGGTCAGCGGGCCGCGCCGCAACAGCATGTCGGCGACGCTCTCGGCACGGAAAAAGGAGCGACCGAAATCGCCGCGCACAATGTCGCCGAGCCAACGGAAGTACTGCACGACGAGCGGGTCGCTGAGACCGAGATCCGCCATGTAGCGGGCGCGCTCGACCTCGGAAAGCTTGGTGAAGCCCTCGGGGCCGAAGATCGCGACCAAGGGGTCGCCCGGCAGGACGCGCAAGACGGCGAAGACGACGATCGAGACGCCGAGCACCGTCAAGCCGCCGAACACCAACCGGCGCACGATATAGCTGTACATGGAGGGAGACTGCGGGTTGCGGCGCGCGCTGGTCAAGGGCCTCGGGCTTGCGGGATCTCCAAAATCCAGATCCCGGCAAAGGCCGGGATCCATTCCGGCAAAGGCACGAGGCGCGGATGAATGGGTCCCGGCCCGCGCCGGGACCTAATCTTGGGGTCGATAACCGAGGACGGCGAGCATCGGGTCGCTGACGTCTTCGACATATTCGGCGAGCACGCGGGTCTCGATCGCCGCGAAGCCGGCGTGATCGAGATAGCGCTCGACGAGGGCGGCGTGGCCCCGGTCGTCAAGGGCGCGCCAGACCGCGACCGCCTTGGTCCAGAAGCAGCGGTTCGAAAAACTGATGACAACAGGCGCGCCGGGGCGCAGCACGCGGCAAACCTCGCGCAACACCGCGACCGGCTGCTGCAGGTATTGGATCGAGACGCAGATCATCGCGGCATCGAAACCGGCATCGGCTAGCGGCAGTTTCGGCTGCTTGTTGAGATCCTGCACAAACCAGCGGCTGAGGCGCGGATTGGCGGCGAGCTCCTCGGCATTCATGCCGTGGCCGACAATTTCGCGATAATCGATCTCGGGCGGCAGATGGCTGATCCAGCTGCTCATCAGATCGAGGAGCGCGCCGCCGGCGGGAAGCACGCTGCGGTAAAGCTCGGTCAAGGCCGCGATCGCGCCATCATCGATGTGCTGGACGAGACGCGGCGGCTCGTAGAACAGCGCATCGTCGGTTTCGTCGAGGCGGGCGAAGGCGCCCGGCGGGAAGCCCAGCGCGTCCTCCGGTGCGTCAGCCATAGCGGCGCCTCCGTTGTTGTGCGGGCAGAAGCTCGGCCAGGGTCACCGGCCGGAAATCGCGGACATCGACGCCGACATCGAATTGCCGCCGCAAGGGCTTTAGCCGGCCGTGGCTATGGCCATGCAGATTGACGCTGCCGCGGTCCATCCCCTTCCAGCGGCGGAACGGATAATGGCAGAGTACGAGGTCGACGCCGTCGAGCTGCAATTCGGCATAGCTCGCGATGCTCGCCCAGCCGGCGGGCTGCGGCTGCGGATCGTTGTTGCCGAGGATCAGGTGCTTTTTGCCGTTGAGCCGCCGCAGGAGCGCCGCGGCGTGGGCGGCGGTGCGGGCGAAATCGCCGAGGTGCCAGACCTCGTCGGCGGGGCCGACGACGGCGTTCCAGCGCTCGATCATGCCCGCATCCATCGCCGCCACCGACGGGAAGGGGCGCGGATAGAGGTTCAGCACGCGATGGTCGCCGAAATGCGTGTCGCTAATGAAAAAGACCGGCATCGCGCGTCCAGCTTGTAGGGGCACGGCTTGTGCGGCGCCACGCCCGGTATCAGCTATAACATCCAGGAAGGCGGGTCGCGGCTGCTGCGTGACCGGCAGCCCGATTACAGGCGCGGCCACAGAGGCGGCCCGCGGCCCCCTCGAACCCAGGGTTCGGGAGGAGGCGACATGCATATCCGAAATCCCGTCGAATGGACCGTGGATCAGCTCAGGGTCGCCGGCCATGCCGTCGAGACGGCGGGGCATGCCCGCCCGCTTGCCGCCGCGCCGGCCGTGCGAAAGATCGGGTTCGCCGATCTCCGGGACGCACTGGAGCGCGGGCTCGACGATTTCGCGGCCTTTCGCACCGATGTCGTGTTTCTTTGCGTGGTTTATCCGATCGCCGGGCTTGTCCTCGCACGGCTCGCTTTTGGCTATGACCTCCTGCCGCTCGTCTTTCCGCTGATCTCCGGGTTTGCGCTGATCGGACCGATTGCGGCGGTCGGGCTTTACGAGATGAGCCGACGGCGCGAGGAGGTCGGCATGGGCAGCTGGGCCGACGCCTTCGATGTGTTCCACTCGCCCTCGCTGCCGGCGATCATCGGGCTCGGCCTTGTATTGCTGGCGCTGTTCCTCCTATGGCTTGGCGCGGCGATGGCGATCTACGATTGGACGCTGGGGCCGGAGCCGCCGGCCTCGATCAGCGGGTTTGTGCGCGACGTGTTCACCACGGCGCGGGGCTGGGCGATGATCGGCATCGGGATCGGGGT
Source organism: Pseudomonadota bacterium (assembly GCA_046724035.1). Lineage (GTDB taxonomy): Bacteria > Pseudomonadota > Alphaproteobacteria > ATCC43930 > CGMCC-115725 > DATARH01. Next base: position 8,930 of record JBKOVT010000112.1, on the reverse strand, counting down.
CGGCTTTCTGTTCGCGTTGATCGTGCTGTCGATCAGCGTCGTGTCGTTCCCACTGTTGCTCGACCGCGAAGTCGGGGCCGGGACGGCGGTGACGACGTCATTGCGCGCGGTCGCCGCGAACCCCGGGCCGATGGCGCTGTGGGGGCTGATCGTGGCGGGGCTGTTGGTGCTGGGCTCGATCCCGGCGCTCCTCGGCCTCATTGTGATCATGCCGACTTTGGGGCATGCGACCTGGCACCTTTACCGCCGGGCCGTGGCGCATTAAGCCAGCAACTCGGCGCCCCGGCGAAGGCCGGGGCCCATTCTTCAGCCGTCTCAGGAGCGGATCGGTGGGTCCCGGCTTTCGCCGGGACCCCGGCTTATCACACTGATGGGGCGACCGAGAGGCGGCCGACCGTGCCGTGGCGCTCGATCAGGCTCGCCACCAGCCCATTCTTTTTCGCCTCCTCGACAAAGTCGCGCAGGAAGGCGAAACCGGCGGCGTTCTTCTTCGGCGTGCCGACCGCCTGCTGCACAGCGGTGAACTGGCCGTCGAGAATGCGCGAGCCCGGTAATTTCGCGGCGACATCGATCAGCCCGGGCCGCAGCCCGGCATAAGCGTCCATCTTCTGCGCGGTGAATGCGTTGATCGCCGCGTCGGCGCTGTCGAATTGCAAGAGCTCGCCCTTCTTGAAGTTATTTTCGAGCCACAACCCATAGGCGCTGCGCGCTGTCACGGCGACCCGCTTGCCCGGCTGGTCGACCTCGGAAACGCTGCGGATGGGCGATCCCGCCGGCACGAGGTAGGTCGCCTCGATCTCGCAATAGGCGGCGGTGAAATTGATGACCGCGGCGCGTTGCGGCTCGGCGCCGATATTGCCGATATCCCAGAGACCCTTCTCCGCATCGTCGGCGATCTCGCCGGGCCGCGCATAGGGGATGAATTTGACCGGGACGCCCAGCCGCGCGGCGATCGCGGCCGCCATGTCGGGCGACACGCCTGAGGGGTCGCCATTCGGGCATTTCCCGGTCACCAGCAGGAAATTCCCCATGTTGATCGCGGCGCGCAAGACGCCGGTCGGGGCCAATTCGGAGACAATTTGCGGCGTGGCTTGCATAGGCATCGGTCGGGGGTCCCGGTCTGGTGAAGGAGGTTCTTTGAAGACGCGGCATCCTAGGGGAATTATCCGCGATGCGTCAGCCCGCTAATATGCCGCGAGCCAACGCGAGGCCGGAGGAAGAGATGGCGGGCATCGAGGTGAAAGCGGTCAATCTGCTCGGCATGCCGGTGCCCTATGCCTATGCCGTCAAGGCCGGGAAGTGGATCTTCTTGACCGGGCACGAGGCGTTCGATTTCGAGAGCGGCATCCCGGAGGCGGTGGCAGGGCCGCCCGGTTTTCCGCGGTTCGGGCGATCGCGCAGCCGGCGCGAGGGCGATTTCATCCTGCAGCGGATGCAGCGGATATTGCGGGAATTCAGCTCGGACCTGTCGCACGCCGTGCGGCTCGACCAGTACTATCCGAACCCGGAAGCGGTCGCCGCCTACCATCTGGCACGGCATGCCGCATTCGGCGACTACATCCCGCCCTCCACCTCGGTCGTTATGGAGCGCTGCTTCGCCGCCGAGACCACGATCTCAACCTCGCTGCTCGCGGTGACAAGCGGGGCCGGGCACGACATCCGCAAGATCCACCCGCCGGGGGTCGCCTCCGCGCCGACCTCGGGGTTTGTGCCGGCAGTAGTGTGCGACGATTTTGTGTTTGTCGCCGGGCAGATGGCGCACAATCCCGGGCAAGGCCTCGACCCGCGGGCGCATGTGCCCGAGCATTCGGCCTGGGCCGGGATCGAGATCCGCAAGCAGACCGAATTCCTGATCGAGCATAAGCTGAAGCCGGCATTGGCAGCGGCGGGGTCGTCGCTCGAACGCTCGGTGAAGGCTCAGGTGTATCTGTCGCGGATCGAGGATTTGCTGGATTTCCTCGATGTGTGGAACGGGCATTACGCGAGAATTCCCTGCGCGCTGACGGTCGTGCCGACCAAATCCTTCGCGACAATCGGCGGCATCATCGAGATCAATCTGATCGCGCTGACCGATGCGGCGCGGCGTGAGAAGGAAGTGATCGCGGCCGATGTGCCGGCGATGGCGGCGTTCGGGCCGTGTGTCAGGGCCGGCGAGTTTCTGCTGCCCTCCGGGCTGATGGCGATCGGCCACGACGGACACATCGCCGGACATGCGGTGTCGCCAGGCTTCACCGGCCTGTCGCATGCCGGCTATGTGCAGGCGGCGGCGGTTTACGACTATGCCGAGGCGCTGTGCCGGGCCGCCGGGACATCGATGGCGAATGTCGTGCGCGCGCAGTATTTCGTGCCGGATGTGACGACGTTCCCGGGGATCGCGATGGCCTGGGCGGCACGGTTTGGCGGACAGCCGCATCCCTTTGTCTGCATTGAGACGCCGCCGGAAATGCCAGCGCCGGGCGCCGCGCTGATCGCCGATTTCTGGATTTACGCGGGGTAGCCGATCGTATGTGGTCGAGCCGCGAAAGCCGCGGAAACTCGTCTATTTGTGATTCACAACGAGACAGCGAGGCGGTGAGAGCGCCAGCGTCACAAACCGCTGTGTCTCACTGTCTCGTACAAATGAGATCCCGGCGCAGGCCGGGATCCATGTGGCAGCACGCGAGCCAGCGGAAGAATGGGTCCCGGCCTACGCCGGGACCTATTTTCCTTTCAGCAGTCTCACCCGCGTTTGGGCTACCTGCGGGAGAGGGGCTTTTACGAGATCGTCAGCGCGATGAGCTGGCTGGCGGCGGGGGCGAGCGTGTCGAGGTTGCGGCAGGAGTCGATCAGCACGGCGAATTGTGAGTCCGAGATGGCGAGGCCAGGCGCGATCTCGCGGATGCGGCGCGCCTCTTCCTCGAAATCCCAGATGAATTCGCGGCCGGTGCCTTCGCGCGTGAAGCTGCGTCCGTCCTTTGTGAAAATTGTGATGCGCGGGCCGAACAAGGTGCGGCGCATTGTCGGGATCAAGGTGACGCGGTGCATCAGATCGAGGACCTCCGGCGGGTCGGTGTCGCCAGGACCGGGCTCGCCGCCGCGCAACAGGGGATAGCCGCGAGTCACTGCGCCATAGGCGGTGAAATATTGCGTGCTGCCGGGCCGCGGCGGGATGTCGATGCCGCGGCTCGGGAAGGCTGGGCTCGGATATTCGGTTTCGAGCCAGTTCACGACCGCCTCGATATGGTCGATCTGCTCGTAGCGGATGTCGTGCTCCGCGCAGAGGCGCGCGGTGACATCGACATGCGCGATGTTGTAGCCGGCGGTCGAATAGATCCGGTACAGCGTTTCGAGAAAGATCCAGTCGCGGCCGAGGCCGGCGGTGATTTTCGACAGATCGGCGCGGTTGTCGCCGGTAAAGCTGTAGCGCAACAGTCCCTGATTGTTGCCAGCATAGGAATGGTAGAAGCCGGCCTCCCCTTCGAGCGTGGTTTCGCCGCCCGGCGTGCCGTGCTTCGCGAGCGCGACGGCGAGCAATGCGTTGCGTACCGCGCCGCCCTCGCGCAGAGCCCGACCGCCGCTTCGGCCGCCTTCGAGATTGCCCGAGGCGAGGTTGACGCATTGCGCGATCGCGGCATTGACCTGCTCCGCATCAAGGCCGCCGATCTTCGCGGCGGCGATGGCGGCGCCGAAAATCCCGAACACCGGCCCGGCGTGAAAGCCGCGCGACATGATTGTCGGGATGAATTCGGCGGCCATGCGCTCCATGACCTCGTAGCCGGCGGCGACACCGGTCAGGAAGTCGCGGCCGGAACAGCCGCTCGTCTCGGCCGCCGCGAGTGCGGCGGGCAGGATCGCGATGCCGGGATGCGTCAGCATGCGGAAGGTGTCCCATTTGCCGCCGGCAAAGATGGTCTCCGCGTTGACAAAAGCGGCGCCGGCTTTGGTCAGCTTCGCGCCGTGGCATAGGACGGTCGCAGCCCCTCCCCCACCCGCCTCTTCTTCCTGCATCAGGGCGAGGGCCTGGCGGCTCGCCGGCATCTGGCTGCCGAGAAGCGCTGAGGACAACGCCTGCAACGTGACGCCCTTGGCGCGGTCAATAACCGCGGGCGGCAGATCCTCGTAGTGGAGAGCGGCGAGGAAGGCGGCGAATTCCCGGCTCAACGACATGGCCGCGTCCTTTCGGATAGCATTCGCGAGATGGCGAGCCACGAGGAGGCATCAATGGCAGCGGCGGGCACCAGCGGCAAGACGCTCGAAGAGCGGCTGCGGCTGATCGAGGACCGGTTCGCGATCTACGATCTGATCGCGCGCCACCCGCCGAGCGCGGATACCGGCGCAGGCGAGTTTGTCGCGAGCGTCTGGGCCGAGGACGGCGTCTTCGACCGCGGCGCCGAATTTCCGCGGCCGAGCGGGCGCGCGGCGATCGCGGCCGGCTCGTCGAACCCGGAGCATCACCGCGCGATCGAGCAGGGCATCGCGCATTTTGCCGGGCTCCCGTATGTAAGGATCGAGGGCGACCGGGCGGTCGCGATCTCGTATTTGCAGATCCTCGTGCCGGACCGGGTCGGGCCAATGTTCGAGGTGCCCAATCACGGTTCGTCGCAGGGTTTTCATGTGCACCGCGTGTCGGCGAACCGCTGGGAGTTCGTGCGCACGAGCGAGGGCTGGAAGATCAGCCGGCGCACCTTGCGGCCGCTCGACGGCACCGCGCCGGCGCGCGAGATATTGCGCGGCGCGCTGGAAGGCTAACCTCCGATCGCGTCCCGGCGAAAGCCGGGACCTAATTCAGCGCAATTATTCAGCAGCAGCGCGAACGGCTCCCGTCGCATTCGAGCCGCCGGAGGGGAGGTCGAAGAGGCCGGCGGAGAGCGTGTCGAAATACGCCAAGACGTCGGCGGTCGAGACGACATCGGCGTATTTGGCGTGCATGTCGCAGAGGCTGACGGCGTGGCTCGCTTCGCTGCGGTCGAAGCAGCCTTCTTCGGCGAGGACCACACGGTAATTGAGGCTGAACGCATCGACGACGGTGGCGCGCACGCAGCCGGAAGTCGTCGTGCCCGTGACGACGAGGCTGTCGCATTGCAGCAAGGTCAGATACGCGGCGAGGTTCGAGCCGAAAAAGCCGGAGGGCTTCTGCTTGCGTATCACGATGTCCTGCGGCTCGGGCGCAATCGGCGCGGCGATCTCGTTGCCGTCAAGCGGCGGCGCGTTTGTCCCAGGAGGCGCCGCGGCGCCGGTCTCGCCGGCGCGCGAGCTTTTCCAGCTCCAGCTACCCCGGTCCCATTTGTCGGGCCGCCCCTCGCCCGTCGTGTAGATGACCGGCAGCCCCTTCGCATGCGCCTTGTCGATGAGCTCTTTGATGTAGGGGAGCGCCACCCAGGCGTCTTCGCCGCAGGAGGTGCGCCAGCGTTTTATCGACTCGAGGATCGGCTCGGGGCGTTCGCCGCAGAATGCCCAGTTGACATCGATGATGAGCAGCGCCGGGCGCTTGCCAAACCCGGCGCGGGCGCCGAAGCCGCCGGCGGCAAACACCGCCTTGTCGCGCTCGGTCAGAAACTTATCCCACACGCGCTCGGTCATGACAGGCCTCCTCCTGCTCGCGGGTTTTGCGGCATCCTAAACCGGAGTGCGATGACACGACATGTCATTCCCGGGTGCTGCGCAGCGGCAGCTCTGGTTGATCCCGGCGAAGGCCGGGATCCATTGGTCAGGTGTTCCGTCAATTGACGAATGGGTCCCGGCCTGCGCCGGGACCTAGAAAGATTCGGCTCGATCGTGCAGCAAGCCACTGTAGAGGCGTGCGTTTCGGCGGAATAACAGCGGCGGGAAACAGCGGCGGAACAGCGAAGTATCAGCGTCCAAAAGGCCACAAACAGCGGCGATATCAGCAATAAATTGCAACAATCAGCCCGCGGTAACAATATGACGCGGCGCGTGGGCGGGCGGAAGCTACTGGTCAAAGCGATTGAGGTTCGCCGAGGGACCCTGATCCTTCTAGCGTGCCTGATTGCTAGCACATCAATCTGGATTTGTCAAGTTACAAATTGTAAAATCCGCTACTCCGAGCGGGCGCCGTAGCGGTGCACGTGATAGGGCGTACGCGCAAGGCCGGGGCAATAGCTGCCGACGACCGGCTCCAAGGCGTCGTAGAGACGGCGATTGTCGGCATTGGCGGCGGCGAGGCGCTCGCGCGCCGCTTCGACCCGGCTGCGCAGCCGCTCCATATCGACATTCAGCACGCGGCGGTTCTCGACGACCATCTTGCCGGCGATCATGACGCTGTGGACGGCGTTGCCGTCCTCGCTGTGCACGAGTTGGTTCACCGGATCATTGAACGGCAGCCAGTTCGGGTGATTGAGATCGAGCAGGACGAGATCGGCCTGGTAGCCGCGCGCGATGCGGCCGATGCGGTCGCCAAAGCCAAGCGCGCGGGCGCCGCCCTGCGTTGCGGCGAGCGCGACCTCGCGGGTCGTCATCCAGCGCCGCCATTCCGGCCCCTGCACTTTCGAGACGAACGACGCCAAACGCATCGCCTCATACATGTTCTGATTGTCGGAGCAATTGGCGCCATCGGTGCCGATCCCGAGATTGACCCGGGCGTCGAGTATCGCGCGCGAGTCGGCGAGCCCAGCCCCGAGGCGCATGTTGCTGCCGGGGTTGTGCGCGATCGAGGAACCGCGGTCGCCGAGCCGCTTCATGTCGTCATTGTCGAGCCAGACGCCGTGCGCAACCGTGAAATCGGGGCCGAGCACCCCGAGCTCGTCGAGATGCGCGGTCAGGGTCTTGCCGTAAAGCTTGATGCCGGCCAAGGCCTGCACCTTCGACTCGGCGACATGGCTGTGGAGGCCGACACCGAAATCGCGGGCGAGCGCGGCGCAGCCGAGAATGAACTCGTCCGAGCAATGATGCGGGATCGTCGGCGCGACGGCCGAGCGGATATGGGCGCGATCGAAAGGCCAATCGTCGAGCGCAGCACGCACCGCCGCGAGCGTTGCCTCACCGGGCGCAAGACGGAGCGCTTTGACGCGCTCCTGCAGGGCGTCGGGCAGCGCGTCCATCAAGCCGGGGATCGCCTCGAAAACGGTGCGGTTCGCGATCATCGGCGCAATGACCGCGCGCATGCCGACCTCTTGATAGGCCGCTGCGACAAGCCCGATGCCGTCGCGGGTGGGCAACGGAAATTCGACAAAGAGATCGTAGGCGGCGGTGCAGCCCTTCAGCACCATCTCGACCGCGCCGAGCTGGGCGGTCAGATGGATGTCGTCCTGCGTGCGGTGGCCGGTCAGCCAGGGCGCGGCGGTCAGCAGCAATTCGAGCGTCCAGCGATCGCCCATGCCCTTGGCGAGATTGCCATGCGCGTGGGTGTGCGCGTTGACGAGGCCAGGATGGATCAGCTTGCGCTCGGCCGAGATCGCCGTGGCGTCTTGCGGCGCCGGCATGCCGGGCGCGCCGATCTCGGCGATCGTGTCGTCGCGGACGAGGATGTCGGCGGGCGCGGCGGCGCCCTTCTCGATATCGAGCACCCGGCCGCCGCGGATTATCGTGTGGGCCATCTCACCGCTCCGATCCGTCAGTGTCATTGCGAGCCAAGCGAAGCAATCCCGCCCGTCTAGGTTTTCGGGAGATTGCTTCGCCGCTGCGCGCCTGGCAATGGCACCTAAGGTGGGCGGCGCTTCAGCCCCGGATCAGTTCGCGGCGAAGCAGTAGAACAGGCCGTCGCCGCCGGTTGAGCGCAGATCGGTCTGGCTGCAGCCGCCCTCGGGGCCGTTCGAGAGGTGCGACGAATTCCAGGAATGCGCCGGCGGCGAGTCGTCCAAGCCGGTGCGGTCGATATGGCCGAGCATCGCTCTGCCCTGCGTGCTGCTCGTCCAGTTCTTGCAGGTCTTGTCCTCACCCGGCGGGAAGGCGCGGCCGTCCGGCATCGTGCCGGTCAGCGCGTCATGCTTGTTGGGCGTGTCGCCACGGCCGTTGACGATGTCGCCCTTCTCGGTCAGCGAGGTCTGCTTTGTCAGGTTGTTCTGGCCGTGCAATTCGTCGACATCCTTGGCGACGACGACGCCCTTGGCGTTCTGCCACGGCCCCTTGCCGATGCGGTCCCGCGCATTGATTGCGGGTTTGCCGTCGGCCGCTTGGGTGCTGAGATAGGCATGCCAGGTCTTGCTGCCGGCGCCGGCCGATTGCGCCAGTTGCTGACAATGCTTGTCGGCGCCGTCGAGCCCGCCGAGATCGGCGCCCTTGCCGATGGGCGTGCTCGTCACGAAAAAGCTCATGTTGGTTGCCTGGCCGGATTGCTGCGCGTATGCCACGCCGCCGATGTCGAGCGCCGAGAGCGCGATGACGGCGAAGAGCCGGCCCGATGTCCTCATAGTCCCTCCCCTGATCGGTATTTCCGCCTTGAGCGTCGCGATCAGGCTAGCACGGCGCGCGGGCCGCGCCGCGGGCTCAGACGATTTGGTTATGCAGTTGTGATTCACCGCGCCACAAGCGGTCGAGATTGTCGCGCAGGATCTCGATGACATTGTCCTCGTAGCGGCGGGTCTCACCGGCGGTGTGCGGCGTCACCAGCACATGCTCCATGCCCCAGAGCGGCGAGTTCGCCGGCAGCGGCTCCTCGACGGTCACATCGAGCGCGGCGCCGGCGATGCGATGGGCTGCAAGCGTTTCGATCAAGGCCGCTTCGTCGACCACCCGGCCGCGCGCAAGGTTGACGAGATAGGAAGAGGGCCTCATCGCCGCGAGGGCGGCGGTGTCGATCAGGTTTTCGGTTTCGGGGGTCAGCGGGCAGGTCAGCGCGACAAAATCCGCTTCGGGCAGCAGCGAATTGAGCGCGGTCATCGGCTTGACCTCATCGGCGTCGCCGCCCCGCGCCGGATCGCGCCGCAAGCCGATAACGCGCATGTCGAAGGCCTTGGCGAGGCGCGCGAGACGGCCGCCGATATCGCCGAGCCCGA
>JBKOVT010000167.1:0-18226 GCA_046724035.1 Pseudomonadota bacterium | reverse complement strand
CTCGTCGACCAGAACGCCGCGATCGATCGTCAAGCCGGCTTGCGTTGCAAGATCAAGCCGAGGCCGCACGCCAATGCCGACCACGACTAGCCCCGCTTCGAGCACGGCGCCGTCATCAAGACGGACCCGATTGGCCTCGATCGCGGCAAGCGTGCGGCCCAGATGAAATACGACGCCGTGGCTCTCATGCAGCGAGCGCACGAAATCTCCGAGGGCCGGGCCGAGCACCCGCTCCATCGGCCGTGCCTCGGGCGCGACGACATGGACCTCGACATCCCGGTGCCGCAGCGCGGCGGCCACTTCGAGCCCGATAAAACTGGCGCCGACGATTACCGCGCGCGTTCCGTTCTTTGCTCGGGCGATGAGTTCGCGACTGTCGCTCAGCGAGCGCAGCGTTCGGACGTGTGGCAGTTCGGCGCCGGGCAGCTGCAGCCGGATCGGCTCGGCCCCGGTGGCGAGCAGCAGCTTGTCGAAGCCGAGCGCCTCGCCCCCACCGAGCAGGACGCGGCGACCTGCGACATCGAGCCCCGTGGCGGTCGTGCCAAGGCGCAGCTCGATCGCGTTCTCGGCATAGAACTCAGGCGGGCGCAGCGGGATCCATTCCTCGGGCGCGGTGCCGGCGAGATACTCCTTCGACAAGTTCGGGCGGTCGTAAGGCGGCGCGTCGTCGGCGCTGACGATCGTGATCTGGCCGCCAAATCCTTCGCGGCGCAGCATCTCGGCCGCGGCGTACCCCGCCGCCCCGCCGCCGATGATGACCATCCTCTCGGGCGGCCCGGCGGTCGGCCGCGGCTTCGCCGGCATGCGCCGTTCAGTGTCCGACACTTTCTCGCGCACGAAGATACGCCCGTCGCGGCGTTCGACACGCCAGCATGAAGTCGCCGTCAATGCCGGCGCCGCAAGCGCTTCTCCGGTGCGCAGACTAAAGCAGGCGTGGTGCCACGGACATCGCACCGTGTCCTCGACCATCAGCCCTTCGCCGAGCGGCCCGCCATAATGCGTGCAGGTCGCACCGATCGCGAACAGCTCGGTGCCGCGGCGAGCGAGCAGGACGGCATCTTCGCCGACATGCCCCACCAGCATCTCGCCGTCCGCGAGCGCGTGGTCCGGGATGCCGACCTTGAGGTCGGGGTTGTTCGACTCGCCCGCGCCACTCATGTCAGCCCTCCTGGAGAACCCCGATTGCTCGATAGATGCGAAGAACGATGCGAAGGTTCCGCCTCGATCGTGCGACGCCCGCGAAAGCTGGCAGCGCTCACTTGTTTAAGCAGCTCGGCTTCGCCAGCGTTGTGCCCACCAATCCAAGATCCCGTCCGTAACCCGAGCGCAAATCGGCGACGGCAAGTCCGCCATCGCCACCCGCAGCAGATGCTGATTGGCGTCCGTATCGAAAAAGCCCTCGATGGCCACAAAATCGAACCCGAAGCTACCGGCATGCCGGATCGGCAGACCGCCACGAGCAAGAGACGCAGCCAGTAGCTCAGCCTCCCCGGCCGCCTCCATCTCCGACCAAGAAGATGGCGGCACGAGCGCGGTAAACATGCCGTGGGCGTAGCGCCGGACGGCGGGTCCGCCGAATCTCTGCGTCAGGATATGAACCACCGAAAGGCCGTTGCGCAGCATCGCCGCGCTCCGGCGCGACGAGAGCTTCCAATAGGCAGGGCTGCCGATGAAGGGACAGAACTGAGCCGGTAATGCCGCGCTTCCCAACAGGCGAACGAGTTCGCGCGTTCGAATCGCGGTCTTGCGCCATCGCGTGACTTTGGCAAGCGAAACCTCGGGAAAGGCCAGAAACATCGCCGAACCGAGCCGACCGTATTCGATCCCCAAGCTGTCGAGCTTCGTGTGGCTCCGGACCAAGACGACGGGAGTCCGCGCCCGTCTTGCCCAGCTGAGAAACCGAGAGATCCGGCGCGATTGGGCGCTGAACCCGGTGGTATCAAAGACGACGAGGTCGGCGGCTTCAGCGCAATTGAACAGATCTCGTTCAGATTGCTCGAAGGGCGGCGGCATATCGAGCCATAGGATTATGCGATGTCCCGGCGGCCAGTTGCCGCTGTTCTGTTCGAGAGAAAAGGTCCGCAGACCGGCATGCGACGCGGCAAATTCGAGCGTTTCTTTGTAGCAGCCCGGGAGGTGCACGAGGATGCTCGCCTCGCGGGAAGCTACAGCGAGCAAAAGGGCGGAGATAGCCGCCATGCCCGAACCGGTATAGACCGGTCCCTCAACGTATGTGTTAACGCCGCGTTCTATGTAACCATAGGGCCCTGGACCAGTGACGGTCAGGTCAGCGCGTTGGTATCGATACGCGAACTCGAACGGCCCTGATCGGAGTGGTGCGCCGGCTTTCCAATTGGTTTGAGTATTTCTCCAAGCCTGAAGCGCATGGCGCGCGCGCAACGCAGCGCCCAGCCTGAACTTCGTCTCGATCACCTCCTCGATCGTCCGTGGCCGGGGGCAACTGGTGCCGCCTAAGCACTGAGCGATTAGGGCGAGTTCAGCGTGCTTACGTTCAAAATAGTCGTGGTTCGTTTCCATCGAGGTGCACCAAAAGCGCCCCTCCGTCTAAACACCCAAAAGCGCCACTCCTCCGAATAATCGGGGAATTCGCATTTCCGGCTAGATCTTTCCTTTCCAGATCAGCCAGCGGTAAATTCCAAAAAGGTTGATGAGCGTCAGGACGATATTCTGCGCCATCAGCGCGTATTCGCCGCTGACGTACCCGATCGCAATCCAAATCAGAGAACCTACCGTCAACACGACGAATGCCCACCCGATCAACGCGCTCGGGCCCGTGCGGCCAAAACCAGCCCAGCGCACATCGTGACTACCGACGCGATCCACCGCAGAACTTCCGGCGTAGCGCCATTGCTGCTGTCCGCCATACCGGGCTAACAGTGCTGATTTCGGATCGATACTCAGCAACCCCGCGTCCCATTCATGGGGGTATAGGCGTGCCAGCTACACTGCTCCCCCGAGCGGCAGCGGAAATTCGCGATCGAGCTTAGCTGGGCCGAACGATCGCGTGGCGTTTGCGGCCGGCGCTGAGCTTGATCAGCCCCTGCGGATCGAGATCGGCAAGCGTCACCGATTGCGTCTCGCTTTTCACGACGACATCGTTGATCCGGGCGCCGCTGCCCTTGATGAGCCGCCGCGCCTCGCTGTTCGATCCGGCCAAGCCCGCGCGCGCGAACAATTCGAAGGCAGCAATGCCGCGTTCGAGCGCGTCGCGCGGGAGCGCAACCTCCGGCAATTCGCTGCCCGCTGCGCCGGCCTCGAAAACATCGCGTGCCGTTTCGGCTGCCGCCTCGGCCGCCTCGCGGCCGTGGCATAGCGCCGTCGCCTCGGTCGCCAGAACCTTTTTCGCGTCATTGATCTTGGCGTCCCGCAATCCTTCGAGCTTCTCGATGTCGGCGAGCGGCAATTCGGTGAAGAGCCGCAGAAAGCGCCCGACATCGGCGTCTTCGGTGTTCCGCCAGAACTGCCAGTACTCGTAAGGCGACAGGCGTTCGGCGTTGAGCCAGACAGCGCCTTGCGCGGTCTTGCCCATCTTCGCGCCCGACGCGGTCGTGACGAGCGGCGTCGTCAATCCGAACAGGGCCCGCGAATCGGCGCGCCGCGCCAGCTCGACACCGGCGACGATGTTGCCCCATTGGTCGGAGCCGCCCATCTGCAATTCGCACTCAAACCGCCGGCTCAGCTCGAGGAAATCGTAAGCTTGCAGGATCAGGTAGTTGAATTCGAGAAAGCTGAGCGGCTGGTCGCGTTCGAGCCGCAGCCGGACGCTGTCTTGCGTCAGCATGCGGTTGACCGAGAAATGCCGGCCGACATCGCGCAGAAACGGGATGTAGCGCAATTCGTCGAGCCAATCGGCATTGTTGACCATGACCGCATCGCTCGCGCGGCTGCCGAATTGCAGGAATTTCGCGAAGACCTGGCGGATGCCGGCCATGTTGCGGACGATCTGCTCGTCGGACAAAAGCTGGCGGGATTCGTCTTTGCCGGAGGGGTCGCCGATCTTTGTCGTGCCGCCGCCCATCAAGACGATCGGCTTGTTGCCGGTCTTCTGGAACCAGCGCAGCAGCATGATCGACATCAGGTTGCCGATATGCAGGCTGTCGGCGGTGCAGTCGTAGCCGACATAGGCCGTCACCGGCCCTTTCGCGAGCCGCGCGTCGAGCGCCGCGAAATCGGTGCATTGATGGATAAAGCCGCGTTCGGTCGCGACCGTCAGAAAAGCAGAGCGGGCAGCAGGGGTGTTTGGCGACATGGCGCGGTCATCTAGCACAAAATTGCGGCAGGCGCTGGGGCTGATGAGCGGCACCTCGCTCGACGGCATCGATGTCGCGGCCATCGCGACCGACGGCCGCCGGCATGTCATCCCAGGCCCGGCGCTGACTGTCCCTTATCCCGCGGCGTTCCGGGAAAGGCTGCGCTCCGTCCTGGGCGGCATTGGCCCGAGGAGCGAGATCGCGGCGGTCGAGGCCGAGCTAACCCGATTGCATGCCGCCGCTATCGCGCAATTTCGTGCGGAGCACCCGGATCTCGCGGTCGAGCTCATAGGCTTTCATGGGCACACGATCCTGCATCGCCCGGCCGAACGCCGCACCTGGCAGATCGGCGACGGCGCTTTGCTGGCGCGGCTCACCGGCGCGGATGTGGTCGCGGATTTCCGCTCGGCCGATGTCGCGGCGGGCGGGGAGGGGGCGCCCTTGGCGCCGCTCTATCACGCCGCGCTCGCCGCCGATTTGCCGAAGCCGCTCGCCATTCTCAATCTCGGCGGCGTCGGCAACGTGACCTGGATCGGCCCAGGGGCCGACAGCGGCGATGACCAAATCCTCGCCTTCGACACCGGGCCGGGCAACGCATTGCTCGACGACTGGGTCCGGAGCCATACCGGAAAGGCCGCCGATCTCGATGGCGCGCTCGCCCGCGCCGGCCGGGTCTCCGCCGACCACGTCGCGCGCTTTCTGGCGAACCCGTATTTTGGTCGATTGCCGCCGAAATCGCTCGATCGCGACGAGTTCCGGGATGCGGCGCCGCAGGGGCTCGCTGTCGCCGATGGCGCCGCCACTTTGACCGAAATGACCGCCGCCGCGGTCGCCGCGTCGGCGCGTCATTTCCCGAGCCCGCCGCGCGAATGGCTCGTCTGCGGCGGCGGGCGTCACAATCCGGCGATCATGGCGGCGTTGGCGCGGCTGCTTCCTGTGCCGGTGCGCCCGGTCGAGGCGGTCGGCTCGAACGGCGATGCGCTCGAAGCGCAGGCCTTCGCCTATCTCGCCGTCCGCTCGGTGGTGGGTTTGCCGCTGAGCCTGCCCTCGACGACCGGCGCGCCGCACCCGGTATGCGGCGGCCGGTTGTTCGAGGCGCCCCGCTGAGCGCCGCGCCGCTACTCGACGACGATCTTGCCGCGCATATGCGGATGCACGGCGCAGAGATAGTTGTAGGTGCCGGGCTTATCCAAAACGACGGTGAACTTTTCGCCGCCATCGATCGCCTTCGAGCGGAAAACGCGCTCGGGGCTGACGACATTGTGCGGCTCCTCGTCGTGGTTGATCCAGGTGATCGCGGTCCCCGCTTTGACGGTCAGGATCGCCGGCACGAACTGAAAGCTCTGTATCGAGATTTCGGCTTCGTTGGTCGCGGCGACCTGCTGCGGCGCCGGCGGCTGCTCCTGAGCAACTGCGCTGGCCGCGCCGAGAGCGAAGAAGACCGTCGCGGCGGCGAGAGCCCGCCGCGTCATAAGGCTACGCATGATTGAACTCCTTGCTAGGCCAGGCTCATCGCCGGGCCGACGTGATCGCTAGGCCAAATTCACATCGGTGACCGCGGCAGCTTTCGCCGGGACGATGTCGATCTCGCGGATGCCGAGCACGGTTCGGAGCTGATCGGCCGGCACCTTCATCGGGCCGGGCGAGGGGCCTTGACCGGCGGCCGGCTGCGGGAAAGCCGTCGAGAACGCGGTCTGCATCGACACATTGCCTTCGACCTTCTGCACGACCTGGTGGATATGGCCGTTGAGCACGGTCACCGAGCCAAAGCGCTTCAAGTACGACAGCGCTTGCGGCGCGTCCTCGGTCGCCCAGCCCCATTGCGGATAGATCGGCCACATCGGGACATGCGTGAACACGACAATCGGCGTGCTCGCGGTCCGGTCCTTCAGGTCCTTTTCGAGCCATTCGAGCTGCTCGGCGCCAAAGCCGCCCGCTTTCGCGGTCTCGAAGGTCAGCACATTGACGAGCCCGACGAAATGCAGGCCGCCCTGGTCGAAGCTGTACCAGCCGCCGGTCTTCAGCTTCGGCGCGAAGCGCTCGAAGAACTGCTTGCCGTCGTCGCCGATGACGTCGTGCTCGCCGGGCACATAATGGATGTCCTGCTTGACGCCCTTGAGGATCTGCGCAGCGGTGTCGAATTCCTCGGGTTTCGAGAGATGCGTGACATCGCCGGTGTGGAGCACCATCGCTGGCGGCTTCGGCAGTTTGCCGATGCGCTCGATCGCCGCCTGCAATGTCGCGTTGGTGTCCGGGTTGGCTTCCTTGTTGAAGCCGATATGGCTGTCGCTGATCTGCACAAAGGTAAAGCCGTCAGCCGCGGTCGCAGCGAACGCCTCCCCGAGGCCGATCCCGCGCGGGACGCCGCCCGCGACGGTCCAGACGAGGCCCGTCCCGGCCCACGCCATGCATTTCAACAGCCCGCGGCGGCTCGCGCCGGGATTGCCGGGCTTCTGTGTGTCCATGATCGCCACTCCCCATTTGAGATCTGTCGGAGCGGAGATCGGAGGCGCGGCCGGTTTATTCGCGGCCCGCCGGAATTTTTATGATTGGGTTGCCTTCATTGCGTCGCGGTGGCACGCCCGATAGGGTCGGCGGAATTTTTCGGAGGAAGCGGAGATGAGCGTGCTCGACACTTATCTGGTCGATCCCAAGCTGTCGCTGCTCGACAAGACCCGCATCCAGGCGCAGGTGCTGGTACCGGTGCTGAAGGTGTTGCGCTCCGAGCTCGGGCGAGAGAAGGCCGACGCGATCGTCAAGCAGGCCCTGCGTGATTGGTCGAAACAGCTCTTCGCGGCGATCGGCGATGAGGTCGATGGCAGCCCGCGCCGCAAATGGGCGGCGATGCACACCGCGATGGCCGAGATTACCGAGCGCGATGTGACGGTGGAAATGCGCCGGCATGACAAGGAGGCGCTGGAATTCGATGTCACGAATTGTCGCTTTGCGGAATTCTTTCGCGCGCTCGGCGAGCCCGAGCTTGGCGCGCTGCTGGTCTGCGAAAGCGATTTCGATATTGCCGCGGCGGGCGGCGACGACGTCAGCTTCACCCGTGACCAGACGATCATGCAAGGCGCGCCGAGCTGCTCCTTCCGCTACAAATTCGCGCCGCGATAACGAGCTTAACCGATCGGGCGACACGAACGAGTTTGTCGCGATCGCGCTAAGGCATCACGATCATCGCCACAAAGAGCAGGCTGATGAACGCGACCAGCGTACCCGCGAGCGGCGGGATCGCATCGAGCCTGTCATCCCATTTCGGCTGACCATTCATGCGGCACATCTGGCGCCTCCTTCCGACGCGACATTTCGTCGTGAAAGGAGATCGCTGATGCGCAGCGGAAATTCTTCACCGCAGGCTTATGACGCGAGATATATCGATCCGGGAGCAGTCGCTCCCGCGCGCTCTGAGTCCGGGCAGGGGCGAATGTGCTGCTAAGGTTCTCGCGCGTGCTCAGAAGCAGTAGGTCCGGACGACCGTGTAGAACCGGCCGAAGACCTGCCGGGTTCGGTTACGCGCCGAAAGCGACCGAGCCGCAGATTGCCATAGCGCGCGAAAAGACGCTTCTTGCCGAGCCGGCGCTGCCGCGACCGGCTGCGAGCCGGCCAGCGAAATCCGGAAACGCCATTGATACAGTCCCATGGTGCCCCTCCCCATCTATCGTGGGTTGAGCCTACGGCTCGGGGCTCGGAGGCAAGTGTGAACTACTTCACACCTGAGAAAAAATTATGGCCGGGATGCCGTTTTGTGGCATGGGGGTAGGCGCGGGGGCCAAAAAACTTCGGGGCCGGGAATAAATCCGCGGCCGGGCCGATCTGAGGCTCGAGTGCCGAGGGCTCGCAAGCGAGCATCGGTCCATCGGGCAGGCGGGTGACGTGCCGAATCCTTTGTCGAGCGACACCTTTGAGGCGGTCGTGCTGCCGCATCTCGATGCCGCGCACAACCTTGCCCGATGGCTGATGCGCGATGCTGCCTCGGCGGAAGACGTCCTGCAGGAAGCCATGCTGCGCGCACTGACTTATTTCCCCAGCTTCAAGGGCGTCAATCCGCGCGGCTGGCTGTTGCAGATCGTGCGCAACACCGCCTACGCCTCGATGAACCTCAACCGCGGGGTCGAGCTCGTGCCGATGACCAATGGATCGGATGAAAGAGATGATGTCATCGCGCAGCTGCCTTCGGGTGAGGACGATCCCGAAACGACCTTGATCAAGACGCGCGAGCGCGAGCGGGTCCGGCAGATGATCGCCGCCTTGCCGATCGAATTGCGCGAGACCCTGGTGCTGCGCGAGCTCGAAGAACTCTCATACAAGGAGATCGCCGACGTGACGCACACCCCGATCGGCACCGTCATGTCGCGGCTGTGGCGGGCGCGCCGGCTATTGGCGCAGGCGGCGCGCCGGGACGAGGCCGCATGACCACAATGCCCGATTGCAACAAGGTCCTGCTGGTGCAGGCCGAGCTCGACGGCGAGCTTGGCGCGGCCGAGGCGGCGTCCCTGGCCGTGCACCGCGCCGACTGCCCGATCTGCCAGGCGGCGGCCGCCGAGTTGATGCAGGCCCGCGCGCTGATCCGCGACGATCTCTATCAGCGGGCTTCCGACGAGGCGCGGCAGCGCGTCATCGCCGCTCTCGACGCGGCCCGGCCCACGCCATCGCTGCAACCCGCGGCCGCGGCAACCCCGCGCGCATCATCGTGGCGCGGCTGGTGGTCGGCTTGGTGGGCGCCCTGGTGGTCGAATGGCGCAAGCTTCGGCCTCGGCGCCGCCTGCACCGCTTTGCTGGCCTTTTTCCTGATCGTGCCGGCGATGCCGCCTGGGCTTACCGAGGAAATCGTCGCCGGCCATGTTCGGGCGTTGCAGCCCGGTCATCTCCAGGATGTCGCCTCCGAGGACCGCCACACCGTCAAGCCGTGGTTTGACGGCAAGCTCGATTTTGCGCCGCCCGTTAAGGATCTCGCCGCGGCGCGCTTTCCGCTGACCGGCGGGCGCCTCGATTACCTCGGCGGGCGCCCGGTCGCGGCGCTCGTCTATCAGCGCGACAGGCACGTCATCGATCTGTTCGTCTGGCCTGCTGCTGGCGACGCGCCGCCGCAGACCGCCGAGCGTCAGGGCTACAACATTGTGCACTGGTCGCAGGACGGGATGAAATTCTGGGCCGTCTCCGATGTCGAAATGGCGCAGCTCAAACAATTCGCCGAAGACTGGCGCCGCACGCCGTAGCTCCAAAGCCGCTCTGAGGCGAGCGCCTCTCTCTAACTCCTCATGGCCGGGCTTGACCCGGCCATCCACGAAACAAAACCGGTGGATCCCCGGGTCAAGGCCGGGGATGACGAATGAGGGTGCGATTATCGAGCCATGCTGGGTGTCACAGGTTCTTCAAAAACTCGAGCATCGCCGTGTTGACCTCGGCCGGGCGCTCCTGCTGCGTCCAATGTCCGCAGCCCGGCAGCATGATGGTCTGGCGCAATTTCGGCACGAAGCGCGACAGATTCGGCAATAGCTGGTCCATGCCCGGAAACTTGACGACGAGGTCACGGTCGCCCGCGACATAGAGCGCCGGCACATCGACGGTCTTGCCGGCGAACGGCGCGGTCAATTCCCAATTGCGGTCGATGTTGCGGTACCAATTAAGCCCGCCGCGAAACCCGGTGCGCGTGTATTCGCCGGCGTAGAAATCGAGGTCCGCCTCGGTCAGCCAAGCGGGCAGGGCAGGGGCGGACCGTCCGCCGAGAAAGCCGCCGCCTCTCGGCACCATGCCGAGCCGTCGCTCGCCGCGTGTCGCATCGCCCGAGCCAAAATACAGCATGCCGTGTAGCGTCAGGCGCGGATCGCGCTCGAACTCCGCCTCCGCAACCCCGGGCTCCTGGAAGTACAGCTGGTAGAACACCGCGTCGTCGGTTTGCGGCATCACCGTTGTCGGTCGTGCGGCGCCGCGCGGCCGGTACGGCACGCTCAGCCCGATGACGCCGCGGAAGCGGTCGGGCCGCCATAGCGCGGCGTGCCACGCGACCGGCGCGCCCCAATCATGCCCGGCGATGACCGCCTCTTTTTCGCCGAGCGCATCGACAAGCCCGACGATGTCGCCGACCATATGAAACAGCGTGTATTGGTCGATCACCTCCGGCCGGTCGGTCTGGCCATAGCCGCGCATATCCGGCGCGACCGCATGAAACCCGGCCGCCGCGAGCGCCGGCAATTGATGCCGCCAGGAATACCAGCTCTCGGGAAAGCCGTGGCACAGCACGACGAGCGGTCCCTCGCCCTGCTCGGCGATATGCATCCGTATGCCGTTCGTCTCGACCCTGCGGTGCGTGATGTCGCCTGACGCCATATCGCTCTCCCTGTGACCTGCTTTATGCCGGCCGTTGCATCTCGCCCGCGACGCGCACCCGGACCCGCAATGCGTTCCCCGGCAGATAGGCGAGCGGCATGTCCTCGACATCGACCGTCTGCAGCGTGGCGCGTTCGGCACCCGCGGCAACTGCGCGCTCGACCGCCTGCGCCTCGGCCGCGGCGATCGCGTCGTCGCGGTTCATCTCGCGGTAGACCTGGTCGGTCTCGCCGCTGATCTGCGCGATCGCGGCGCCGACCGCGTTGGCGCAATCGCCGTGCGCGACGCGGATGACCTCGCTGACGCCGGCGAGCTTGTCCGGCACGAGAAACGCGCCGCCGCCGACCGCGATCAACGGAACGTCGCCCGCCTCGGTTTTCATGCGGTCGATTGCGTCTTCGAGCTTGGCCTTCGCGGCATCGAGCACCGCGCGTGCGACATCGCGCGGCACGCCGGCCGCCTTCTTTGCATCGCCGATCTCGACAATGCCGGCCGCGACCGCAGCATCGGTTGCCGTCAATATCCTGCCGCCAAACACCAGCGCCTCTTCGGTCAGCCGATAACCGACGCTTTGCGGCCCGACCTGGACCGCTTGTGTCCCGCCCGCATTTGTGACGATGCTGCCGCCGCCCAACCCGATCGAGAACAGATCGGGCATGCGAAAGAGGGTGCGCACCTCGCCGATCTCGACGACCGAATTGGCTTCGCGTGGAAACCCGCGGCGCAGCTGCCCGACATCGCTCGAGGTGCCGCCGACATCGACGACCATCGCGTCCTGCACGCCCGACAGAAACGCGGCGCCGCGCATCGAATTCGTCGCGCCGGACGCAAAGCTCATGACCGGCAATGCCATCGCCATCTCGGCCGACATGACGGTGCCGTCGTTCTGCGTGATAAACAGCGGCGCGTCGATATGACTCGCCTCGATCGCATCGCGAAATCCGGCGATCGTCACGCGCGCCAGATCGAGGAGCGCAGCATTCAGCAAGGCCGCGTTCTCACGCTCCAAGAGGCCGATGCGGCCGAGCTCGTGCGATAAGGTCACATGCGCTTCGGGGCATTCTTCCGCGATGACGGCGCGCGCCCGTTCCTCATGCGACGGATCGAGCGGCGAGAAGCTCGACGCGACCGCGACCGAGCGCAATCCGCCGTCGCGAATCTTGCGGGCGGCCTCCCGCATGCCCGTCTCGTCGAACGGCATGAATTCGCGGCCGTCATATTCGTGGCCACCTTCGAGCATGAAAATCTCGCCGCGCACGAGCTGCGCCAAATCGTCGGGCCAATCGCAGAACGGCGGCAGGGATGCGCTCGCCGGCAGCCCGATACGGACCGCCGCGACGCGCGCCAGATCGCGGCGTTGCACGATGGCGTTGACAAAATGCGTCGTGCCGATGACGACGCCGTCGATTGTGCCGCGCGCCACATCGGGATGCTGCGACAATTTCCCGAGCGCCGCGACGATGCCGCCGGTCACATCTTCGGTCGTCGGCGTCTTGACCGCATGCACGACATGCCCGTCTTCGAGCAACACCGCATCGGTGTTGGTGCCGCCGACATCGATGCCGATGCGCCTCATTCCTCAAACACCGAGCGGAAATCCAGATCGTAGCCAAAGGCGCGCGGCCCGACATGCTCCAAGCCTTTCGGCGTCAGAAACACCGGCGGCGCCGGCAATGCGACGACGGTCACGCGCATGCCGTAGCGGATCGTCTCGGTGCCAAACGCATTCCCCGACACCGTGTCGAGGACGCAGATCAGGTCGGGCGACATCGCGATCGGTTTGCGCTCGTCGCCCTCCATGCGCCACGCGACGACCCATTCGTTCTGAAATGCGATCTCGAGCGTCGCGCCGCGGTCTTCATCCAAACCCTCGATGACGCACCGCCCGCGCAGAAACCCTTCGGTCGCGCGCCGCGCGACATCGACGACCTTGCCGCGGAACAATTGCTTGCCCCGCGCCTCATCCAAAATCGCGGCAATCGGGTCCTCATGCCGCCGCTGCGCCTCGCGCACGCGCTTTCCGATGCCGATCGCCTTCGACACCGTGAAATGGATGCCCCATTCCTTCACCTCGCTTCCGGTGCGCGGCGCTTTGCAGGTCGAGGCGATCGAGCCCATCTCGACGCAGATCTTGCGCGACACGCGCTCCATCCATTTCCAGCTCGGCACCTCCGTGACAATCGATTCCAGTCCGCGCGGGTCGTACAGCGCGCAGGGATAGGGCCGCAAATCGCCGACCGCGACGCTCGTCATCTGCGCCTCGGGATAGGCGCGTCCCATCAAATCCGCATCGACGACCGGCAGCCCGAGATGCGCCGCCGCCATCAGCGGCTGGATGCCGTTGCCCCCGCCGATTTCCAATGACATGACGGCGCGGAATTTGACGCCGGAATAATCCTGCTGCATCTCGACGGCGCGCGCGACATTCCGGCTGTCACGCAGCCGTTCTTGATCGACCAGCGGCGCCCCCATATTCGAGACGACCGCGACCCGGTCGTCATCAGCCAGATCGAGCGGCGACATCAATTCGACCCGATGCCCCTCGGCGTAGAGCCGCCGCATGTTGAGGAGCCCAAGATAGGGGCTGCCGCCGCCGCCCGTGCCGAGAATCCATGCCCCGACAGCGAGGGCTTCGATATCGTCCAAAGTAATCAGAGTGAACATCAGCGGGCAGTACGGAGCAGCAGTCCCGTGCGTAGCCGTACGGTGAGGCCGGACCAGTTAGGCGTGTCTTTCAGGGCCAAACGGATTTCTATCGTTTGCGCGACGGCAGCGGTTCTTTCTCAATCATCAGGCCGAATTTCTTCTTGATGATCGGCGCTGCAAGCCTGGGCGGGACGATTTGATAAAGCTTGTAACCATCGGCCAATACGCGATGGAAAAATTCATGTAATGCTAGTTGTTGCTCGACGGTCAGATCTTTCACATCTGGGTGATCACAGAATATGTTTAGTGAAAGCGTGTGCATTGGGTCTGATGCTGTCAGACGCTCATTCACGCTGCGCTGGCGCTCACTCCCACGGCTAGGTCCCATTTGCTTCCCCTCCTAGACCATTTGGATCCCCGGTTCCTGTAACTTGTACCGAACGGTCCATTGGCAACAGTAGGCCCCCGGAAACTGCTATGGTCAACTAGCTTGATCGGGGTGGAATTCCACTGTTGTAGCCACTGAGGCAGGCTTACACTGCCGTGCATCGGCTAACCCTTAAAAATGGCTGGAGCGCACATGTCCCAAGAGCCAGCATTCTCGACGCGAGATCTAGCCGGAAGGTACGCCTATAAATTTGCTGGGTATGCAATATCCAACAACATTCTCCACTACCTGGTCGGTGTAGGCCAATTTGAAATAAAAGACGACGGGAAGCTGGCCGGACAGCATAAATCCTCAATCACGCCGATTCAGGGGCAGGCAGCTAAGTTACAAACCGGCGGCTACGAGCTGAAGGGCACCGTTACATTAGAGGCCAGCGGAGTCGGGTCCGCGTCGATTAACTTCAAAAGCAAATCCACTCACGGCCTAGATGTCAAAGGGGAATTCCACGTCCAGGTGGCAGGGACCACAGATCGCCTCTGGTTTATCTCGGCTGGTGCCACTCTGCCAACGCAGAATAATATTCCCGCTGACGAGATTGTTACGCTTGAGGCGATTCGAATGACTTGAGGAGTTTCGGCCATAAAATCTTACGCACATTCAAGCTCGGCACGCAGAACGAGGATAACCGTAATGGCGCTAATGAACCCATAGATCATGGGGTGATTGTGCCGCAGCCAAAATCTAGCAATTCTAAAATCGGGACAATAGTCCCGAGCAGGCCCACGGAGCGGCGCCAGCTTACGGTCATGTTCTGCGACCTAGTGGGTTCGACCGCTCTGTTCGCCAAACTCGATCCCGAGGACATTCGCGACATCCTGCGCGCGTTTTTACGGTGCTGCCGCGAGCGGATCGAGGCAGGCGCGGGCTTTGTCGCCCAGTTCCAGGGCGACGGCGTAGTCGGATACTTTGGCTACACCGATGCGTCCGAAGACAGCGCCGAGCAAGCGATACGTTCAGCACTCGATATCACTGGACAAGTACCGAAAATCCAGGTGCCAACGAGCGAGCAGTTGCAAGTGCGGATCGGTATTTCGACCGGCATCGCCGTCGTTGGCGATCCCTCCGGAGAGGGAACGCGGCTGGAGCAGGGAGCAGTCGGGGAGACGTTGCATATTGCCGCTCGCCTGCAGGCGCTGGCGCCGGGTAATGGGATCGTTATCGCCGAGAGCACACGACGGCTAACCGGCCGATTATTTTCATACGTTGACTTGGGGAACTTCGCTTTGAAGGGGCTGCCCGTACCCGTACGGGTATGGCGCGTTATGGGCGCACGTCGAAGCCTCAGTCAATTCAAACTGCGCCGCCAGCCGCTGCTGACCCAGCTCGTCGGACGACATGCCGAGATCGAAGCTCTTTTGCATTCCTGGCGGCGAGCTTCCGCCGGCCATGGAGAGGTTGTATCTATCATCGGCGAAGCCGGCATTGGCAAGTCGCGCCTCATCAACGAGTTCCGTCACCGGATCGCTCGGGAGCGTCACCTGTGGCTAGAGGGCGGTGGCGCCCCGTCGTTTACGAATACTCCGTTCCACGCGATTGCTCAGGCCATTAAGCGGTTGGTGGACCCGGCGGGCCGAGCATCGCCAGTCGAATTTCGGTCACGGCTGGAACGCGCGCTGGAAACAGCGGCGATGCGCGCCGAAGATATCCTTCAGCTCACCGTCGAGATGTTCGATTTACCGCGTACAGACGCGTTGCTGCCTTTGACAATAGCGCCTGATGAAAGACGTGCCCGGCTTTTCTCCGGGAGCATCGATTGGCTCAGCGGAACCGCGCGACGCAGGCCGTTGGTAATCGTGGCGGAAGACCTGCATTGGTTCGATCCGTCCTCGCTAGAGCTTGTTGGGGTTCTCGCCGAGCGCATTAAATCGATTCCTGCCTTGATGCTGTGTTCTACGCGGCCGGGCTTCCAAACCGGTCGGCACCTCCCCGGGCATTCCACGGAGGTCTCGCTTGGCCGGTTAGCCGATGCGGACCTGCGCTACATCGTGGCGAACATTCGCCGTTTGGATGTGTCTCTCACTGGTGAAGATGTCGATGATGTCGTGCAGCGGGCGGAGGGGGTTCCGCTTTTCGGGATCGAGCTCGCCCGCTTTATCGGTGAGCAGCAAGTCCGAGCCGGTGATCGAAATGTGCCTCCTACGCTGTCGGACCTACTTACTGCGCGGCTCGATCAGCTAGGTCCGGCAAAAAGCGTAGCGCAGGTCGCCGCAGTAATCGGTGATGAAATCCCGTTGAAGCTGCTTGAAGCCGTTTGCGGGATACCCGTCACGCGCTTTCGGCCACTGCTCACGATACTCAAAGAGAACGACGTACTGCGAGAAGAGAGGCATTCCCATCAAGTCCTCTATGCTTTCACCCACTCGCTGCTGCGTGACGCCGCTTACGACTCCCTTCTGAGAAGGCGCCGGCGCGAGCTGCACAAGCGCACCGCGGATGCTTTGGTGGGCAAGTTCATCGCTGTTGTAGCCAGCCGCCCCGAGCTGGTTGCCTACCATTGGATGCAAGCGGGCGAGTTGGAACTGGCCGTGGTCGCATGGGAACGGGCCGGCAATTTCGCTGTCTCACGACGAGCCTTCACCGAGGCGGAACGCGCGTACAGGAAGGCTCTCATTGCCCTGGCCGATCTTGGGCCCTCGCCCGAGCACGACAGTAAAGCACTGGCGCTGCAAAGCTTGCTCGCTGATTCGCTCAGAATTACTCGCGGCTTTTCCGCGCAGGAGACAGTAGAAGCAACTGCAAGAGCCCGCGCGCTCGCCGACCGCAATGGCGATCGTGCCCAGCAGTTTTTACAAATGTGGGGACAGTGGACCGCAGCATCTAGCGGCGGTAATCATGTCGCCGCGATCAAGTTGGCGAACGAATTCTACCGCCTCGCCTCGCTCGATGGCGGAACGGAAAGCCTCGCGCACGCGCACATGATCCAGATGACGTCGCGCTATCGAATTGGCGATCTGCTTGGGGCAGAGGACCACTTCAAAAAAGGAGAGCAATTTTTTGCCGATCCGGACTTTTCTCGCCGGCCAGGAGTAATCGCGCAAACGTACGGCAATGCCGCCCGGATCGGCTGGATTATAGGCGATGATTCGGCGGCGCAACGGCGCATAGACCACGCTTTAACAGTCGCTGGCGAGAACAATAACCCGTACGATTTGGCCTATGCAGACTATATGGCCGCAATCCATTTTGTTCTGCTGGAGCGCTTCGGAGAGGCTGTCGCGTTTGCAGAGGGGTCGATTCGGCTGTCTGATGAGCATGCATTTCCACAATTCGCGGCGATTTCGCGCGTCGCATTGGGACGTGCCCAGGTTGGGCTCGGCTTTGTGAGTGAGGGAGCGACACTGATCCGCGAGGGGCTGGGACGCATGGCGGACAACTCGGTGCGGGTGGCGCTGACGCTCTACATGACTTGGCTGGCCGAGGGATTACTTCGCGCCGAGCTTTTTACAGAAGCATTGGCCGCTGTCAGGGACGCATTGCGGGCTAACCCGCAGGAGCTATTCTTTCGTCCTGAGAGTTTGCGATTGTGCGGCGAGATCCTGGCTCGCATGGGGGCAGCGGGGGAGGCCGAGAGCAACTTTCTAGAGGCACTCGCCCTCTCGAGCCGGATGGCCGCTCGGCGCTTTCGTGACCGCGCCACGAGAAGCTTGGAAATGCTGCTCGTCGGCCGGGCGGCGTGACACGCGAGCCTCTGTAATCTCACCGGTCACCGCTGCGTAAGGAGTAACCCCGCGTGCCGCTGACGGGGATCCGGGTCGTCGATCTGACGCGCATCCTGGCCGGGCCGTTCTGCACCGGCATGCTGGCCGATATGGGCGCGGATGTCGTCAAGGTGGAGACACCGGGCATCGGCGATCCCTTGCGCGGCCAGGGCGCGACCCGCGAGGGCCTCTCCTGGTATTTCGCCGGGTTCAACCGCAACAAGCGCTCGTTGTCGCTCAACCTCCGCACAGAGGAGGGGAGGGCGGTGCTCGCGCGCCTCATCCAACAGAGCGACGTCCTTGTCGAGAATTTCCGCCCGGGCGTGCTCGCGCAAATGGGCTTCGGCGAAGCCCGCCTGCGCCAGCTCAAGCCCGATCTCGTCTATGGCAACATCAGCGGCTTCGGCACGAGCGGCCCCTATCGCGACCGGCCGTCCTTCGACTTTATCGCGCAGGCGATGAGCGGCTTTATGAGCGTCACCGGCACGCCGGACGGATCGCCCCTGCGGGCCGGCCCGCCCTTGGCCGATCTCGTCGCGGGGCTGCATGGCGCGCTCGGCATCTGCGCCGCGCTCGTCCGCCGCGGCCATACCGGCCGCGGCGACACGGTCGGCGCCAGCCTCAACAACGGGCTGATCAGCCTGCTGTCGTTTCTCGCCGCCAATTATTTCGCGAGCGGCGAAGAGCCGCGGCGCACCGGCAACGACCATCCGATCGTCGCGCCCTACGGCATGTTCCGCACGCAAGACGGCGAGGTCGCGCTGGCGCCGAGCCAGGAGCAATCCTATCAGCGCCTCGTCGATGCGCTCGGCCTCGGCGAATTGCGCGCCGAT
>JBKOVT010000225.1:0-6635 GCA_046724035.1 Pseudomonadota bacterium | reverse complement strand
CCCGGGGGCGATAAGACCGTGCATGTCTATGACGTTGTCGAAGATGGCAGGAAGGTCGCGAATGGGCGCGTGTTTTTCAACGCGATGCCCGGCTATGCCGATGGTATCCGCGTCGATACCGACGGCAATGTCTGGTGCGGTTTCTCCGGCGGCGAGGGCGAGGACGGAGTCGCGGTGTTTGCGCCGAACGGCGATCTGATCGGCCGCATCCTGTTGCCGGAGCGCTGCGCCAATGTGTGTTTCGGCGGCAGGAAGCGCAACCGCCTCTTCATGGCGGCGAGCCAGTCGGTCTACGCGCTTTATGTCGAGGCGCAGGGCGCGCCCCGCGGCTGAGTTTTTTTCCGGCGGGCGCCGAGTGCAGCCGAGCGAAATCGGCGTAGAGGAACACCGCAATGAGCGATAACGCGGCGAGTTTTGTCGGAAACATTCCGGAGCATTACGACCGCGGGCTGGGACCGGTGTTCTTCACCGATTTCGCCGAAGAGATGGCCAAACGCGTCGCCGCGTTCGCGCCGCGGCGTATGCTCGAGACGAGCGCCGGCACCGGCATTGTATCTCGGCGATTGCGCGACCTGTCACCCGCAGACACAACGCTGACGGTCACCGATCTCAACCCGCCGATGCTCGAGGTCGCGCGCAAAGTTCAAGCCGGGCGAGGCGGTCGAGTTCCAACCGGCCGATGCGACCGACTTGCCATTTACCGACCAAAGCTTCGACGCCCTCGTCTGTCAGTTCGGCATCATGTTTTTCCCGGACAAGGAGAAGTCCTATCGCGAGGCATATCGCGTCCTCTCGCCGGGCGGACATTATTTCTTCAGCGTGTGGGATGCGCACCGTTTCAACCCGGCGCAGCGCCGGGAGCACGAGGTGCTGGGCGAACTCTTTCCCGACGACCCTCCACCCTTCTATGAGGTGCCGTTCGCCTATCACCGCATCGATCCCGTCCGAGAGGCGGTGAGCGCGGCCGGCTTCACCGATTTCCGCGCCGCCGTCTTGCACATCGACAAAACCGCGGCCGACCCGGCGGCGTTTGCGCGCGGCATCATTTTCGGCAATCCGGTGGTCGAGCAGATCCGCGCGCGCGGCGGGGACCCGGAGCGGGTCACAGAACAGATCGCCGAGATGCTGCATGGTGAATTCGGCACGCCGCCGCGGCTGCCGATGCAGGTCATCTTCTTCGAGGCGAGGAGGCCGTAAAGATCTCACCCGGCTTAGCCGCGCTATTGGTCAAGGGCAGAGGGCGAGAAGGCCCTTGTTGTTCCACACGGTGCCATGCGGCTGACCTGCGCAAGAAGCCGGTAGGTTCCTCAGTACGGTCAGATTGCCGTTTCGGAAGCTCTTGCCGTCGATCGTGACCGTGTTGTCGTGACCGTGGTCCTCGAAATCAGCACCGCTAAGCCGCCCGCTGGAGCGGCTGATATTAGCGGTGACTTGATCGCCGGTGGTGCTCGCCTCCAGCATGACACCAAATTTGACGGGGCCCTGCTCGGTATCAATGTCGCCGATTGTGACGATGTTCTGCCGGCCGAAATCGCGATACGCGACGGCCTCGGGGCCGTTAGGTGCGATCTGCCCGATCGTGATGATGTTCTGGCGGTAGTTGCCGGGAAATGCAGACGCCTCTGCCGAGGTGCCGAGCTGCACGACAGCTTGATCGGCGAGATGCGCCACCGCCATCGTCACTATGTTGCGCAGGAACCCAAATTCCGGTGTGGCACCGAAGGCGAGAACGGCATGATGGGCGGTCGACTTGTTGCCCGGGCCGGCGCCGTTGATCTCATTGGCGGTGATAATGTTGCTGATAATGTTGCCGTAACTGGCATCGAAGCCGACGGTCGCCGGTGACAGGCCCTCGGAGACGCTGTGCGACAGGTTCCCGAGATCAATGCGGCTCGAGGCGATCGCGGAAAATCCCTCAACCTCGATCTTGGTCCGCGGCTGAAACAGAATCGTGAAGGTGTGCTCGGACGCGGTCTTTGGGGTTGAAGTGATCTGCGCGCCGTCGTTCAAGATCAGCGCGCCTTCGACCATGCTGTCGACGGTCAGGCACGGCTCGTCGATCGGCTCGCACGAAATGATGATCCCATGCAACGCGATATAGCGCTGGCGCAGCGGATGCAGCTTGATGCCGCGCGACGCGTTGATGCCGGAGACGGTCGCGCCGCCCGGCCCGTAGACATCGAGCGACCAGCCCTTTGCGAAGGCTTCGTTCTCGGCCTCCTGAAAACACGAGGTCTGCGTGCCGGTGCAGTCGACGAGCGCGCCGTCCGGCCGGTGCGCCAGCCACGGCACGGTCGGCGAGAAAGGCTGCTCCGGCGCCGGCGACAGAGTGATCCGGCCGATCGCCGCCGTCGCCGGCACGCCCGCTTTGGTTTGCGGCGACACCGGCTGCTCGGCGCGTTGTGCGGCTGCCGGCGCGTCGCTGACGGTCAGTGACAGCGCCGCGCCGATCAGCACCGCGAGAGCGCGATCACGCTTATTCATCGGCGAAATTCCCCCTCACCCGCCTTCGGGCTTGGCCCTCAGGCGCCCTCTCCGCGCAAGCGCGGCGAGGGTTTTGCGTGTACGGCGCTGAAGCTGCTCTCCCTCTCCCCGCCTGCGGGGAGAGGGCCGGGTGAGGGCCAATACCTCAATACGGGCTGGAGCTGGCGCCGGGCTTTGGGGCGTCCTTCATTTCGGCAACCGCCGCCTGGCCGCCCAGGGTCATAAAGCGATTGTCGCCACCGACCGTGACGAATGTGAAGCCCATCTCGATCGCCTTTTTGGCATAGGATGCCGCGCCGCAATGGAGACCGGGCTGGACCTTGTGCCGCCGGCACGCATCGATGACTTTTTCCAGCGCGTCCATCATCCATTGATCGGGCTTGTCGCCGCCGGGCGGGTAGCCGTGCGAGATCGACAGATCGGACGGGCCGACATAGACCGCATCGAGGCCCTTTACCGACAGGATCTGGTCGAGATTTTCCATTGCCTCAACGGTTTCGATCATGCCGAAAGCGACGACAATGTCGTTGGCCTTGGCGTGGTAGTCGGCGCCGCCATAGAGCGAAGCGCGGATCGGCCCGGAGCTGCGGCTGCCGAGCGGGGCGTACCGCATCGAGCTGACGAATTTCTCGGCTTCGGCGCGGTTGTTGATCATCGGGCAGACGATCCCGTAGGCGCCGGCGTCGAGCGCCTTCTGGATGTGCGCCGGGTCGTTCCACGGCACCCGCACCAGAGGGGTCGTGTTCGATGTCGAGATGCCCTGCAGCATCGTCACCATCGTCTGGTAATCGATCAAGCCGTGCTGCATGTCGACGACCAGCGAGTCCCAGCCCATATGGGCCATGACCTCGGCCGACCAGCTCGAGGGGATGCCGCACCAGCTGTTGATGACGGCCTTCCCTTCGGCCCAAATCTCCCGAATTCGGTTTGCCCGCGCCATCCGATCCTCCATTGCGCCTTTTTGAATTGGGCCGATCCCGCCAGCTAGCGGGGTCGAAGTCAAGCGCGCCGGCGGGCCTAGTTCGAGGCGAATGAGGCGTTGGGGGAGGCAGCGCGCTGCGCCGTCTCGGTCTCGGAAAGCGCGGCACGGATCTTCTGCGCCAGATCCTCGTGACGGAACGGCTTGCCAATAATCCGGTTCTCGCCAACCCCGGCGAGCGCGGCACGATCGGCAAAGCCTGTAATAAAGAGCGTCGTTAATGACGGACGCGTGCTGCGCGCGCGCCGCGCGACTTCGGCGCCGCTCATCCCCGGCATCGCGAAATCGACGAGCATCAGGTCGATGTTCGGCTCGCGCTGTAAGAGATCGAGCGCCGCGCGGCCGCTGCCCGCCTCAAACACGCGGTGCCCGAGATTGCGCAGCATCGCCGAGGTCACCTCCCGCACATCGCGATCGTCGTCGACCAGGAGGATGTTGGCGCCGCTGAGCGGACCGCCGGTATTTGCGACAAGGCGCAGTTCGCCCGCCTCGGCAGGACGAATCTGGGTTCGCGGCAGGTAGATATAGACAGAGGTGCCGCGGCTCCGCCGGGAGTCGATGCGCACGCCGCCGCCAGATTGCTTGGCGAAACCGAGAACCTGGCTGAGCCCGAGCCCCGAGCCCTTCCCGATTTCCTTTGTCGTGAAGAACGGCTCGAACGCCTTCTGCCGCACCTCATCGCTCATGCCGCTGCCGTTATCGCGAACGCAGATTGCGACATAGTCGCCAGGCGGCGGCTCCTCCGGAGTGCGCGGGTCGGCGAGCTGGACGTTGGCGGTCTCGACCGCAAGGCTGCCGCCGACGCCCATCGCGTCCCGCGCGTTGATCGCGAGGTTGAGCACCGCCAGTTCGAGCTGGGTCGGATCGACCATCGCCGGCCAGAGTCCGTTCGCGAGCCGTGTGTCGATACGAATGCTGCCGCCGAGCGTGCTTTGCAGCAGGTCGCGCATTCCGGCGACGATATCGTTGAGATCGAGAGGTTTCGGCTCGAGCCGCTGGCGCCGCGAAAAGGCGAGCAGCTGATCCGTCAATTTGGCGCCCCGTTCCGCCGCGCTGCGCATATAGCCAAGCCGCTGCATGAGTTTATCATCCACGCCCGCGCGTTGCAGTCCGCGTTCGACGATCTCGACGTTGCCGAGCACGATGGTCAGCAGATTGTTGAAATCATGCGCAACACCAGACGTCAGCTGGCCCACCGCCTCCAGACGCTGCATCTGGCGCAAGGTCGTCTCAACCTTTTCCCGCTCCTCTATCTGGGCCAGGAGCTGGCGATTGGCAGCAGCGAGCTCGGCGGTGCGTTCCTGGACGCGCCACTCCAGCTGCTCGTTCAGGCGCTGACATTCGTACTGGCGGCGGCGGCCGGTCAGGCCCGTCTCGACGACGCTGATCAATGTCGTCGGGTGAAACGGCCGTTCGATAAACGTCACATTGCCAAGCAGCCGCATCAGCTCGGCCGCGGCGGGATTGCGTTCCGGACCGCCGCCATGACCGGTCAGCAGGATGAACGGGAAATCCGACCACGGCGGCTGCGCGGCGATCCATGCCGACAAGGCGCGCAGATCGTTGCCGCGGATCGCCTCCTCGGTGACGATCGCGACATCGGCGCCGCGCACCAGCTCCTGCACGAATTCAGAAAGGTCGCCGCATGTCAGGCACTGGATGCCGGCCTCGTTCAGAATGCTTCCCGCCACCGCCCCATCGCGCCCGAATGGCGCGAGGATCAGCGTGCGTTCGGATGGCGGGTCGGGGCGTTCGATCACCCCTGTTCTCCGGTCAGCTGGCCTCCGATGAGCGGCTGGCGGCCCCCGAGATAAACGGGGACGCCCCGCAACACGCCCTGGAAGTCTTCCAGCGGCGGGCCTAGGACGACACCGTGCTCGCTGATGCGCAATTCGCGGATCGTGTCCTCATGCGAGCCGGAGCGCTTTTTGACGACCGAAATCGCGCGGCGCACGCGGCCGGTGGCTTCGAAAAAGCGCAGCATGATGACCGAGTCGGCGAGATAGGTCACATCGATCGTCTGCTTCATGTCGCCGATCATGCCGTGCTGCGCGAGTGTCAGAAAGGTCGCCGCGCCGCGCCGGTTCAGGTACTGCAACAGCTCGTGCAGCTGGAGGATGACGTACTCCTCCTCCGGCATCGCCGCCTGATAGCCGTTGAGGCTGTCGATCGCGACGACGCGGGTGCCTTCGCGGTCGACGCAGCGGCATACCCGATGCGCAAATTCCCCTGGCGACAATTCCGCAGCATCGACCTGCTCGATCATCAGCTTACCGGCTTCGCGCATCTCCGACAGATCGAAGCCGAGTTTTTTGGCGCGCGCCAGCAACAGGCCGAGCTCCTCGTCGAATACGAAGAGCGCCGCCCGGTCGCCCGCGGCGATCGCCGCCGCGACGTATTGCAGCACGAGCAACGATTTGCCGACGCCCGCCGGACCGATGACCAGCGTGCTCGACCCGGCGGCCAGCCCGCCCCCGGCGAGGTCATCGAGTTCCGGGACGCCGCTCTTGATCAGATCGCCGACAAATTCGCCGCGGTGCTCGGCGGCGACCAAACGCGGGAACACGCAAATGCCGTCCGCACCAATCGTGAAATCATGGTAGCCGCCGCGAAAGGTCTGGGCCCGACATTTGACGATGCGGACCCGCCGCCGCTCCCCGCCATAGATCCGCGCCAGCTGATCGAGGTGGATCACGCTGTGCGCGATGCTGTGCACGGCGCCGTCAACGGTCTCGGAGGTCAGATCATCGAGCAGCACGACCGTCGATTGGTGGCGCGCGAAATAATGCTTCAGCGCCAGAATCTGGCGGCGGTAGCGCAACGAGCTCTGCGCCAAGAGGCGGATCTCGGACAGGCTGTCGATGACGACGCGCTTTGGCTGCAGCCGCTCGATCGCGGCGAAGATGCGCTGAATCGCCTCGCCGAGCTCGAGGTCGGAGGAATAGAGCAGGCTCTGATGCTGATCCGGGTCGATGAGGCTTTCCGGCGGCACCAACTCCATGATTTCGATATTCGGGCCGAGGGTCCAGCCATGCGAAGCGGCGCCGTCGCGCAATTCCTCCTCGGTCTCGGCCAGGCTGACATACATGCCGACCTCGCCGGCTTCCGCCCCCGCCATCAGAAAATGCAAGGCGATCGTCGTCTTGCCGGTGCCGGGGCTCCCCTCCAGGAG
>JBKOVT010000082.1:0-16228 GCA_046724035.1 Pseudomonadota bacterium | reverse complement strand
CCGCCGACCGTCACCTCGTCGCCGATCAGAAAGGTGATCTCGCCCTCCAGCACATAGGCGAGCTCGTCGCTGTCGTGGTGCAGATGCAAGGTGCTCTTTGTGCCGGGCGGGACCGTCTCCTCGAACACCATCATGCTGTCGCCGGTGTCGGCGCATTGCAGTTTGAGCGCGAATTCGCGGCCCGGCGTGTTGCTCGACCTGAGGCCCTCTCCCGGCTGTACGACGATGCCCTGCGCGGCCATTCTTCGATCCTCCCGTTCATCCGCCGCCCCGTGCTTCGGGGATGGTCATTGATCGTCTTATCCGAGTGGGCATCTTAGCCGAGCGGCGGCGACGCCGGATCGGTTTTCTGCGCCGGGTCTCCGTACGAGATCTTGGCGACGGCGCGGAGCTCGTCGGTCGTGGCATGGCCGTAACCGAAGAATTCGAGATAGGCCGGGATCTGCTCGAACAGCATGTCGGTGCCGACGAGGGTGCGGCAGCCATGCCGGGCGGCGGTCTGGAGGAGCGGTGTCACCCCCGCGCCGAGCACGACATCGCCGACCAGGGCGCCGGGTGAGAGGCGCTCCGGGTCGAAGGGCAGCGGATCGCCCTCTGTCATGCCGAGCGGCGTCGCATTGACGACGAGGCCATAGCCGGCGGGGTCATTGCCACCGAGCCGGACATCGAGACCGGGATAATGCCGGCGCAGCCGGTTCGCGAGCGCTTCGGCCACCCCTTTGCGAACATCGTAAAGCGCGATCGAGCGCGGACGCTCCGGGGCGATCGCCGCGGCAATCGCCGACCCGACGCCGCCCGCCCCGACGATCAGGCAATCCGTGCCGGCAAAGTCGAAGCCCGGCGCCTTGGCGGCGCGGGTGAAGCCGATGCCGTCGAACATCTCGCCATAAAGCGAGCCGTCCGGGCGCTTCCGGATCGCGTTGCACGAGCCGGCGATCTCGACCGCGGCGCTGACCCGGTCGAGGAGGCCTGATGTCGTCACCTTGTGCGGCATCGTCACGAGCGCGCCGCGGATATTGCTGAGCGAGAACAGCGGCCGCAAAAACGCGGCGTAGTGTTCGGCGCGCACGCCCATCGGCACGACGACCGCGTCGATGCCGCGCTGCGCGAACCACGGATTGTAGATCATTGGCGCGGTGAAGCTCTCGGTGGGATAGCCGAGATGCGCAATGATTTGGGTGCGCCCGCTGATCATGATCGCGCCAAAAATCGCGCCAAAATCCGCGCCCTTCGGGCGGCCGCTCGCATGCACGCAGCTCGCATATACAGGGGCTAGATCGCCGGCCAGCCGCCGATGCCCTGAAGCAGCGCCACGCCCTGCTGCTGAACCTCCTCGAGCGAGCGCGGCCACGGCGGATTATGCCGCGAGCCGGGGAAGACGACGTATTGGATCGGCCCATGCGGCGCACCCGCTCCGGTTCGCGGGTTTGGGTTATGCCCGCCCAGCGCGACCGCGAGCTTCAGCGAGATTTCGCCGAGCGGCGCCTTTGTCGGACCGCCATCGGCGACCAGCGCCGCGCTCTCCTGACCGCCGGACAGGGATCTCGCCATGACGACATCGCCCCAATTGCCGGTGCCGTGGATCGCAAAAAAGCCGCCGGGAAACACGATGTACGGAAAATTCTCCGCATCGACGTATTTTGCCGGATCGGTCGGCGGCATATTCGGGTTCGGGTCGACGAGCGAGGTCTTCGAGACGAAAAAGCCTTGCGTCGGCCCGGAGGTCTGCACGTAAGGCCGGCTCGGATCGTGCGGATCGACGACCAGGACCGACCGCCAGCCCTTGTTCGGAAAGCCGGCATTCGCGTTGGCGTCGAGGCCGGTGTTGCTCGGGTTGTAGGCGCGCGGCGAACCGTCCGCATCGAGCGCGACATCGCTCGTCTTGTAGGTGTAGGCCGACGGGGTGACACGAAAAATGTCGGTCCCCTCATAGGTCAGCCAGTGCTGCAAGGCCATCGCTCTTGCTCCCTATGCTTTCGTGATGTCCCGACTCATGCTGCCTCGGCTCGTGATGGGTCCGCCGGCTGACGATCCGAGTCTCCCGCGCCGCTGCGCCGCGCGCAACCGGGCATCGATCCGCCGCGCGATGCGCGCCGCCTCGGCCGTCCCGATCTCGCCATGTGACAATGCCGACCAGACCCGCCGTATGGCGCGCTGCACCTGCGCCCGCGTGCGGATCGACGACAGGCGGAGGCCAATCCGCTCGGCCGGATCTTGCGCCGAGACCGGCGGCAGGAATTGGCCGAGGAGCCGCCGCAACAGCCAGGGCTGGCGCTTGAACAACGCCTTGCATGCTTCTGGATTGTCCCGCCAGGCCTGCAGTGTCACCCGGCGCCGCTTCGGGTTGGGGATGCCGCGCGGCCGCCCCCGGGGATTGCCGGAATGGCCCTGGGCGAACCGGCCGACCTTGTCGCGGGCCTCATCGTCGCCGGTCTCATCGCCGGCCAGTTCGCGGGCCGCAAATCGTAAACGATCAGGACCAAGCGATTGATTTTGCTGGTTTCCGCTCTCGAAATGCAGCGAAAAGCAGGCAGAAGCAGGTGAATCGGCAATAATTTCCTGCATTTAGGCGGTTCCCGCGCCATCGTTACGGCATAATACGCTTCATATGTTCGCGTTATGTTCTCTTTCAAGAACTAGCTAGACGCGGTGCGGACGCTCTTGCCCACCGTTGGTCAACGCGAGCCGTCATGATCAATTGTCGGCGGTCCGATAACCCGAGATGCGCGATGATCGCTGGTGAATCCGCTCATCGAGCACGGCAGCGAAGGGCGGGATCGACGAGCCGCGCGCTCAGGTCCGAGTTATAACCTGCTGCCAATCCAGCGACGGCATCACACCTCTCAACGTGAGCAATTCCTCCGCGATCTTTTGCTTTCGAGTCGGATCGCTTCGCACTTCTTGAAGCAAGCAGTACAGATCGAGTCCGGTAAGCGCGGCTACGCCGAAGCGCTGAATTAGTTTTGCGACCGGATCAGGAAAACTCGCGAGCGTCCGATCCGCCAAAGATGTTTTTCGGAATGTGGCAATAATCATTAGCCCTTGGCACTCGAAGCCGGTCAGGGCTGTGCTCACATCGATCCCTAATTCGGTTAGCTTTTCCGAGTATTGGATAAGCACCGGATCGGCCCTCCGACCTTCTGGGCCCTCGGCGAGCGCTCGATTTACTTCTGCCACCCATGTATTTACCTGCCGTAAATCAGCTTCTTTCGCCGAGCCTTTGAGTCCCTTCACCTCGGCAGCTGCTAAGTGCGTCCCATCCCAGACCAAAAGATCAGCACGCGGATGCGGTCCCTCCACGACGGCGAGGCCGAACTCTCGCAGTGCCTTAGCCGTCTCTTCGACCAGCACAGCATCCGTGCCGGCGTACAAGACCTTCTCTTTATTCAAGCCTCTGATTAATCCCTTCTCCTGTTCAATCCTCTGGTGCGCATCCTCAAGATCTCTTTCAGCAAGTGCAATTCTCTCAAGCGCCGCTCTTTCTTCATTGTTTTGGAACCGATCCGCCCATTCAGGAAGATCGCTAAGTGAGGCTACCTGCTGCTCCCGAA
This sequence comes from Pseudomonadota bacterium, assembly GCA_046724035.1. Lineage (GTDB taxonomy): Bacteria > Pseudomonadota > Alphaproteobacteria > ATCC43930 > CGMCC-115725 > DATARH01. The sequence goes on along the minus strand of JBKOVT010000082.1, from coordinate 12,677 downwards.
GGCGGGTAATCGCGTCGAGATATTCGGCATGCCAGTTACTCGGTTGCGGCGCAAAAACTATTACGCCCCGACCACGACGGAAAAACCCGGCAACCGTCTCCTGGTTGTGCGTATAGACGCTCGAAGTTTTATAAAGAGGAACAAGCTTTTCGCCGTCCACCACATACTGGTATGAAAAAAATGATTCAAACGGCGTGAATTCGCGTGCGAAGGCGGATGCTGGTTGCACTAGATTACCAGTCCTTGGCGTAAGATTAACGTTCCGCAAGGGCTCCCACGAATTCGGGTTCTCCGATATCGTCTTTTCTCTTGAGATAAATAAATTCATCGTGGGTAATTGTCTCACCGTTATGAGTAAAGTATTTCCCTCTTCGACCCAGCGTGAGATCGCGTTAAACGCAGCCTCCCAGCGACGCCTCAGGGTTCCTGGCGTCTCTCTGCTTTCACTCACGTGTCGTTGTAATTTCATTTGATTCCAAACACTATCTAGAGTGATTGGATCGAAAAGCATCAAATTGCATTCGTGTATATTAAAATCAGAGAAGAGAGGCGTCCCTATCCATAGTTGTGTTCCTGTCGCTCCAATGAACACCGTTCTCTCTGGTGTATACGTCATATCAGGGATCTAAATTTCGAACCGTCAAACTGTTACGTGCCCATAGTTCGAGACCCGGCAGCCCCATTCACCGGCACTGAGCTAAGTTTTGAGAGGCGGCGGGTCAGCGCAGAAATATGAATAACGCCTTAGAACGGGATTTCGTCATCGAGGTCGTCGTTGCGACCGCGGCTGCCGCCGCTCGCGCCGCCGCCTGAGGGACCGGTGCCGCCGTAGCGGGGTGAATCGCCGGGGCTGCCGCCAAAGCCGCCCTCGTCATAGCCGCCTTCGCTGGCGCCGCCGCCCTGCCCGCCCCCGCGCCCGCCCCCGGCGCCGTCGAGCATCGTCAACTCGCCGCGGAAGCGCTGCAGCACGACTTCGGTCGAGTATTTTTCCTGACCCTGCTGGTCGGTCCATTTGCGCGTCTGCAAGGCGCCCTCGACATAAATCTTGGAGCCCTTGCGCAGGTATTTCTCGGCGATCGTGACGAGGTTCTCGTTGAAGATCACGACGCGGTGCCATTCGGTGCGCTCGCGCCGCTCGCCCGAGGTCCGGTCGCGCCAGCTCTCCGAGGTCGCGAGGTTCAGATTGGCGATGCGGGTGCCGTCATTGGTCGAGCGGATCTCGGGGTCGCGGCCGAGATTGCCGACGAGGATCACCTTGTTGACGCTGCCAGCCATGGGCTCCCTCTCTGCCGATTCGTGGTTCGGGCGTTGGGTCGCATCTTAACAGGCGCGGCGGATGTTCCTACTTTATTCTTATCCCCATTATCCACAGGCCGGGCGGGCCGCGGGCTAAAGGACGGAGGGGTCACTGGCCCGGCCGCCACGGCTCCAGCGATGTCGCCGCGACGGTCGCCGGCCGATCGGCGCTCGGGACATAGGCGGGCGGGACGAGGAAGTTGCCGGCGATCAGCTTGACGCGATCGCTGTCGCTGGCCAGCAGCCTATGACGCAATGCGATCAGAGCCGCGCCCGCTGCCGTCGCCTTCCAGAACCAGTCATAGAGTTGGCGGCTCGACGGCTTGCCCGGGCCGGCGGCGCCGGCCTCGAGAGCGTAGGCTTTGAGATCGTCGGCGGCGAAGCGCAGCGACAGGATCGGCGACAATTCGGCGCGCGGGCCGGGCGGCTGCTGTCCCTGCAGCCAATCCGCGCCATAATTCCCGAGTTCGCTCGGGGACAACCCGCTGAGACCGGCCGTCGTCCCGCCCCGCGCTGTCATCGAGCGCCGATGCGCTTCGGCAAGCAGTCCGATCTCGGCGACGAGTTGGGCGGCTAGGGTTGCCGGGTCGCGGTCTGCCGAGATAGCCGGAAGCGCCGGCGGCTGCCATGCGGGATCGGGCTGTTCGCGCGGATCGTCGGCGACAAAATCCTCGATGATGACGGGGCCGCTCTTCGCTTCGAGTAAGCGCAGCGCAGCCACCACGACGCGGCGCTGAAACGCCGGGTCGCCGGGCGGGCCGAACGGGCGGCCGAGCTGAAACGGGACCCACAAGGCGCGGGGCGGCCGCGTCTTTTCGGTTTGCGGCCGGATCAAGCTGATCGCGACGGTCGCGATCCCCTCTTCCTCCAGATAATGTCCGAGCGCGCTCACGGCGCGCGTGCAGACGGGTCAGACCGGCGGAAGCAGGACAGCGTCGACGTTGTCGCGTTTGAGATGGCTGGCGAGCTCGCGCGCATATGGCTCGATCAGATCCGGCTCGGCCGCGCCCATAAACGAGTAATGGGTATCGGCGACCGAGCCAATGACGCCCTCGGCGGCAAGCTCGTTGAGCCGGTCGATCGGGAAGACGGTGTTCCAGTCCTCCTGAAACCCGGTGCGATCGAAATTGATCGACACATGGCTGATCAACAGATCGCCAGGCGGGGTGCCCGGCGGGATCGTATGGTAGTCCGGATCGCGGCCGCGAAACGGGACGCCGCCGCGCACCAGGAGACCGGCGGAGGAGACGATCGCAACGCGCCGCTGCGCCAAGGGTGGCCCCGTCACCCACGGCTCTGTCGTGAATTGCGGGCACTCTAACGCGGCGAGGCGTTGCGCCTGCGCCGGCGGCAAATCGAGCAAGCGCACCATCCCCGATTCTCCCTGAAATGCGCCGACCGTCATCTTACCAACCCGCCGCGATGTTCCCACTTTATTCTTATCCCCATGATCCACAGGCCGCGCCTTCCGGCCGCGGAGGGTGGGGCATGGCATCACTTGGGGTGGCGGGTTAAGTTCGGCCGATGCAGCAGATCCGCATCCGCGGCGCGCGGGAACACAACCTCAAGAATGTCGATGTCGACCTGCCGCGCGACAGCCTGGTCGTCATCACCGGGTTATCGGGCTCGGGCAAATCCTCGCTCGCCTTCGACACGATCTATGCCGAAGGGCAGCGCCGCTATGTCGAGAGCCTCAGCGCCTATGCGCGACAGTTTCTCGAGCTGATGCAGAAGCCCGATCTCGACTCGATCGAGGGGCTGTCGCCGGCGATCTCGATCGAGCAGAAGACGACCTCGCGCAACCCGCGCTCGACGGTCGGCACGGTGACCGAGATCTACGACTATATGCGCCTCTTATGGGCGCGGGTCGGGGTGCCGTATTCGCCGGCGACCGGCTTGCCGATCGTCAGCCAGACCGTGTCGCAGATGGTCGACCGCGTCATGGCGATGCCGGAGGGCACGCGGCTTTATCTGCTGGCGCCGATCGCGCGCGGCCGCAAGGGCGAATACAAAAAGGAGCTGGCCGATCTGCAGAAGCGCGGGTTTCAGCGCGTCAAGATCGACGGCAAGATGCACGACATCGACGCCGCGCCGGCGCTCAACAAAAACATCAAGCACGACATCGAAGTCGTGGTCGACCGCGTCGTCGTGCGCGAGGACATCGCGAGCCGGCTGGCGGATTCATTCGAGACGGCATTGGGGCTCGCCGACGGCATCGCATTGACCGAGAACGCCGATGCCGATGGTCCGAACGGAGGCGAGCGGACGATCTTCTCGGCGAAATTCGCGTGTCCGGTGTCGGGCTTTACGATCCCGGAGATCGAGCCGCGCCTGTTCTCGTTCAACAATCCGTTTGGCGCGTGTCCGTCCTGCGACGGGCTCGGCACAAAACTCTATTTCGACCCGGACCTCGTCGTGCATGACGACAGCCGCAGCCTGCATGACGGCGCGGTCAGCCCGTGGTCGCATTCCTCCTCGCCCTATTACGGGCAGACATTGCAAAGCATCGCGCGCTTCTTCAAGCAGAGCATGCACACGCCCTGGGCCGAATTGCCCGAGAAGATGCGCAAGACGATCCTTTACGGGTCGGAGGGCGAGCCGATCCGCATGACCTATGATGACGGCGTGCGCAAATACACGACCGAGCGGCCGTTCGAGGGTGTATTGCCGAATATGGAGCGGCGCTATCGCGAGACCGACAGCGCCTGGGTGCGGGAGGAATTGGGGCGCTACCAGAACGACAAGACCTGCGAGGTCTGCAACGGCGCACGGCTGAAGCCCGAGGCGCTCGCGGTCAAGATCGCCGGCAAGCACATCAGCGAGGCGGCCGAATTGTCGATCGCGGCGGCGGTGCCGTGGTTTGCCGGGGTCGAAGCGACCTTGACTCCGGCGCAGCGCGAGATCGCGCAGCGCATCCTGAAGGAGATCAACGAGCGGCTCGGCTTTCTGAAAAATGTCGGGCTCGAATACCTGACCCTGATGCGCGCCTCCGGCACCTTGTCGGGCGGCGAGAGTCAGCGCATTCGCCTCGCCTCGCAAATCGGATCGGGGCTGACCGGCGTGCTCTATGTGCTCGACGAGCCGTCGATCGGGCTGCACCAGCGCGACAATGCACGGCTGCTCGAGACGCTGAAGCGGCTGCGCGACCTCGGCAACACGGTCATCGTCGTCGAGCATGACGAGGAGGCGATCCGCCACGCCGATTGGCTCATCGATATGGGGCCGGGCGCCGGCGTCCATGGCGGCCATCTCGTCGCCGAAGGGACGCCCGAAGAGGTCATGCGCGCGCCCGACAGCATCACCGGGCAATACCTCACGGGCATGCGCCAGATCGACGTGCCGAAGACGCGGCGCACCGGGCATAAGGGGCAGATCCTCAAGCTGATCGGCGCGCGCGGCAACAATCTGAAGGACATCACCGCCGACATTCCGCTCGGCACGTTCTGCTGCGTGACCGGCGTTTCGGGCGGCGGCAAATCGACATTGATCGTCGAGACGCTGTACAAGGCGCTGGCGAAAAAGCTCAACAATGCGCGCGAGCAGGCCTTGCCGTTCGAGGCGCTCGAAGGCGCCGAATTTCTCGACAAGATCGTCGATATCGACCAGTCGCCGATCGGCCGCACGCCGCGCTCCAACCCGGCGACCTATACCGGCGCGTTTACGCCGATCCGCGACTGGTTCGCCGGATTGCCCGAGGCGAAGGCACGCGGCTATCAGCCGGGGCGGTTTTCGTTCAACGTCAAGGGCGGGCGCTGCGAAGCGTGCCAGGGCGATGGCGTCATCAAGATCGAGATGCACTTCCTGCCCGACGTCTATGTGCAATGCGACGTGTGCAAGGGGAAGCGCTACAACCGCGAGACGTTGGAGGTGTTGTTCCGCGGCAAGTCGATCGCCGATGTATTGGACATGACGGTCGATGAGGGCGCCGATTTCTTCCGCGCTGTGCCCTCGATCCGCGACAAGATGACGACATTGCAGCGGGTCGGGCTCGGCTACATCCATATCGGCCAGCCGGCGACGACCTTGTCGGGGGGCGAGGCGCAGCGCGTCAAACTATCCAAGGAATTGTCGCGGCGCGCGACCGGGCGGACTCTGTACATTCTCGATGAGCCGACGACGGGATTGCATTTCGAGGATGTGAAGAAACTCCTGGAAGTGCTGCACGCTCTGGTCGCGGCGGGCAACACGGTCTTGGTCATCGAGCACAATTTGGAGGTCATCAAGACCGCCGATTGGATTATCGATTTGGGGCCGGAGGGCGGCGATAGCGGCGGCTATATCGTCGCGACCGGCACCCCCGAGGAGGTGGCGCAGGTCGAGGCGAGCCATACCGGGCGGTATCTGCGCCCCTATCTCGCGCGCCAGATACCGCCGTCGCAGCGCCAGCGCCGCCGCGCCGGGTAGGTTGCCTGTCGATTGACCATACTCGCCATGAAGATGACTGCCAGCACCAACCCGACCCGCGAATGGGCGCTCCGCGAGCTACGTCAGATGATCGGTGATGCGCTCGGCGATTATAAGGCCGAGGTGTGGCTGTTCGGCTCCTGCGCGCGGGGCGAAAGCCTCCAGCACAGCGACATCGATGTCGGGATCTTGCCGCGCGTCGGTTTGCCTTCCGGGTTCTTCTCTGAGCTCAGGGATCGAATTGAAGAAAGTTCGATTCCCTACGACGTCGATCTCGTCGATTTGCGGGAGGCGGCTCCCACATTGCTCGAAGAGGTCCGGCGCGAAGGCGTGAAATGGAGAGATTAAAGCGACGCCTCTCCGAAGCTGCCACCGCCCTTGCGAGACTCGATGAGCTTGCCACAAAAAAATGAGCGGTCCTTGGTAGAGCGCGATAGCGCGGTGCTACGGCTGATTTTTACCTACGAGGCTGTGTGGAAAGCATGTCAAAAGCTGCTCGGTAGTCTGGAGAACCTGAGCGCCGCGTCTCCGAACGCAACGATTCGTGCGGCCCGCGGCCTCGGATGGCTATCGGACGAGGATGCGCGCGCCGCAATCAAGCTCGGCGAGGAGCGCAATCTCGCCGTACACATGTATCGCGATCAGGTCGGTGAGCAAATCGAGAGACAGCTGGCAGCGCACGCCGCCCTGCTGCATCGTTGGCTCGACGCATTGCGCCAAAGAGCGGCCGAAATTGAGAACATGCCCCCAAGCGAGCCTTATCGCTTGTTCGAGCGCGCAATGATCGAGCGGAAGCAAATCCTGTGTATGTACGACGGTTACCGCCGTGAGCTATGCCCTGTCATCCTCGGTCATTCGCAAGGAGAAGAAAAGGCGCTGACCTTCCAGTTCGGTGGCGAAAGCAAGAGCGGCCTCTCGCCCGGTGGTGGTCAGTGGAAGTGCCTGTTGCTTGCCGGGGTCAGCGAGGTTCAGCTACGTGATGGCCCCTGGCATGCCGGCTCCCGACATAGCCAGAAGCAAAGCTGCGTCGAGGTCGTCGATCTCGATGTCAACCCGAGAAGCCCGTACAGTCCCAAGCGTCAGCTTCCGGACATCTCCGCAGCAAAGCACAACCGGCGTCGCGGCAGCGCGCGCGCAGCCCGTCGCGCTCCAAAGGCCTGAGCGTCGGCGGCTGCCGGCATAACTGGTCCGGCAGCGTTTGTTCGCCCGACGGAGTGCTGTCGGATCTGCGGTCTTCCAGAAGATACCCAGGATTGTCATTGCGAGGAGCGCTGCGACAAAGCAATCTCGTGCAACGGTGTCCCTATTCCCACGAGATTGCTTCGCTTCGCTCGCAATGACGATCTTGAACAAAGCAGTTATTACGGCCGTTCTCGGCGTCCTACTTCTCGGCCTAACCCCGCCGGCGCGGGCGGATGATCTGCCCTGCGTCAGCACGACGTTCCGCTTTGTCGGGCCGAACGACCGAGTGTGCGTCAGCGCGTTCGACGACCCGAAGGTGCCGGGCGTCGCCTGCCATATCAGCCAGGCGCGCACTGGCGGCATCAAGGGCGGGTTGGGGCTTGCCGAGGACCCGTCGCGCTTCTCGATCGCCTGCCGCCAGGTCGGGCCGGTCACGACGGACATCAACAGCCTGACCGACAAGGAATCGGTGTATTCGGCGCGCACCTCGGTGTTTTTCAAGCACACGCATGTCTACCGGCTGATCGACAAGCAGCGGAACACGCTCGTCTACCTCGCGATCAGCGACAAGATCATCGAGGGCTCGCCGCAAAACGCGATCTCGACCGTGCCGATCATGCCCTGGGGGCATTGAGGCGCTTGCGCGAGCGGGCTGTCGGCACAGGTAATCTCGCATGAAGCCGGTGCATGTGATCGGCGGCGGGCTGGCGGGCAGCGAGGCGGCGTGGCAGTTGGCGAGCGTGGGGGTGCCGGTCGTCTTGCACGAGATGCGGCCGGTGCGCCAGACCGAGGCGCATCTCGGCCCGGGTTTGGCCGAGCTCGTCTGCTCCAATTCTTTCCGCTCCGACGATGCGCAGCGCAATGCCGTCGGCCTGTTGCACGAAGAGATGCGGCAATGCTGCTCGCTGATTTTACGCACCGCCGACGCGCACAAGGTGCCGGCCGGCGGCGCGCTGGCGGTGGATCGCGTCGGGTTCTCCGAGGGGGTCGAGGCGGCGCTGGCGAATGAGCCGCTCGTTGAGATATGCCGCGAAGAGATTGCCGGATTACCGCCGGCCGAATGGGACGAGGTTATCGTCGCGACCGGCCCTTTGACCTCGCCTGCGCTCGCCGAAGCGATCGGCGCGCAGACCGGCGAAGACTCGCTCGCCTTCTTCGATGCGATTGCGCCGATCGTTTATCGCGACACGATCGATTTCGACAAGGCGTGGTTCCAGTCGCGCTACGACAGGGAAGGGCCGGGCGGCGGCGGCGCGGATTACATCAATTGCTCGCTCGACCCGGTGCAATATGCGGTGTTTGTCGCGGCATTGATGGCCGGCGAGAAGATCGAGTTTCACGAGTGGGAGAAATCGACGCCCTATTTCGAGGGCTGCCTGCCCGTCGAGGTGATGGCGGCGCGCGGCGCCGACACGTTGCGCTGGGGACCGATGAAGCCGGTCGGATTGCGCGACCCGCGGACCGGCAGGCGGCCCCATGCGGTCGTGCAATTGCGCCAGGACAACGCGCTCGGCACGCTCTACAACATGGTCGGCTTCCAGACGAAATTGCGGCATGGCGAACAGCGCCGCATCTTCCGCATGATCCCGGGACTTGAGCATGCCGAGTTTGCGCGGCTCGGCGGACTGCACCGCAACACCTTTATCAACAGCCCGCGCCTCCTCGATGCGCGGCTGCGGCTAAAAGCGATGCCGCGATTGCGCTTTGCCGGACAGATCACCGGCGTTGAAGGCTATGTCGAGAGCGCCGCGATCGGGCTGCTCGCCGGGCGTTTCGCCGCCGCTGCGCGGCTCGGGCGCGAGCCCAGCGCGCCGCCCTCCACGACCGCGCTCGGCGCGCTGGTGCGGCACATCACCGCCGATGCCGACACGGCGAGCTTTCAGCCGATGAATATCAATTTCGGGCTCTTTCCCGCCCTGTCTCCCGATCCCGGCCGGCATGCCGACCGGAAGCCGCTCCTGGCGCGGCGGGCCCTCGCGGATTTGGATGCTTGGCTGCGCGGCACGGAGCCAGTGAGCTAGACCTCGGCGCCGCTCAGTTCCGCGTCCTCAAGGTAGTTGTTCATCGCTTCGATGACCTTGTCGGCGACCAGGCGTTCGGTGATGTGGCCTCCCACGATGCTTGCTATCTGCCAAAGCAGCGGCTTTGGTGCCGCAACCCGAAGGATCGCCCGGAAACGGTCTTCGATAGCACGCCGGTAACTCTCCGGGTTCAACTGGCCCGCGGGCCATTCATCGAGCCCCTGCGGTTGCGCCGCAGTGCCCGTCAACGGGATCAGAGGCAGAAAGCCGGGCCCAGCATCCTGCGCATACGCATCTTTCTGCTGCTGGCTCCAGGGGCCGCCGAACACTTTCGTATTGGTCTCCGGCAGGACAAATTCCTTGCGCAGGAAATCACGGCAGCTTTGGCGCCCGAGCATATAGTCGTACCGCATGAAGGCGGGACAGGCGAAGCCGATGAAGGCAGCCAAACCCGCGCTGACGATGGCCGGCCGTTTGCTGTCGGGCGGCTGACGCGGCGCCAACATGAAGCGGCTGAACACGTTTTGGTCGGCGGCGAGGACGACGTCACGCGTATCATACCGGGTTTGCTGGATCATCGTGTTCGCAAGGGCGCCGAGGTTGTCGACGAGGGTGCCGGTTTTGTACCGGCCGAGCTCGGCCCTGCCGGCGAACGGGTCGATCAGCAGGACGGCTCGGTCGGCCTTGTCGCCCTCGCGCGGGTTACGTTTGACAATGCCGCACATAGCGGTGCGTGCCAGCTCGATCGGCTCGTTATCGGTCGCGCCGCCATCGACGGCGAGGAAGGAATACTGTCCGTCGGCCGAGGCGGCGCCGCTCAGTCGCATCGCCGCCCAATCCGGCGTCAGCGCGAAGTAAGGACGGTCGCCCGGCGGCGGATCGCTCTGCGGCACAATCCGCCAGCGGTAATGCTCGACGGGCCGGCCCAGCTCGCGCGGCGGGAAGCCGCCGGGAAAAGCGGCCGTGCCCTTGGCAAATTCGCTGAACCGATCCCAGCCGATCGTGTCCGGGATGCCCTGGCCGAAATCCAGCAGCAGCTCGTCGGGACGAAACTCCGTTGCCTCCCGGCCGGGATAGTTTACCGCGAACCGCATGAAATCGGCGTGGTCGACGAAGGTCTCGCTTCCGGTCGAGAGATCGACCTTGTACGGCACGCCGGCCAGGTTGGTTAGTGTGAATATCAGGCGAAGCGGCGAGGCGAGCCAGGAGCGGTTCTTCGGAGTGGCGCTGAAATTGACGATGTTCTTGGCGCTCTGATCGATCGCGCGTCCGTTCAGTATCGAAGTCAGCCCGGTCGCGATATCGCTCGTCTCGAGAAAATGGGGAAGCGTCAGGTCGCCAATCCAGGTGTCGTAAAAAGGGTTGCCGGCCCCATCGGAGCCAATCCTCCGGCTTTGCGCAACATGCGGGAAGTCGTAATTCAGCGCGCGGGCGGCGATCGCAGCATTGACGCCGCCGCCCGAAGCCCCGGCGACAACGCGTAGCACGACGCGATGCTGAGGGGCGAGCGGATCGCCGCCGGCGCGCGCCGCTTCCCAGCAGTCGAGCGCCTCGATCAGGAAGTCGAGCGCGCCGGCCGTGTAGGCGCCCGCCGACACGGTGCCGCCGAGCACCAGCGCCAGCTCGAAGGTTTTGTCGGGCACCGGCGGGTTGTCGAGAAACCACTTCTGAACGCGCTGCGCATCCGGCTCGGTTTGATCGAAGGGCATCCGATTGCTCCTTCCTGTTCACAGGCTCTGCGTCCTGGGCGCCCATTAGACAATGCAAGGCGCTTGCGGCACAGTGAGGGTCTTCACAAATTCGAGGAATTTCCCCGATGCTGACGCTTTATTACGCCCCCGGCGCCTGCTCGATGGCGTCGCACATCGCGCTCGAAGAGACCGGCGCGCCGTACCAGACGCAGCTCGTCGGGCTCGCGCAGGGCGAGCAGACCAAGCCCGAGTACCTGAACAAGGTTAACCCGCGCGGCAAGGTGCCGGCGCTCCAGACCGATGACGGCATCCTGACCGAGAATGTCGCGATCCTGACCTATCTGGCGCGCACCTTCCCGGATGCAAAGCTGTTGCCGACCGATCCGCTCGGCACGGCGCGCGCGCTGTCGCACATGGCCTATTTGTCGAACACCGTGCACCCCGCCTTTACGCACATCATGCGCCCGGGCCGCTTTGCGACCGACGAGTCGGCGCACGAAAACCTGAAGGCCACCGGCAAGGAAAATTTCTGGAAATTGCTGCAGGAGATCGACGGGTTGCTCGCCGGCAAGGATTACGTCCTCGGCAAGCAATACTCGGCGGCGGACGGCTACACGCTGGTGTTCTACGGCTGGGGCAAGCGCATCGGCTTGCCGGTCGAGCAGTTGAAGAACTACACCGCGCTGAAGGACCGGCTGTTGCAGCGCCCGGCGGTGAAGAAAGTGCTCGAACGCGAGCAGAGCGTATTGCTGCAGAGCTGAACGCAAACAACCCCCGTGCCCGGCCTCGTGCCGGGCATCCACGTCTTCATCTTTCATCGCCTGATCCAAGACGTGGATGGCCGGGTCAAGCCCGGCCGCGGGGCCTCCGATAACGAAGTGAAGTAAGGAGGCTTTGGGCTATGCCCATTCGCACCGGCAAGCAATTTCTCGATGCTCTGAAGGACGACCGCCGCATCTTTATGGATGGCGAAGAAATCGGTGACATCGCGCGCGACCCGCGCACTGCCGGCGCGGCACGGACGCTGGCCGAGCTTTACGACATGCAGCACGATGCGGCATTAGCGGATCGCATGGCGTTTGCGTCGCCATCGAATGGCGAACCGGTCGGCCTCTCCTTTATCGAGCCGAAGACGGTCGACGATCTGATCCGCCGCCGCGAGATGATCAAGCTGTGGATGGATAGGACCTGCGGCATGTTCGGCCGCAGCCCCGATTTTCTCAATGTCATGCTGACCGGGCTCGCCGCCGCGGCGCCGGAATTCGGCAAGAGCGACAAGCGCTTCGCCGACAACATTCGCGCCTATCATGCGCTCGCGCGCGAACGCGATTTGTGCATGACGCACACCTTGCTCAATCCGCAGGTCGATCGCTCGCGCCCCGTCGAGCGGCAAGAGAAGGATCTCGCCGCCAAGATCGTCAAGGAGACCGATGCCGGCATCGTCATCATGGGCGCCCGCATGGTCTCGACCCTGTGCGCCTATTCCGACGATCTGCTCGTGCTGCCCTCGACCTTTCTCGCCACGAATGCAGATGCGGCACCTTACGCGTTTGCGTTTTCGGTCCCGGTCGCGGCGCCGGGGCTGCGCTTTATCTGCCGGCCGCCGGTCGTGCATCAGAACGCCGCGTCGGTCATGGATTACCCGCTCTCCTCGCGCCTCGACGAAGGCGACGGGCTCGCGGTATTCGACAATGTGCTCGTGCCGTGGGAGCGCGTCTTCATTCACCGCGACCCGGAGATGTGCAACGGCCTCTTCCAGCGCACCGGCGCGATGCCGCAGGTCATGCACCAGACCTCGACAAAGAATTTGGCGAAGGCCGAATTTATGCTGGCCTTGGGCTGTGCGATCGCACGCTCGACGAATATCGACGTGCATCTGCATGTGCAGGGAATGCTGGCCGAGTTGATCGAGCATGCGGAGTTTGTCCGCGCCTGCATTCGAGCGAGCGAAGCCGACGCGGCGGTGCATCCCGCCTCCGGGCTGATGACGCCGGCCGAGATGCCGCTCTGGACCGTGCGGATGATGTTTCCGAAGATGTTTGTCCGCGCCTGCGAGATCATCCAGCTGCTCGGCGCGGGCGGG
>JBKOVT010000200.1:0-13791 GCA_046724035.1 Pseudomonadota bacterium | reverse complement strand
CCTTCGCTCGTCCAGATGACGCAGGCCTCGGCCCCCGGCCGCGCCGAGCGCAGGTTTTTCGAGATTTCGTCGATCTGAACGATTGCCTTGCCCGCGGCATCATGACCGGTCACGACCCGCCGTACACGCAACGCCATGGCTTCCTCCTCCGCTGATCGGCTGCTCTGCCGGCGATCTTCGCGCAGGAGCGGCGAGAGCGGCAAGCCGGTCGCCGGCTCGGCGATCGATGCTGGGGCGGCGGGTTGACGCTGGGATAGGGTGGGCGTAACTGAGAGCCGGCGTTCACGAGGAGCACCGCGATGCCGGAGACCGCGACCCTAAAGGCGTTCTGGCAGCCTGGCTGAACCAGCTGCCTGAGACTCAAGGAGTTTCTCTCGGTCCGTGGGATCGAGTTCCAATCGATCAATGTGCTGGAAGACCCCGCCGGGCGAGCCGAATTGCAGCGCCTCGGCGCACGCTCGATCCCGGTCCTGTCGCGCGGCGACAAATTTGTTTTTGCGCAGAACATCGCGCAGGTCGTCGAATTCCTGAAGCTCGATGAGAAGACCGGACCGGTCCTGTCGCCGGCACAGCTTGTCGAGCGCCTCGACCGGTTTATCGGCGCGGCCTTGCAGATCATCCCATTGATGCCGGATGACCGGCTCGATACGGAAGTGCCGAACCGGCCGCGCAAGTACCGCATCCTGGCGCATCACATGTTCCGCATCCCGGAGGCGTTTCTCGAAGTCGCCGGCGGCAAGGTCTTCACCCAGGGGCTGCCGACCGAGGTAGCGCGGGCCGAGGACATGGCCTCGACCGCGGCGCTCGCGGCTTACGGGCGGGGCGTGCGCGAGCGGGTCGCGGCATGGTGGCAGGCCAAGGCCGACAAGACCTGCCGCGAGACCGTCCAGACTTATTACGGGCCGCAGAGCCTGCATGAGGTCCTGGAGCGCGCGACCTGGCATATCGGCCAGCATTGCCGGCAATGGATGATGCTGCTCGACATGGCCGGCGTCACCTTCGAGCGGCCGCTCAGCGACCCCGATTTCGCCGATCTGCCGATGCCGAAGCAGGTCTGGGACGATTAGTCGTTCCGCGTCCCGGCGCAGGCCGCGACCCACTTTTCCGCGGCTTCAGAAGCTGATAGGTGGGTCCCGGCTTGCGCCGGGACGCGGGTTAAAGTCTCAGAATGACTCTTCAGGTCAATGGCTATGTCTCGCCCTATCCGGTCGATCCGATGCCGGACTGGGTCGCGGCATTGCGCGACAGCGCCGAGCCGGTCTGGCTGTTCGCCTATGGCTCCCTGATGTGGAACCCGGAGATGCCGTTTGCCGAGCGGCGGCCGGCGTTGCTGCGCGGCTATCACCGCAGCTTCTGCCTCTATTCGCGCGACTATCGCGGCACCCCGGAACGGCCAGGGCTTGTCCTCGGGCTCGACCGCGGCGGGTCATGCCAGGGCATCGCTTATCGCTTGCCGCCGGAGGGGCTGGGCGCCGCGATCGACCAGGTCTGGGCGCGCGAGATGGCGGGCGAGGTTTACCGCATGCGCCCGGTCAGCGTGACGACGCCGCAGGGCCGGATCGCCGCCTACGCCTTTGTCGTGCGTCGCGACCGGCCGGATTACGCCGGTCGCCTGTCGCTCGACGAGGCGGCGCGTATCATCGTGGTCGCGAAAGGCGGCCGCGGCACCGGGCGCGACTATCTCGCCAACACGGTGCGCCATCTGGAGGAGCTCGGCATCGCCGACGGCCCGCTGCATCGTCTGCACGAGCAGGTCGAGGCGTTGCCTCGGTAAATTGGACCAGCGCGGAGGACGGCCATGGCCGCGACCAAAAACTTCCCGGTGTTCGACTGCGACAGCCATGTCGTCGAGCCGCTCGCGATCTGGGACGAATATGTCCCGGTGCGGCAGCGCGCCTGGGTCAAGAGCCAGTTCTGCTTTCACACGGACAGCGACCTGTTGATGATCAACGGCCGGGTGGTGCCGGCGGCGCGCGAGCGCTCGAACGCGGCCGAGGTCGGCTGGGCGCGGTGGAGCAAGGTCGAGGTCGGGCGCTACACGCCGGGGACCGAGGAATGGCAGGCGCGGTTTGGGCGCCTCCTCGGCTGCCGTGATCCGCATGCCCGGCTGCGCGATATGGACGCGCTCGGCATCGACCAGGTCATGCTGTTCCCGACCTGGTTTGTGCGGCTGGTATTGCTGCGCGACCCGCAAGCCGCGGTGATCCTGGCGCGCGCTTATAATGATTGGGTCCGCGATTACTGCGCGCCGGACCGGCGGCGGCTTTATCCCTGCGCGGTATTGCCGCTGCAGAGCGTCGAGGGCTCGGTCGAGGAATTGCGCCGTATCGCCAAGCTCGGCTTCAAGGCGGCAGCTGTGCGGCCTTGCTTCTGGAACGGGCGGTACCCGACGCTGCCCGAATTCGACCCGCTGTGGCGCGAGTTCGAAGCGCTCGGGGTCGTGCTGGCGATGCACACCTTCCCCTCGCGCGAGGCGCTGACCCCGGAATGGGGCCGGCGCATGGCCGAAGCGAGCGGCTCTGGTCAGGGCCTGCTGTTCACGGACGAGGCGGTGGTCTATTCGCCCGGCCAGTTTGTCTCGAACATCACCTTTGCGATGGACCCGACGATCGATTCATCGGAGGCGCTCGGCTTTGTCATGGAAGCGATGGTCTGGGTCACGACCGTCTTGATGACGGGCTGGCTCGACAAATTCCCAAAACTGAAGGCCGCCGTGCTGGAGTCGAACGCATCCTGGCTGCCGCTCGTGCTCGGCAAATCGAAGAATTTCCTCGACCTCTTCGCCTTTCAGCGCAGCAACCGGCCGATCCGCGACCCTTACGAGAGCTTTCACGAGCGCTGCTTTATTGGCTTCGAGTCGGACGAGACGATCGTCTACCGGCTCTGGGACGAGTTCAAGGATGTGGCGATCTGGTCGTCCGACTATCCGCATCATGACGCGGAGGATTCCTGGGAAGCGCTCGACAACATGAAAAAATACGAGGTGCCGGAGCCGGTGCGGCGCGACATGCTAGGAGAGAATGCGCGGCGCCTCTACGGCATCGAGCCGCTGTTGAAGGTCACCGAGCGGATCGAGAGCTACGAGCCGGCCATCCTGCCGTGGTGAGGAAATGCGGCGGCCGGCCGCACCCATTTTTACATGTATCAAGTTGATCGTTCGTTTGACGGCCAGAGGTATTGTACAGACTACACCAACGGTTTCTCTTAGAGATATGGCGCGGGTTCTTTGCAACCCTGCAAATTTTTACCCGTTTCCTAAATGACGGTAGCGCGCGGCGTAATCGTCGCATGAAGAACGCCCTGCGCCCGCCTGTATTAGAACGGGAGAAAGGATATGGCTGTCTATCAAACTACTGGAGCATGGACCGATACCGCCCAGGTCGGCCCGATGACCGAGGGCGCGGCCGGCATCGCCGTTATCGTGCTGGCAATTCTGGCTCTCGCCTCGATATCACCGGGTGTGTTGACGCCGATCGCGGCGATCGTCATCGGCGTCGGCCTATTGATCGAGGCCGCCAATACCGGCATCGAATACTCTCGTGTCTCGGCGCGAGGCGTACAGGGCGGCGCTGTGCAAACGGCACAGCTCGGCGCTGATGTCTCGGTTGAGCTGATGGCCGGAGTCGCCGGCATCGTGCTCGGCGTCCTCGCACTAATCGGCGCCGCGACCGATATGCATCTGTTGCCGGCGGCGCTGATCGTGTTTGGCGGCGCGATGCTGCTGGCCGGTTTCAGCGCGACCTCGATCAGCACAGTCAGCGGGATCGAAGCCGCACCGGGCGGCATGATCGCCGTGCAGTCCGAGCTGGCGCCGGCGCGCGGCTTGCAGGTGCTGGCGGGGATTTCGGCGATCGTGCTCGGCATTCTGGCCTTCGTGCTGACCGCCGGGGCGACGCTCCTCATGGTCGGCTTCCTGGTCGTCGGTGCGGCGCTGCTGGCGACGAGCGCCAATTTCACGCAATCCTTTATGCGGATGCTGGCGCGCTAACACACTCATTCACGCACCTTCCAACGAAGCGGGCCTGAGCGGCCGAGAAAGGGCCGCAAGGGCCCGTTCCGTTTTCGGGCTCTGGGTTTGCGCCTCAGGCCGCGTGCTGCTGGATCGGCCGCGGTTTGCCGGTCTCATCGAGCGCGACAAAGGTGAATTCTGCGGCGGTCACCTTGACGCGATTGCCGTGGCCCTGGCGCAACACCGCAACTATGATGCGTTGCATAATAACGATCACACGGACGCGAAGGGGTCTAGCGTGAAAAGCTCCTGCGGACGTTCGACGCCGCGCAGCGCGTAACGCCCGACCGAGACAAGCCGACCACGCTCCAATCGCGCCATCGCTTCCGCGAAAGCCTGCGACAGCAAGACGCCGCGCTCGACCGAACGGCACATCGCGGCGATGCGGGCGACTTCATTGACCGCCGGTCCGACGACGGTGAAATCGAGCCGCTCGTCGCTGCCGATATTGCCGTAGAACACCTCGCCGATATGGAGGCCGAGATAAACCTCGGTTGTCGGCAGATTGTCGCCGGCGCGGCGCCGGTTGAGATCGGCGAGACGGTCCCGCAGCCTCTCCTGTGCCGCAAGCGCCGCACCGCAGGCCGCCGCGGCAGTATCCGCCGTGAAGATCGCCAGGGTGCCGTCGCCGATCAGCTTCAAGACGTCGCCGCCATTGTCGTAGATCGACGAGATCACCGCCTCGGCATAATCGTTGAGAAACGGGATGATCTGCTGCGGCGGCGCCTCATCGGTGATGCGGGTAAAGCCGCGCAGATCGCTGTACCACAAGACCGCGCTGATCGTTTCGGCGACGCCGCGACGGATGCGGCCGGCGAGCACGCGCCGTCCGGCATCGCGGCCAAGATAGGTCTCGACCAGGGTGCCGGCGATGCGCGCCAGTGAGACGCATTTGACCGCGAGCGCCAATTTCGGGGCCAGCTCGGTCAGCGCCTCGATCTGACCGTCATCGAACCCGCCCAGACGATCCGTCGCCCAGGAGGAGTAAACGCAATCCATCTCGCCGATCACGCCAGGCGCCGCGAACCGGTTGATCAGGGCGAGATAGTCGGTCATTCCCTCCTGCTGCAACGCGACAATGGCCGGAAACTCCGGCGTCTGCCCTGCGTCGAGGCGTCTTCTCAATCGCGCGCCGCCGCTTTCAAGCAGCCAGAAGAACGGGCTGCGCCGCCAGTTCTCGGCCACTTCCCCCTGATCCGTCGGGCCGTATTCGGCCGCCTCGATCTGGTCCGCCTCTTGGTCGCCGCGCCAGCGGAAGACGCGGCCCTCATGCACCGGGTGGAGCGTGTCGATGATGACCAGGGCCCGCGTCAGCGGCAGCCCGGCAGTTACGGCGCGGCGGCAGAACCCGTCGACGATCTCGGTCTCGCTTTTGCCGGCGAGACCCGCTTCGGTCAGCCACGCGCCCAGCTCGACAAATTTTGCGCGATCCATGCGGCTACCGGAAGGTCAGCGACGACCAATATCTGGCCAGAGTAGCGGAGGTTTTGCAGAGGCGATGCGTTGATGGCGAATTGGACCCGAGACGAGCTCGACACGATCGGAGCGGCGGATGAATTGCAGATCGTGACCGTGCGGGGCGACGGCACGAAGCGAAAGCCGGTGACGATCTGGGTCGTGCGCCACAGCGACGATCTGTATGTGCGGTCGGGGTATGGCGACCGCGCTGCGTGGTATCGCGGCACGCAGGCGCGGCGCGACGGCCAGATCATGGCCGGCGGCGTCGCGAAGGATGTGCGCTTCGAGGAGGCCGCCGATCCCGCCCTCAACGATCGGATCGACGCTGCATACCGCAGCAAATACCTGCATCACGGCGCACAATGGGTCGATCCGATGGTCGCCGCCGAGGCGCGCTCGACGACGATCAAGCTCGTGCCGCGCTGACGGGCCGGCGAGTAGGGCCGGTGAAGTGAAGCGCAATGCAACGTTACAACCTTTAAGTGTGCATCACCTGAAATATCAGGTGAATATCAGGTCAGAGGCCGTCTCGCTGAAAGCAATCATGGCGGGTGCCGCTCCGCTCTACCCGCCCTACGCAATTTGAAAGTTCTCTCCGGGAACGCTTCGACAAGTCTCGTTCCGACCTTGGGAAGCTCGGCTGTCAGGATATCCAGGTGAAAGCCGATGTACGGGTCATCGGCTGTTGGGTCCCAGGCGAACCATTGCTCCAGCCTGTGTTGATCAATTCGCTGTTGGACAACTTCGTAGTGGACGCCCAATTCGGTTAGCGGAGCACATACGCGCTCGATGTTCTTCGCCGACCACAGGCCAAAGTAGGTGGTCGGATCAGAACGGGGCACGCGCGAACTCTAGCCGCATTTGGAGTAGTCGCAGCTCGTGCACTGATCGCAGCCTTCGAGGCGGATCAATGCGGCCGCGCCGCATTTCGGGCATTGGCGGAAGCCGGCTCCGCGCGCTGCGCCGCGGCTCGCTCCCTCCCCCGCTTGCGCGGGAGGATTTGACTGCGGCCCGGCTGCGATCGCGAGGGTGACCACTTCGCCTTCGAACGGGGTATCGGGCCGGCGCTTTGGCGGCACAAAGCCGATCTCGATCATGTGCTGCTCGATGACATCGCCGATCGCCGCGAGCAGCGAGGGGACGTATTTCCCCTCCATCCACGCGCCGCCGCGCGGGTCGAACACCGCCTTCATCTCCTCAACTACAAAGGAGACATCGCCGCCTCGGCGGAACACGGCGCTGATCATGCGGGTCAGCGCGACAGTCCAGGCGAAGTGCTCCATGTTCTTCGAGTTGATGAAGATCTCGAACGGGCGCCGGCGGCCGTCCTGGATGATGTCGTTCAGCGTGATGTAGAGGGCGTGCTCGCTGTCCGGCCAGCGGATCTTGTAGGTCTGGCCCGGGAGCGCCTCGGGGCGCGACAGCGGCTGCGTCATGTAGACGACGCCGCCGGCCTCGTAAGGGTCGGCCGGGCGGCGCGCCGGCGGCGGCGCCGGCAACGGCAACTCGCTCTGGCGCGGGCGGGGTTGCGGCGCCGGCATTTCGGCGGCCGCGGTCTCCGGACGCGCCTCCAAGACGGCGCCGGTAACCTCGTTCGGCCGGTAGGTCGTGCAGCCTTTGCAGCCGAGCGCGTAAGCCTGGGTGTAGACGTCCTTGAAGCGGTCGAACGGGATGTCGGCCGGCATGTTGATCGTCTTCGAGATCGAGCTGTCGACGTAGCGCTGGACCGCCGCCTGCATCAGGACGTGGTCCTCGGGCGACAAGGTCTGTGCATCGACAAAATATTCGGGCAGCGGCGCTGTCTCGCCCTTAAGCCGGCGGAAGACGCGATAGGCGTAATCGGTAACCTCCTCCTCGCGGCGGCTGCCATCCGGCATCAGCACGTTGCGCGTGTAGCGGAAGCTGAACACCGGCTCCAGGCCGGATGAGACGTTGTCGGCGAAGAGGGAAATCGTGCCGGTCGGCGCGATCGAGGTTAAGAGCGCGTTGCGGATGCCCTTTTTGGCGATCGCCTCGCGGACATCCGGATCGAGCGCGGCGACGGTTTCGCCCGCGAGGTATTTGTCGCGGTCGAACAGCGGGAAGGCGCCCTTCTCGGCGGCGAGCTCGGCCGAAGCGAGATAGGCGGCGCGCTGGATCGCGCCGAGCCATTCCTCGGTTTTCGCGACCGCCTCGGACGAGCCGTAGCGCAATCCGCACAGGATCAGCGCGTCGGCGAGGCCGGTGACGCCGAGCCCGATGCGGCGCTTCTGCTTTGCTTCTTCCTCCTGCTGCGGCAGCGGAAAGCCCGAGATGTCGATGATGTTGTCCATCAACCGGACGGCGTCGGGGACGAGCCCGGCCAAGGCTTCGATGTCGAGCCGGGCTTGCGGCGTGAACGGGTTTTCGACAAAGCGCGCCAGGTTCAACGAACCCAAGAGGCACGCGCCATAGGCCGGCAAGGGCTGCTCGCCACAGGGGTTGGTCGCGTGGATCTGCTCGCAATACCGAAGATTGTTCCGGCGGTTGATGCGGTCGATAAAGATGACGCCCGGCTCGGCATAGGCGTAGGTCGCGCGCATGATCTTGTCCCAGAGCTCGCGCGCGGGGAGCACCTTCGCGACGGTCTTGGTTTGTCCGGGTCCGCCGAAATGCAATTCCCACGGCGCGTCCTCCTCGACCGCCTTCATAAAGGCGTCGGTAACGAGGACCGAGAGGTTGAACATGCGCAACCGGCCGGGCTCGCGCTTGGCTTCGATGAAAGCCTCGATATCGGGGTGCTCGCAGGAGAGCGTCGCCATCATCGCGCCGCGCCGGTATCCCGCGCTCATAATCGTGCGGCACATCGCGTCCCACACATCCATGAAGGAGAGCGGCCCGGAGGCGTCGGCGCCGACGCCGTTGTCGTAAGCGCCGCGCGGCCTGAGCGTCGAGAAATCGTAGCCGATGCCGCCGCCCTGCTGCATCGTCAGCGCCGCCTCGCGCAGATGCGCGAAGATGCCGCCCATATCGTCCGGGATCTCGCCCATGACAAAACAATTGAAGAGCGTCACCTGGCGCCCCGCCCCGGCGCCGGCGATGACGCGGCCGGCCGGCAGAAAGCGGAAATCGCTCATTGCGGCGTAGAACCGCTCGGCCCAACGCTGCGGCTCTTTTTCCGGCGCGGCCGCGGCGGTGGCGACGCGCCGCCAGGTATCCTCGATCGTCTTGTCGATCGGCTCGCCCGCGATGGGTCCGTTTGCCGGGCCCTTCAGCCGGTATTTCATGTCCCAGATCTGTTGCGAGATCGAGGCGACGACGGCCATCTGCGCTAGTTCCTCAGGACTAATAAGCCATCAATATATAGCGCTCCAACCCGTTACCGCTTACCTGCTTTTGCAGGCTTTTGCAGGGACGGGTCTCCCCTCCGAGCCTCCGCATCGCGCTTGTGTTCCTATTTTGTTCTGATGGAGTAATTCGTCAAGCCCGAGCCGGACGAAATTTTCCGCGAGGCATCGCTCTCGGCGGCTTCGCGCTCAAGCGCGGCGGTCGCGGTTTCGATGCGGGTTTCCAATTCGGCCATCAGCTCGCGACGGGGCAAACCCGGCGGGATCGGGTCGAGGAAGGACAGGACGATACGGCCGGGGCGCTTCACAAAGCTGCGACGGCCCCAGTAAAGCCCGGAATTCACCGCCGCCGGCACCAAGGGCAGCGCGAGCGCCTGGTAGAGCGCCGCAACGCCCGGCTGGTAGGTGAGCGTCTGGCCCGGCGCGGTGCGGGTGCCTTCGGGGAAGATCACGATCGCGCGGCCCTGTTCGGCGGCTTCACGCGCATCGGCCAGCATCCGGCGCAGGGCCCCCGCCCCGCCGCGGCGGTCGATCGCGATCGAGCCGGCGCGCGCCGCATACCAGCCATAGAACGGGACCCACAGCAGCTCGCGCTTGATGACGACCGCCGGATCGCCGAGCACAACCGGCAGGATCAGCGTGTCCCAGGCTGATTGGTGCTTCATTGCGATCAGGCAGGCGCCCTTCGGCAGGTGCTCCAGGCCGCGGATCTCGCCATCGAGCCCGACGATCGCCCGCGCCAAGGCGAGCACGCAGCGCGCCCAGAAGCGGCCAAAGCCCATGACGGTCCGGCGCGGGGCGAGCAGCAGCGGCAGGCCGAGGGCACCGAGCAGCGCGGTGCTGCCGAAAAACGCGATGTTGAAGAGAAGCGCGCGCAGCCAGCTCATCGCATGGCACCGGGCGCGGCGGAGGAAGCGGTGCGGATTGCTGGGCCAGCAGGGGGCGGCGGCCACCAGGCCTGCAACAGCGGCAGCGCCAGGGTGACGAGGTATTTGTCGTATTCGCCGAGCACGAGGAGCGGCGCGCCGTGCCGGTTCCACCAGCGTTGCGGATCGACATGATGCGCGTAAACGGGATGCGGGATGATCCACGCTTGCGGCATGGCGCGGCCGAACTCGAGGAGGCTGCGCTGCATATGATACCAGCTGGTGACAAGACGCAGGCTACGATACCCCTCGCCATGCATCCATTCGGCGGTCTCGCGGGCATTGCCAAAGGTGTCGGAAGCGGAATGGCCGATCACGATGCAGCAGGCGGCATTCTCGGGCACCGGTCCCAGCGTGTGCAGCAGCTCGTCGCGATCGACGTGCTGGTTGACGCCGGAGATGAACAGTTTTTTTGCTTTGCCGGCCGCGAGGAGCTCGAGGCCGGCTTCGAGCCGCAGGCGGCCTCCCGTCACGACGACGATCGCGTCGGTCGTGTTCGACGGGTCGGGGCGGATCCAGTAGCTGCTGGCGATGAACCAGACAAACCCCGCGATCCACAAGAGGATCAATGCGGCGAGGATACGCGCTAGCCAGAGAACGCTGCGGCCGAGCACGTTCATGCCGCGCTCAGGGCATGCGGGCCAACTGGCGCAGCACGGCGAGACGCGCCGCGCTCATCGCACCGGCACCGGTCACCACAATGACGGCGAGTGCGACGCCCCAGAGCCGCCAATCGCCGACACTGGGCGTGGCATCGAGCGGCATCAGATGGCCGATGACGAGCACCGTGAGAAGCGCCGCCACGGCGCCGATCGCGCCGCCGACAAGACTTTGGCGCAACGCCGCGAGCTGCACCGGCCAAGCGAGATCGGCATCGGCGGCACCGATCAAATGCAACAATTCGACAGCGCCGCGATGCAGGAGGAGACGGAGCTTCGTCATCGCCGCGCTCAGCACCAGGGCGAAGGCCGCGACGGTGGCGATGCCGAGCGCGATCAGGATGGCCAGGCGGGTTGCGGCGCGGCGATGTATGGCGAGCGCCGGCCGATGATCGTCCAGCTGCGCTCCCGGCGTGATCGCGGCCAGCTTTTGCCGCAGATCGGGAAGGTCTACCGCGGCGCCGGGCTCGGTACGGATGTCGATGAGGCGCGGGATCGGCAAGGTGTCGGGTGCCGCGGCCGGACCCAGCCACCGCTCCAGGAGACGCGCGGTTTCCGCCTGATCCAGGAGGCGCAATTCGGCAATTCCGGGGGTCTGGCGCAGTAAGGCGAGGCTCATCTCGATGCGCGCCGCCGACGTCTCCGCCGGGATCTGCAAGGTCAGGGAATCGTTCAGCGAGCGGTTCCACGCGCGTAAATCGTCGCCCAACAGCACCAGCATAAGACCGCCAAGCGTGGCCAGATAACCGATCAGCGCGAGCGTCGAAATCAGCAGCAGCCCGGTCGCGTCGCGGGGCAAGGCTAGATCGAGGGGCGTCCGGATAAAGGCGCGGGGGTTCATCGGGGATGGCCGTTTTCCGGCCCGGTCAAGCGACCCGCCTCGAGATGGATGCGCGGGTGCTGCGATTGCCGGGTGACGGCGAGATCCGATGTGGCGATCAGAACCGTCGTGCCAACGCGGCTGAGCTGCTCGAAGGCGCGCATCAGCGTCAGCGCGCTCTCGCCGTCCATGTGGCTGGTCGGCTCGTCGGCGAGCAGCAGATCGGGCCGGCTGACGATGGCGCGCGCGATCGCGACACGCTGCCGTTCATCGGGCGACAGCGCCGCCGGAGACAATTCGATCCGGCCACCGATGCCGAGCCAGCTCGCCACCTCACCGACGTGCTCGCGTATCTCGGCATCGGCCATCCCCGTCACATGCAGCGGCAGGGCGATATTGTCGCGGGCGCTGAGATGGTCCAGCAAACGGAGATCCTGAAACACAATGCCGATGCGCCGGCGCAGCGCCGCCCGTGCCGTCCGGTCAACCGCTGCGATATCGGTCTCGAACAATGTCAGCCGACCCGCGGACGGCTCCGCGGCCAAAGCGATGATGTTCAGCAGCGTCGTCTTCCCAGCGCCGGGCGCACCGGTCAGAAAGCAGAACTCGCCCGCCTCAAGCGTCAGCGAAATTTCCGACAAGACGGCGACCCCCGCGCCGTAATTTCTGCCGATGCCGTCGAGCGTGACCACCGCCATCCCCGCAGCCTCGCAGCCGCGCTCCCCCGCCCGAGGTTTACATCCCGCCGCCAAGCTCGTCCAGTTGGGCTCCGCCCAATGCGCTCCACAACCCGCGAGAGCCCGCACCGACTCCGTCTCGGCGGCGACGATCGAATTACCCTTTGAACCCTGGCACATACCCGGCGTTATGGGTTCATAGCTTTCGCAGATTCGGAGGGCAAACAGATGCCGTTCGATGGGGTTGGTCTCGGTTTGGACGAGCGCGTCGGCAAGATCGACAAGGTGATCGACCTTCTCGCCACGCCGGACAAGTGGTGCAAAGGAACTCTTAAAACGCATGACGGGCGCCGCTGCATCCGCGGCGCGATCATGGCCGTCGACGGCGTCGGCACGTTGCAGCCGGTCGTCTTGCGCGCGATCAACGAAGTGACCGGCCGGCACTACCGGCGCATCGAATCGTTCAACGACCATCCCGACACCGACCACGTCCAAGTCGTGGAGGTACTGTCGCGGGCCCGCGACGATTTGATCGCCGGCCGGTTGATGGCCCTGCGCAGCCAGCCCGCCGCGCCTCAGGCCGGGTTGGGCGAGAGGCTAACGGGCTGGCTGAAGCGCTTCTACGGCTGAGCGCAGCCGCGTCGAGGAGCGCCGGCATCGGTTTGCCGGCGCCGGTGGTGGTTGAGGCCTGCGGCAGCCAATGCACCTGGCTGTCGATAGGCCGCAAGGCGTCGCGCCGCATAAGTGAGGCGCGTTTGATCTGAGTTAAAAGAATTCACCATGTAAAGCATGCCCGCTGCGAAATTGCGAGGTTTAACTTGTCTGCGGGCTACAAGTATCCGCAAAATAAGCGCAGCTATTCCCGGAACGGGAGAACAGCATGCGCTCGATGCCGATTGCGGCGAGGTGTGAGGGAGCGCCAGAGACCGCTACGCCCGCGGCGGTTGGCGTGAGGCAGCAACGGCGAACAATCGCCAAGGCAGCTTGAACGATGGCGATTGAGGCGGCCTCCCCAGAACAGACCTACGATCCCGGTCCCTGGCATACCGATTGGAAAGACGAGGCGTGGCGCGCATTCATCGGGTCGATCGATGCGTCGCTGCGCGCCTATTATCGCATCGAGGAATTTACCGGCGACCCCCGCTGCGTCTTGCGCATCGGATTTATGAAGGCCGTGATGCCGGTCCTGTTGTCCGACGGCACCGAGATCCGCGAGGGCGAGCGGATCGGCGCGCTGCATCTGTGGAACGAGCATGTGCCGCGCTATGCCGGAAGCGGCCCGAACCTCGCCTGGGCGAAAGAGATGCGGCGCCGCATGCTGTGGTCGCTTGGCCTCCTGGCGGACTACATCGAGCACGACCCTGCCTGGCAAAACGTGCAGGCCTTTTGCGGCGACTCGATGCTGTCGAGCCGGATCGGCGGCGCCCAGCTACGCCGGCTGGCGCCGCGCTATGGCTTCGAGATTGTCGAGCGCCCGCCGACCCTGTCCCGCTATCTGCATACCTTCGCGGACTCGCTGATCGTGTGGGGGCTCACACGCGCGTTCAACCCGGCAGCATTGCCGCGGCAACGCTTTTTGCGCGACCACCACAAAGTATGGATCTCGTGCGCGACGCTGCGGCGGCTTTATGGCCGCGCTGCGCGCGAGGCGAACCCAGAGGACGCGACGCCGGTGAACGCGACCCCGGACGACGCCGTACCCGAACGGGCGATCTAGATGGCGGCGCTGCTCGCGGGCGCGACCTGGGCGGGTCTGGTCGGCTGGCTGTTGCTGCGCCTGATGCGGCAATTCCGGACTCATCGCAACGCATCGCTCGGCCCGCCTCCGACCAGCACGGAACAATTGCCGGCGGTCGCGGTCATCGTCCCGGCGCGCAACGAGATCGGCAATATCGCCATTTGTCTCGCCGGGCTGACCGCGCAGCGCGGTTTGACCC
>JBKOVT010000134.1:0-14226 GCA_046724035.1 Pseudomonadota bacterium | reverse complement strand
CTCGAGTTCGGCGATCCGCGCCTGCGCCTGATGCAGGCTGAGATCCTGGATCAGCACGGTCTGGACCAGGTAATAGGGCATATCCGGCCGTTCGGCGACCGCTTGTCGGATCAGCCTGTCGGCGTCCGGATCCTTGGGCTGCCCCTGCACCGCGGTGGTCTTCAAGCGGTCGAGCAGGGTTGTCAGCAGATCGCGTTCCTGGGGGGTCATGAGTGCCTTCCCGAGAAAAGTGGCCGGCTTCCGATGAAGCGGCCGGCGCACGCGCTGCGCCGCGCTAGATGTGGGTAGCCGCCACACACTGTTTAAAGAGGGCCTGAACCCGGGTGTATCGGCCTATCCCGGATTGGCCTATCCCGCCGGTGTAGCGCCGATCGCCAGGAATTTGCGACGGCGCTCGTCGCGCAACCGATCTCCGTCAGAGGCCAGCAGGGCCGAGAGCGCCTCGTCGAGCGCCTCGCCCATCGCGGCGATCGCCTCCCCGGGCAGCCGGTGCGCGCCGCCCAGCGGTTCCGGCACTACCCGGTCGATGACGCCGAGCCGGAGGAGTTCCGGCGCGGTTAGCTTCAGTGCTTCCGCGGCTTGCGGGGCGTGGGCGCCATCGCGCCACAGGATCGAGGCGCAGCCCTCGGGTGAAATGACCGAGTAGACCGCGTGCTCGAGCATCAGCACCGTGTTGGCAGCGGCAAGCGCGATAGCGCCGCCCGAGCCGCCCTCGCCGATAATCGCGGAGACCACCGGAACGCGGATGTCGAGGCAGGTCTCGATGGCGCGCGCGATCGCCTCGCTTTGCCCGCGCGCCTCGGCATCGATGCCGGGATAGGCACCGGCCGTGTCCACCAGGGTCAGCACCGGCAGGCCAAAGCGCTCGGCCAGCCGCATCAGCCGCCGCGCCTTCCGGTAACCCTCCGGCCGCGCCATGCCGAAATTGTGCTTCACCCGGCTCTCGGTATCGGCGCCTTTCTCCGTGCCGAGAACGAGGACACTGCGACCACGAAACCGGCCGATCCCGCCGATGATGGCGCTGTCTTCGCCAAACGCCCGATCGCCCGCGAGCGGCATTAGATCGCTGATCAGCGTGGCGATGTAGCGCGACGCGTGCGGCCGGTCGGGATGGCGCGCGACCTGCACCTTCTGCCAGGGCGTCAGCCGTCCGTAGCTCTGCTGCAATAGCCGGCTGGCCTGGGCTTCGAGGCGGCCGACCTCTTCGGCTATGTTGAGGCCGCTGTCGGTCGACAGATGGCGGAGCTCATCGATCTTGCCTTCGAGCTCGGCGATCGGCCTTTCGAAATCGAGAAAGTGGCGCATAGGCCCTGGATTTACTTTCGCTGCGCCAGCGGATGCGCGGTTTCGACCAACCGCTTCAGCCGCTCGCCCTGGACATGGGTGTAGATCTGCGTCGTCGCTATGTCGGCATGCCCGAGCATCTGTTGCACGCTCCTGAGATCGGCCCCGTGGTCGAGCAGGTGGCTGGCGAACGCATGTCGCAGCACATGCGGCGACAGCTTTGCTGGGTCGAGCCCGGCGGCAAGAGCCAGTTCTTTGAGCAGCTGCGCACAGCGCTGCCGAGTCAGATGGCCGGCCGCGCCGCGCGACGGGAACAGCCACCGCCCCGCCTTGCTGCCCGAATTCTGCGGCAGGAATGCGGCACGGCATTTGAGATATTCGGCAAGCGTCTTGCGCGCGGGCAGGCTCAACGGCGCCAATCGCTCCTTGCCGCCTTTGCCGCGCACCAGCAGAAACCGCGGATCGCGCTGCGCCGCCGCCAGGGGCAGGCTCACCAATTCCGAAACGCGCAAGCCCGCCGCATACAGGATTTCGAGCAGGCACCGGAGCCTTGCGCCCTCTTCGCCCGGCCAAGCGGCCGCGGCGCCGATCAGCCGCCCGACTTCCTCCTCGGCAAGTATCTTCGGCAGAGGCCGCCCGAGCCGCGGCGCATCGAGCTGTGCCGTCGGATCGTCCTTGCGAGCGCCCTCGCCGAGCAGAAACCGATAGAACTGCCGCATCGCGGAAAGCCGCCGTGCCACGGTTCTCGGCGCCAGGCGGCGCGCTTCGCTATCTGCGAAATAGGCGTGCAGGGCTGCGGCCTCGGCGGTCTCGAGGGGCTGTCCGCGACCGGCGAGAAAGCTCGCCAAATCCATCAGGTCGTTGCGATACGCAGCGATCGTCAGCCGCGCCGCGCCGCGCTCGGCAGCGAGCATCTCAAGAAAAGTTTCGAGCCGGTGCGATTCTGCCGCGCCGGCAGGCGGCCTATTTCGGGAACCGCGCATCCGGCAGCACTTTATCGACATGGCTCGCGGGCGCGGGAATGTCCCAATAGGCCAGCACGACAAAGCCGCTGGCGATCGCGAGGACCAGGATCACAATGAGGATAATCGCTACCTTTCCCATGCCCCAACTCGTCTTGCCATGGCCGCGCCGGCCGCACCGGTTGGCGAAAAGGCCGCGCGATATGCTAGTACCCTCCCGGCGTGCCTGGCGGAAGAGCGGCGAGGGATGCAGAGGAGCACGGCAAAAGTCCAGACCCGGGCAAAGGCGCGATCGGAAGCGCCAGCAACGGCTTTCGTGCCAAACCGCACGATTGTCCTGGTCGGGCTGATGGGCGCGGGCAAGACCAATATCGGGCGGCGCCTCGCGGCGCGGCTCAATTTGCCGTTCTTCGATTCGGACTGCGAGATCGAAGCGGCGGCCGGCGAAACCGTCGAGGAAATCTTTCGCAATCGCGGCGAGGCGGTATTTCGGGACGGCGAGCGCCGTGTCATCGCCCGCCTCCTCGCGCAGCCTGCGCATGTTTTGGCGACCGGCGGTGGTGCCTTCATGGATCCCGTGACGCGCGCGGAAATTGCACGCCGCGGCGTCTCCGTGTGGCTGCGCGCTGATATCGACACCTTGCTGACGCGGGTCGCGCGCCGCAGCAACCGGCCCCTCCTGAAACACGGGAACCCGCGCGCCGTGCTGGCCGAACTTATCGAGCGCCGCTATCCGATCTATGCCGAAGCCGATATTACGGTCGATAGCGGTGACGGCGCGGCGGATCAGACCGCGAGCCGAACGATCGCCGCGCTTGCCGCCTGTCCGCGAGCGCTGCTGCCGCCCGAAACGGATGGCGAGCCATGACGGTTTCGGGGAAATCTGAGCGCCTACGCGTCGATATCGGCGATCGGAGCTACGATATTTTGATCGGCCCTGGTCTGATCGCGCGCTCCGGGGCGGAGATCCTACCGCTCATTCGGCGGCGCCAAGCCGTCATCATCACCGACAAGATCGTCGCCGGCCATTACCTCAACCCGCTATGCGCCAGCTTTGATAAGCAGGGCATCATGCATCGGGACGTCGTCCTGCCACCCGGCGAGGCCACCAAAGATCTCGCCCATTTCGGCAGGCTGGTCGACGATATTCTCACCTGTGGCATCGAGCGCGGCACGATGCTCGTTGCGCTCGGCGGCGGGGTGGTCGGCGACATCGCGGGTTTTGCCGCGGCGACATTGCTGCGTGGGATTGATTTTGTGCAGATCCCGACCACGCTCCTAGCGCAGGTCGACAGCTCGGTTGGCGGCAAGACGGCGATCAACACCGCTGCCGGCAAAAACCTGCTTGGCGCCTTTTATCAGCCTCGCCTCGTGCTTGCCGACACCGACACGCTGGCGACGCTCCCCGCGCGAGAATTGCGCGCCGGCTACGCCGAGATCGCGAAATACGGGCTGATCCGCGACGCGGCGTTTTTCGAGTGGCTGGAAGGGAAGGGAAAGGAGGTCTGCGATCTCGATCCTCCGGCTGTCACGCGAGCGATCCTGACGAGCTGTCAAATGAAGGCGACGATCGTCGCCGCCGACGAGCGCGAGGAAGGCGATCGCGCGCTGCTTAATTTCGGCCACACCTTCGGCCATGCGCTGGAGGCCGAAACCGGGTTCAGCGACGCCCTATTGCATGGCGAGGCGGTCGGGCTAGGCATGGTCTTGGCCTTCGATTTTGCCGTCCGCCTCGGGATCGCGACCGGGCAGGACGCCTCCCGTGTCCGGCATCACCTTGAGGCAGCGGGGCTTCCGACCAGCCTCGCCGCGATCGGTCTATCCGGAAGTGCTGCCGATCGGCTGGTGGCGCATATGGGCAAGGACAAAAAGGTGCGAGACGGCCGGATCACGTTGATCCTACCCCGCCGGATCGGCGACGCCTTTGTGATGCGTGACGCGTCGGCAGAGGCTTTGCGCGACTTTCTGGCTAGCGCCGCTTAATCAATTGGCCGCCCATTGGAAATCGGCTGCGGCGTGGTCCAGACGGATAGCCGCCGCGCGGTAAAAGTCGACGATATAGACCCGAATCGCGGCGGTCAGACTCGAGGATACACGTCGCCGGTCGATCTCGGTGACGAGCTGGTTGACGTTGGTCTGCCGCTGCCGCGCGATCTCCAGCAAGGCCTCCCACATGACGGGTTCCAGCCGGACGCTGGTGCGATGGCCGCCCACGACGATATTGCGAATGACCAGGGATGATCGGGCGGGCTCGCGCTTCCGAGGCGCCCGGCGCGGCAATGCTCGTGCCATGCGGCTAATTTAACGGCCGCCTGAGAGATTGCAACCTCTACGGGTTTAACGTAGGTTTAATACCCGCATACGGTTGTATGACCCGACCTACCGATCTTCCGCAGGCGTCAGGGTCGTCAGCGATAGCGCGTGCACCCGGGATGCCAGCTCCTCCTTCAAGGCATCGTACACAAGGCGCTGGCGGGCGACGCGGCTAAGCCCAGCAAAGCCCGCCGAGGTGATCGTCACCGCGAAATGGGTCTCGCCCTCAGGCCGGGCGCCCGCATGCCCGGCATGCCGGTGCGACTCGTCGAGGATATGGAGGCGCGTCGGGGTAAACCGGTCGGTCAGCTTATTGCGGATCGTCTCGGCGACACTCATCGCGTCCCTTTGGGATCGCCGCTCTGCAACTCCGCGGCGGCGGCAAGAAAGCCGGCGAGATCCTCGACGATATAGTGGATAAACGCGCTGTCCTTGTCGCTCTTCGCCCAATCGAGATCGTTGCGCACCCAGGCCGTCGTCATGCCGAGCTCGGCAGCCGGGGCGAGGTTCCGCGCGATGTCCTCAACCATCAGCGCCGTCTCGGGCCGCACCGTGTGGCGCTGCAAAAGAAGTCGATAACCGGTGAGCGCTGGCTTGGGTTCGAAATCGGCGGCTACAATATCGATGATGCCGCTGAATGCCGGGCTGAGGCCGAGATGGTCGAGCAGCCGTTCGGCGTGTCTCACCGAACCGTTGGTGTGCACAATTTTGCGGCCGTGCAGCCGGCCGAGGGCCGCGACGAGCTCGGGGTTAGGCGGCACACAAGCCAGGTCGATCTCATGGACAAAGGCGAGAAATTCGTGCGGGTCGATGTTGTGAAGGCGCATCAACCCATTGAGGGTCGTTCCATGTTCGCGGAAATAGCTGCGCCGCAACTCCGCGGCCTGTTTGGGCGTCACCTCCAGAAGATCGCAAATGTATTCGTTCATGCGCACCTGCACCTGGTCGAACAGGCGGCATGAGGCTGGGTACAGCGTGTTGTCGAGATCGAAGATCCAGGTCTCGATCTCCCCCAGCGGGCAGCGCTCTTGTCTCGTTGTGTATGCCATTAATGCGTCCGAAGGCTTAGCCGCAGCGGATCAGCGTGCCGGCGCCTTCCGTGAACAGTTCGAGCAGGATTGCATGCGGCACGCGTCCGTCGAGGATGACAGCGGCTTCGACGCCGCCATCGACCGCGCCAAGGCAGGTCTCGACCTTGGGGATCATGCCGCCCGAGATCGTGCCTTCGGTTATCAGCCGCCGGGCTTCCGCCGCGGTCAGCTCGGGGATCAGGCGCTTCTCGCCATCGAGCACACCGGCGACATCGGTCAACAGCAGAAATCGCTTGGCCTTGACTGCCGCCGCGACCGCCCCGGCGACGGTATCGGCGTTGATGTTGTAGGTCTCGCCGCCAGCGCCGACTCCGATCGGCGCGATCACTGGGATGATGTCGGACTGCCGAAAGGTCGCCAGCACGCGGTCTTCGATGCATTCGGGCTCGCCGACAAACCCGAGATCGGCGCCGTTGCGCGTCAATTTGCGAGCCCGGATCAGGCCGCCATCCTTGCCGCTCAAGCCGACCGCGCAACCGCCGACGGCATTGATCGCGGCGACGAGCTGCTTATTGATCGTGCCGGCGAGAACCATCTCGACGACTTCCATCGTCTCGCCGTCGGTAACCCGCAATCCGTCGACAAAGCTGCTCTTGATGCCGAGGCGCTGCAGCATCTGTCCGATCTGCGGCCCACCGCCATGCACGACAATCGGATTGATCCCGACCTGCTTCAAGAGAACGATGTCGCGGGCAAACGGATCACCATCCTCGCCATTCCCCATCGCGTGGCCGCCGTATTTGACGAGGATCGTCTGGCCGGCATAGCGGCGCAGGTAAGGCAGCGCCTCGGCGAGGACGGTGGCTTTCAATGCCGGATTGGCGAGTGTCGGGTTCACCATGGGGGCGCATTTTACAGTGCCCGACCGCTCGTCGCCACCGCGCCCGCGGCAACATCGCCGCGGGAGCCGGCGGGTAGCGCAAAGGCAGCGAGCGCCGCGCGAAGCGACGCGATGCCAAGCCCTTTTTCGGCGCTGGTCAAATGGATCTCGGGATGAGCCGCGCCATGTTTTGCCAATTCGCGCTGGACCGTGCCGGCGATCGCCTCGAGCTCGGCCGCGCCGGGCTTGTCCGTCTTCGTCAGGACCACCTGATACGACAATCCGGCCGAATCGCAGAGCCGCAGGATGGGCCGGTCCGGCTCCTTCAGCCCGTGCCGCGAGTCGATCAATAGGCAGACGCGACGCAGGCTGCTCCGAGCGCGCAGGTAATGCTGCACCGTCCGGGTCCACGCCTGGACGGCGCTCTTCGATGCCTCCGCATAACCATAGCCCGGCAGGTCGACCAGCATCAGCCGGTCACCCAACGCAAAGAAATTGATCTGGCGGGTCCGTCCCGGCGTGTTCGAGGTGCGCGCCAGCGTGCGCCGTCCGGTCAGCGCGTTGACGAGGCTCGATTTGCCGACATTCGAGCGCCCGAGAAACGCGACTTCCGGCAGGCGCTCGTCAGGCAGCGCGTCGGCCTCGGCGGCGCCCGCGACAAAACGGCAGTCCTGCGCAAACAACAGCCGGCCGGCCTCGATCAGCTCCGGCTCGATCTCGCGTGGCGGAAACAATTCGGCTGTTGGCACCGGCTGGCTCAGGCGGCGCCCGCCCGGTGCATGATCGCCCATTGTTGCGCGATGCTGAGGAGGTTGTTCCAGGCCCAGTAGATGACCAGTCCAGCCGGGAAGGCCGACAGCATGTAGGTGAAGACGATCGGCAGCAGCATGAACATCCGCGCCTGCACGGGATCGACGGGCTGAGGGTTGAGCTTCTGCTGCAGATACATCGTGACGCCCATGAGCAGCGGCCACGCGCCGATCGCGACAAAGTGGGCTATGGCTTCGGGCGGCGTGAACGGGATGAGGCCAAACAGGTTGATAAACGTAGTCGGGTCAGGCGCCGACAGATCATGGATCCAGCCAAAGAACGGCGCGTGCCGCATCTCGAGTGTGACGAACAGCACCTTGTACAGCGAGAAGAATACCGGGATCTGGATGACGATCGGAAGACAGCCCGCCAGCGGGTTGGCGCCGACCTTCTTGTACATCGCCATGATCTCTTGCTGCTGGCGCGCCTTATCGTCGGGGAAACGCTCGCGGATTTTCTGCATTTCCGGCTGCAGCAATTTCATCTTGCTCATAGCCGCGTAGGATTTGTTGGCGAGCGGGAAGAACGCCAATTTGATCAGTAGCGTCAGCAGCAGGATCGCGAGCCCAAAATTGCCAATCAGCCCGTAGAAAAACTGCAGCGTCAAAAAGATCGGCTTGGTCAGGAAATAGAACCAACCAAAATCGATCGCCAGATCGAAATGCGGAATGCCCGATTTCGCATACGCATCGAGAAGGTTGACCTCCTTGGCGCCGGCAAAAAACCGGGTCGAGGTCGCCGCCGTGCCGTCCGCCGGCACGGTTATTTCCGAGCCAAGGTAATCGCTCTGGTAGCGATCGACCCCACCCTCGACGACGTGCGTGAACCGCGCCTTGACGGTTGCGTCCTCGGGCGGGATCAGCGCGGTCAGCCAGTATTTGTCGGTAAAGCCGAGCCAGCCGCCTGTCGAGTTGTAGTCGGTCGGCTTGCCTGGCTCGAGGGAGCTGTATTTGACTTCCCGCAACGAGCCGCCCAGCTCCCCGATGAGTCCTTCATGGAGGATGTAATAGCCGCCGACCTGCGGCGTGCCGGTGCGGCTGATCAAGGCGTAGGGCAGCAGGCTCACCGGCGTGCTGCCGCTGTTTTTCACCGCGTCCCGCACGGTGAACATGTAATTCTCGTCGACGCTGATCGTGCGCGTGAACACGAGCCCCGCGTCGTTATCCCAGGTAAGCGTCATCGGGGAATTTGGCGCCAAGGGCCCGCCTGAGGCGGTCCATTGCGTGTCTGGCCCGGGAACCTTCGCGCCGGGAGTACCGGCGACCCAGCCGAATTCGGCGAAATAGGGGTCCTTGGTTCCCTTGGGCCAGAGCAGCACGACCTCGGGGCTCTTCGGATCGACGGTTTCGTGATAGGTCGCGAGTGTCAGATCGTCGATCCGGCCACCCGCTAGCGCCACCGAGCCATGCAAGCGCGGGGTGTTGATCCGCACCCGCGGCTGCGCCGCGATAGCCTGCTCCCGTGTTTCGGGTGCGGGCGCTACGGTCGTTCCAGCGGCTTGGCCGGCAGCGCCGGGCGCGGCAGGCGGGGTCGCTCCGGGTGAGGTCGTGCTGGGCGGCGCGCTGGGGGCCGTCTGGGTCGCTGCCGGGGAGGGCGGGGTGACCGGCGTCGGTGGCCGCATTTTCTCGAACAGGTATTGAAACCCGATCAGAATGACGACCGAGACGACGATCGCGAGTAGAAGGTTGCGTTGTTCCATTTCGGCTGAAAAGTGACCGGCTCAGCGGCTCGGTTCGGAAGGGACGGGGTCGTAGCCGCTGCCACCCCAGGGATGACAGCGCAGCAAACGGCGGCTGGCGAAGGCGAGCCCGCGCCACGGCCCGTGCCGCTCGACAGCTTCGGCCGCGTAACGCGAGCAGCTCGGATAGAATCGACAGGAGGGCGGCACGACTGGCGCAAGAAGCAGTTGATAGGCGCGGATCATCAAACTGATCGCCAAGCCCAAGACCCGGCTCGCGCCGGCGCGCAATTGCATCTCACCTCTCCTCGGCGGCTCTCGCCCGCTGCGATGACCCACCTCTGGCCGTTTGCCGCGCGAGCTGCCGCAATGCGCCTTCGAGGTCGCCTACCAGTTCCGCGTAAGGCCGTTCGCTCGCGGTCGCTCGGGCGACCAGCACATAATCAGTCCCGGGATGGCCGATTTGCGGCAATATCTCCGCGGCGATTGCGCGCAGCCGCCGTTTGGCACGATTGCGAACCACCGCATTGCCGACCTTGCGGCTCGCCGTAAAACCCACCCTGAGAGTTGTGCCGCTCGCGCCCTGGGTCGGCTGCGGCGCGGCTTGCACAATAAAGGCCGGGCGCACGGCTCGTCGGCGTCCGGCGGCAACACGGAGAAAATCGGCGCGGCTCTTGAGCCTTGCAAGGTCGGCTGTCATGCTTCTCGCCGGCCGCGCCAATTTTGCGCGGCCGCCCCTGGGGTGCAGCCGAAAAAGCTCAGGCAGACAGGCGCTTGCGGCCCTTCGCGCGGCGCGACGCCAGCACCCGGCGGCCGCCTGGCGTGGCCATGCGCGCACGGAAGCCATGGCGGCGCTTGCGGACGAGCTTGCTGGGCTGGTAAGTGCGCTTCACGGCACCCGTTCCAACGGTGACTGCCTCGGTTGAGCGGAGGCCGCTATATAGGGGAGCGCTTTAGGCAAGTCAACGACGGCCGGGCTGCGCGGCCTGGTCGCGATAGTGGTGCAGAGGGGGTAATTCGGTGACGGACGAAGCGGTTATTGCAACGGCGGATGAGACGGCGCGCCGCTGGGCATCTCCCGATCGCGGCATCATTCGGCCGGGCAGCGAGGAGCATAAGAACGCCTTCTGCCGGATGCTCCTCGATACGCATAATCCTTATAAACCCACAGTCATTGATTGGCCCCCGCTCGATACGGAGGCGCGTGACCGCCTGGTTGCTCTGCCGATCTGGGACATCGCGGTCCAGACCGAGGGCAAGGCGCGGATTCGCGTGTTGAGTTACGCAGAAGAAACTCCCGACCCGCTGTTGCGGCGTGCCGTTGAGCTCGATGCCTTTGAAGAAGGCCGCCATAAGGAGGTGCTGTCCCGGCTGGTTGAGGCCTATGCGATACGCCTCAGTCCCGAGCCCAAATACCATCGCCCGCGCAATGCGGAATGGGCATTTATGGTCACCGGGTTCAGCGAGTGCATCGACAGCTTCTTCGCCTTCGGACTGTTTGCGATGGCAAAGACCTCTCGCTTTTTTCCGCCCGAGCTGGTCGAGACCTTCGAGCCCGTCATGCAGGAGGAGGCGCGCCACATCCTGTTCTTCGTCAATTGGGTCGCGTGGCATCGCCGCAACCTGTCGTGGTGGCGCCGGCCGTGGTTCTGGGCCAAGGTCGTTGCCGTCTGGGTATTCCTGATCTGGGAGCGTATCGGGCTGGCCCGTGGTGTCGGTGCGAGCCAGGACGCATCGCCGCAGGACAACAACTTTACGCTGACCGGCAGCAAAGCGGTTGCCGATGTCGACCTTTCGCCGGCGGCGCTGATTGATGTTTGCCTCAGGGAAAACGAGAAACGCCTCGCCGGCTACGATCGCCGGCTTCTGCGCCCTGTCGTGATGCCGTTTCTTACTCGTCTGATCCGCCGCTTCCTGCGAAA
Source organism: Pseudomonadota bacterium (assembly GCA_046724035.1). Classification (GTDB taxonomy): domain Bacteria; phylum Pseudomonadota; class Alphaproteobacteria; order ATCC43930; family CGMCC-115725; genus DATARH01. The sequence continues at coordinate 3,346 of JBKOVT010000134.1, read as the reverse complement.
TCCGCGGGCTGCAGAAGTGGCGGCGTGATGATCATCGCTTTCCGACGCTTCATCCGCAAAGCGCACGCATGAAGGCCCTGTCAATTGTCGCCGCCGTTCTCGGCATCGCCGTAATGCTGGCGCTCGTCGGCTATTTCGGTGCCGGCGCCGTTGTCCGCTCGCTATTAGCGGTCGGCGGTATTGGCTTTGCAGCGATCTGCGCGATCCATCTCGCGCTGATGGTCGTGATGGGGTTCGCCTGGCGGGTGCTGATGCCGAGCGCGCGATCCTGGGTAGCCATCTGGGGCCGTTTGGTGCGCGATTCCGGATCTGAAGTGCTGCCATTGTCACAGGTCGGCGGTTATGTGCTCGGCGCGCGCGCATTGGCGCTCGCCGGCGTGACGGGAACAGTCGCAACGGCAAGCACGATCGTCGACATCACCTTCGAATTCGTCGCGCAGGTTGGCTACACCGCGCTTGGGTTGGTATTGCTCCTCCAGCTGCAGCCTGGCTCGGCGGTTGCGACGCCCGTGATTATCGGGCTGGCGGTCGCCGTCGCAGCGGCGGTGGCGTTTCTGATCGTGCAACGGCACGGTTTCGACTATTTCGAGCGCATCGCGCGCATCCTCGGCCGCGGCTGGGCCGAGCGCAGCGCGGCGGGCGCTGCGGCATTGCATGCCGCGTTACGCGAGATCTATCGCCGCCCGATGGCGCTGTGGCTGTGCTTCGGGCTGCATCTCGCGTGCTGGATTGCCAGCGCGACGGAAGCGTGGCTCGTCTTGCGCTTGGCGGGCGAGCCATTGCCGTTCAGCGCCGTGCTGGTGCTGGAGAGCATGCTGTACGCGGTGCGAACATCCGCGTTTGTCGTGCCGAACGCGGTTGGCGTGCAGGAAGGCGCCTACATCCTGCTCGGCGCCACATTTGGGTTGAGCCCGGAGATGGCGTTGGCGCTGTCTCTGCTGAAACGTGCCCGCGATCTGGCGATCGGCTTGCCAACGATCGGCGTCTGGCAGGCGCTGGAGGGCGGGCGGTTATGGCGGCGCCGAAATACTGCCGAGATCAATCGGGTGCCCGTCGCATCACCGGATTGACGATCTCGCGACTTGGCGGCGAGCCACGCGGCTGCTAATTCTCGTGATCAGCGAATTCAGCCCAGCGGGTCGAAACTGATCGTGCGGCGCCGGACCGGCCAAATCGCGTTAGGGGAGCGCCGTCCCGCGGCGTCGCTGCTGGGCGTTGCGCTTGCCGTCCTGGCGCTCTGTCTGCGGCTCGTCTGGCCGGTGCCGCCGAGTGTTGGATCCGCTGATGTCACGGTGCTGACGGGTCTCGGTGAGCACGCGCTATGCCTTGCGGCATCGGCGAGCTCAGGCGCGGCGCCGATCCATAGCGATAGCGTGCCCGCGCCAGTCGGCGATCCCGCCGACCATGACCATTCATTGTGCTGCCTGTGGCATGCCGTCGCGGGATTTACCGTCCCGCAGCTCGCCTCCCTCGCGCGCGTTGCGTTTGCCGAAACCGTGGCGCCCGTCGCGACGGGCTCCGAATACCGATCAGCCGACCTGACTGGGTCGAACCGGGCACGAGGACCGCCGAAAGAAGTCTAGCTCGACTTCGCCCGATTGCGCGCCGCTGGCCGGCTCAGAGAGCTGCCGGCGCGCGATCATCATGTCTCCAGTCACCGGGGCCATCATGATTTCGATTCGGTCCACGACCGGCGCGTCATGTATCGCGCTGGCCAGCACTGTTCTGGGCTTAGCTGTAATGTCCTACGACGCCGCGGGCCACGGTTTTGCCGGCCAGCGGTTCTTTCCGGCGACGATCTTGACCGATGATCCTTTCGTCGCGGACGAGGTGTCGCTGCCGACGATCACTCGCCCGCCCACCGGCCTCGACCGCTCGCAGGAGCTCGGTATCGATATCGACCTCGCGAAACGGATTACGCCGGATCTCGGCTTTACGATCGGCCAGGGATGGACGCACCTTAAGCCGAAAGATCTGCCGGGCGTCACCGGTCTCACCGGCCTCAACACCGCGCTGCAATATCAGCTCTTTATCGATGGGCCGCACGAGGCGCTCGGGCTCGTCGGACTCAATGTCGGCTGGGCGCATACGGGGCGGGTCGCGGCGCTGGGCGCGCCGGACGTCACGACGTTGTCGCCGACCTTCAATTTCGGCAAGGGTTTCGGCGATCTCGCGCCTGAGCTTGCGGTTTTGCGGCCGTTTGCAATCACCGGCAATGTCGGCTTCGACTTCCCGACAAAAACCGAAAGCGCCGGCACACCAAACCCGAACAATCTCAATTACGGGTTCGCGCTCGAATACAGCCTGCCTTACCTGCAATGCTGCGTGAAGGACATCGGTCTGCGCGAGCCGTTCAGCCGGCTGATCCCACTTGTCGAGGTCGCGTTTACCACGCCGGTTACGCGGGGCGAGGGCGTGCAGACGGTCGGAACCATCCAGCCGGGGATCATCTGGAGCGGCACTTATTTTCAGATCGGCGCCGAGGCCATCCTGCCGGTCAACAAAGCATCCGGACGCGGCTTTGGCGGCGTCGTGCAATTTCACGTGTATCTCGACGATCTATTCCCGCGCAGCATCGGCAAGCCGATTTCGGAGTGGTGAAGATGCGCAGGATCACCGGGCCCGCGATGGCGGCCGGCATATGCGTGTTAGCCATCGGCCCGGCGGCACAGGCGCATGCCATTCTCGATCACGCGAGCCCGGGGGTCGGCAGCACTGTCGCGGCCGCGCCGCCCGTCGTCAGCCTCTCATTCACGCAGGAGCTCGAGCCGGCCTTCAGTAGCGTGACAATCACCGACGCCTCAGGGCAGCGGGTCGATCTCGGAAATGCCCAAGTGCCGCCGGGCGCACCGGCGGAACTCCGGGTGGGACTGAGGCCGCTCCCGCCCGGCACGTATACGGTCAGCTGGCGCGTCGTGTCGGTCGATACGCATCCCACCGAGGGGCGCTTCCAGTTCACGATTGGGCGATGACCGCCCCGACCAAAGAGCTGGGCAGGCGATGCGGTGAGTGACGCTCTCGTTATCGCGCGTCTCGTTCAGTTTGCCGCTGCAATGGCGGCGTTCGGCGCCAGCGCCTTCCGTTTTTACGCGGTCGGCTGGCTTCCCTCGGAGCCCGATGATCGCGTCGTCGCGCGCTTCGATGTCTGGAACAAAGGTCTTTTGTGTTTCAGCGGGGTGCTCATGCTTCTGTCGGGGATCGCTATTGTGCCCTTTGTCGCTGCGAGAATGGCCGGCGACGAGAGCGCGGCGGTCGATCCGGCGACAATCGAAGCGGTCCTCTCTGCGACCGCATTCGGGCACCGGTGGTGCTTGCATCTGCTGTTCACGTTCCTCTTGATCGTCAG
>JBKOVT010000073.1:0-6419 GCA_046724035.1 Pseudomonadota bacterium | reverse complement strand
GCCATTGCCCGGCGGCGCCTGCGTCCGGGCCGGTTCCTGCGGCTGCGCGCCGAGCGGCGCCGCAACAACGATAGAGAGCGCCAGCGACGCCGCGCACGCGGCCATTCGCCGGCTAAACAGCCTCACCACCGATCTCCTTTTTGCCGCAACGTGACCCGGCTACCGCGCCGCAGACTAGCGGATCGCCGCCGCCCGCGCCTTATCTGATGTAATACACTGGTTTTTCCGGCGCGCTCGATATGAAATGGCGCCGCAGATGGCAAGCCTGAATCGATGACGAGCCGCCGCCGGTGAGCGCGGACCCGATTTCGGACCGGGACACCGCCGCCCGCGAGTTGCTGCGCGCCCTGTTCGATGCCGCGCTTGCCGCCGCCGATCCCGCGCGGGCGATCCTGCCTTATCTGCCGCCGCAGGTCAGCGGGCGCACCGTCGTCTTCGGCGCGGGAAAGGCCTCCGCGGCAATGGCGCGGGCCTTCGAGGAAGCCTGGGCCACCAACAAACAAGCGGGCCGATTGGAAGGGCTTGTCGTCACCCGGCACGGCCATGCCGTTCCCTGCGAACGCATCCGCGTCGTCGAAGCGGGCCACCCGGTTCCCGACCAGGCCGGGCAAGAAGCGGCGCGGCAGATCCTCGATCTCGCACGCGGCCTCGGGCCGCAGGATCAGCTCGTCTGCCTCGTCTCGGGCGGCGGCTCTGCCCTGCTGAGCTTGCCGGCGGCGGGTCTCACCCTCCCCGACAAGCAAGCCGTGACGCAGGCATTGTTGCGCTCGGGCGCGACGATCGGCGAGATCAACACCGTGCGGAAGCATCTTTCGGCCATCAAGGGCGGGCGGCTTGCGGCCGCGGCGGCGCCGGCGCGAGTTGTGAGCCTGGCGATCTCCGATGTGCCGGGCGACGATCCCGCGGTCATCGCCTCGGGCCCGACCGCGCCCGACCCGACGACCTTTGCCGATGCGCGCGCCGTTCTCGCGAAATACGGCATCACGCAGCCAAAAGCCGTCATCGCGCATCTCGCCGCCGCGCGCGACGAAACGCCGAAACCGGGCGATCCTGTTTTCGCGAAGACGCGGTTCGAGCTGATCGCAAGCCCGCAGCAGGCATTGGCCGCGGCCGCGGAAGCCGGCCTCGCGCACAAGGTTACGCCAATCGTGCTGAGCGACCGCATCGAGGGCGAGGCGCGCGATGTCGCGGCGATGCATGCGGCGATCGCGCTGCAATTGCGCGCCGGGCAGTTTCGAATCGGCCACGAAATTGTCACACCCCCCGCGGTCTTATTGTCAGGCGGCGAGACGACTGTCACGGTGCATGGCAAGGGGCGCGGCGGGCGCAACAGCGAATTCCTGCTGGCCCTCGCCGCCGCGCTGACCAAAGATCCCGGGGGCTCCGGCGGCATCTATGCGCTGGCCTGCGACACTGACGGCATCGACGGAACCGAGGACAATGCGGGCGCGATTGTTTACCCGAACACCGTCGACCGCGCCGCCTCGCGCGGCATCGCCATCAAAGAGGCGCTTGCCGGGAATGATTCCTATGGCTTTTTTGCCGCGCTCGGCGACCTTGTCGTGACCGGCCCGACCCTGACGAATGTCAATGATTTCCGCGCCATCCTCGTCCTCGACCGCTAATAGCGCGGCGGAACGCCGGCGCGGCCGCAACAAGCCGCTGCGACGAATGCGCAGCGCCAAAATCGTCGCGACGATCGGACCGGCGAGCTCGGGCGGCGAGCGCCTGCGCGCGTTGTTCGATGCGGGTGTCGATGTGTTCCGGCTGAATTTCAGCCATGGCACGCATGACGAGCACCGCGCCCGGTTTGAGGAGATCCGCGCGGTCGAAGCCGAGGTGGGGCGGCCGATCGGCATCCTCGCCGATCTGCAGGGGCCGAAATTGCGGCTCGGCAATTTTGCCGGCGGCAAGGCGGAGCTCCCCGCCGGCTGCCATTTCCGCCTCGACCTCGATACGCGGCCCGGCGACACGAGCCGCGCGCCCTTGCCGCATCCCGAAGTATTCGAGGCGTTGCATCCCGGCACCGAATTGCTGCTCGACGACGGCAAGGTGCGGCTGCGCGTCATCGATTGCGGCGCCGATTTCGCCAACACCGAATGTGTCGTCGCCGGGACGCTGTCCGACCATAAAGGCGTCAATGTGCCGGGCGCGGTATTGCCGATCTCGGCGATGACCGCGAAAGACCGCGCCGACCTGTCCTTCGCCTTGGAGCAGGGCGCCGATTGGGTCGCGCTGTCCTTTGTGCAGCGCCCGGAGGACGTTGCCGAGGGACGCAAGCTGATCGGCAATGCCGCCGGGCTCATGGTCAAGCTCGAAAAGCCGGCCGCGATCCGCCGCCTCGACGAGATCATCGATCTCGCCGATGCCTTGATGGTGGCGCGCGGCGATCTCGGGGTCGAGATGCCGCCCGAGGATGTGCCGAGCGTGCAGAAGCAGATCATCCATGCCTGCCGATTGGCGGGGAAGCCGGTCATCGTCGCAACGCAGATGCTGGAATCGATGATCACCGCGCCGACGCCGACCCGCGCCGAAGCCTCGGATGTCGCGACCGCCGTCTATGAGGGCGCCGACGCGGTCATGCTGTCGGCGGAGACCGCGGTCGGGCAATACCCGATCGAGGCGACCGCGATGATGGACCGCATCGCGCGCCGCGTGCAGGAAGACCCGCTTTATTTTGCCAATCTGGACTCCGGCAAGATGGCCCCCGAGCACACCGACCGCGACGCGATCAGCGCCGCGGCCAGCCAGGTCGCCGCGACGATCGGAGCGGCGGCGATCGTGTCGTTTACGAGCTCGGGCGCGACGGCGCTCAGGGCGGCGCGCGAACGGCCCGCATCGCCGATCCTGGCATTGACGCCGCATCTCGGGACGGCGCGACGGCTGGCGTTGTTGTGGGGCGCGCATTGCGTGCACTTGGCCGACATCACGAGCTTTGCCGACATGGTGCAGAAGGCGGTGCGCACCGCCCATCGCGAGGAGATCGCGGGGCCCGGGCAGCGCGTCGTCATCACCGCCGGCGTGCCGTTCGGGACGCCGGGCTCGACCAACATCCTGCGCATCGCCTGGGTCGAACGGTAAATCCAACCCGTCGTCCCGGCGAAGGCCGGGACCCACCTGGCCGAGGCACCAGCGACCGAAGGGTGGATCCCGGCTTTCGCGGGAAGCCGAAAGAAATGGCGGCCTTGAACTCCCTCTCCCGCAGTGCGGGAGAGGGGCTTTCGCGATGCGTCGTTAGGCGGCGTGTTCGGTAGTGGGGTCGATCATCTTGCGCACTTCGGTGATCTTGGTTGCTGGAAAGCCGCTGATCTCGGCGTGCTTACGGATGATCGCCTCGTCCTTCGCGAGATAGACGCAGAAGGTCTTGTCGGCCGCGACATAGCTCTCGACCCATTGGATGTCGGGGCCCAAATCGCGAAGCACGCCGTTCGACTTTGCCGCGGCGCCGCGCAATTGCTCGCGCTCGAAGCTGCCGACCGCCGGGATGTCCCGCTCGATGATGAATTTGCGCAATGCCATGCTTGGCCTCCCGTTATGCATGCCCGGATCGGGTGAGTTTGCCCGATGGCGTGGCGGCGGAAAAGATCAGTGGCTCTCGACCGCCAACCCTTGACCGGGGACGCGGCGGCGGATCACGCTCGGGAAATTTTCGACCACGAGGACAGGCCATGGCCAGCGACCCCCTCCCCTATGCAAGGCCGCGCCCCGGTACACAGCCGCCGGTGCTCTACCCCGATTACGCCAGCACGCAGAAGCGCGCGCCGAAACGAGCGCCGATCCGCCTCGAGCACACGCTGTCTGAGACCACGGGGCCGGTGTTCGAGGGGGGCTGGGCCGGGCCCGACAGCACCGATTTGACGCGGCGGCACAAGGGGGCCCCCTTGGGCGAGCGCATGATCCTCCAGGGTCGCGTCCTCGACGAGGACGGCCGCCCGGTGGCGGGCACCCTGGTCGAATTGTGGCAATGCAATTCGGCCGGGCGCTATCATCATCAGGTCGACCAGCACGACGCCCCGCTCGACCCCAATTTCACCGGCGCGGGGCAGGCTGTGACGAACGCCGCGGGCGAGTACCGATTTTTGACGATCAAGCCCGGCGCCTATCCCTGGCGCAACAGCCCCAATGCGTGGCGGCCGGCGCATATCCACCTCGCCGTGTTCGGGCCGGCCTTTGTCACGCGGCTCAATACGCAGATGTATTTTCCGGGCGATCCGCTCCTGGCGTACGACCCAATCTTCCAGAGCACCGCAGACGCGGAGGCGCGCGAGTGGCTCATCGCGCAATACGACCCCGAGCTCAGCGAGCCGGAATGGGCGCTCGGCTACCGCTGGGACATGGTGTTGCGCGGCCGGCATGCGACGCCGCTCGACCCGGCGTGAGGCGGTGGCCATGGCAGGCAAACTGATCCCGACGCCCTCGCAGACGGTCGGGCCGTTTTTCTCGCTCGGGCTCGACCGCCCGGAATGGAATGACCTGACCGTGGGAAACCCCGCGGGCGAGCGCATCGTCATCGAGGGGCGCGTCACCGATGGCGACGGGGCGCCGGTGCCGGATGCCGTCGTCGAGATCTGGCAGGCAAATGCCGCCGGCCGCTACGCGCATCCCGAGGACCAGCAGAGCGACAAGCCGCTCGACCCGAATTTCCGCGGTTTTGGGCGCTGCGCGACCGATGCCGAGGGCCGTTTCCATTTCACGACGGTGAAGCCCGGCACGGTGCCGGGGCGCGGCAACAGCCTGCAGGCGCCGCATATCAATGTGCTGCTGTTCTCGCGCGGCCTCCTCATCCATCTGCACACGCGGATCTATTTCGAGCGCGAGGCGGCCAATGCGGCGGACCCGCTGTTGTCGTCGATCGAGGATCCGAAGGTGCGGGGCACCTTGCTGGCCCGCCGCGAGGGCAGCGGTCAGGCGGGCAGCCCGCCGCGTTACCGCTTCAACATCGTCATGCAAGGCGAGAACGAGACGGCGTTTCTCGAACTCTGAACCGGTGCAACCCGACAAAATCACGAAGAGACAAAATCACGAAGATACGAAGGGACGAAGAAATAGATCCCGGCGCAGGCCGGGATCTATTCGTCAGCGGTCCGCGGCGCGGGTGAATGGGTCCCGGCCTTCGCCGGGACCTAAAGAGTATCGGCCGCGGGCTATTGCTTTCAAATCTTTAGTGCCAACCCCCAAGTCATTGAAAAGACGCGATCCAGGCGGAATAACAGCGGATAGCAGCGGGCCCAACAGCGAGAAAACGGCCACGATCAGCGCAATTATTAGCGACATTACGGCAACAGCAGCCCTGGCGCGAGGCGTTATTTGCCGGGAGCTACAGCCGGGTAGAAAGAAGGCCGACACAACCGGTTTACGCTACTCGCCTTTTACCGACCGGCGCTTCAATCCGGATTGTCGCAGGGTGCGCCTTTAGATCACCTTATAGCCGATTTGTCAAGCGAAAAATGCAAATGCCTGATTCGTAAATGCCGTTTGGACGGCGGCATGATTCAGCTGCCGAGGAGTTGGCCGCCATCGACCGAGATCGTCTGTCCCGTGACCCAATTGGCGAGCGGCGACAGGAGGAACAGCGCGACGCGGGCGACCTCCTCGGGATGGCCGAGGCGGCCAAACGGGATCGAGCGCAGGATCGCGCTGTAAAGCTGGGGGTTATTGGCCTTGTGCCGCTCCCAGCTGCCGCCGGGAAACTCGATCGAGCCCGGGCAGATGCAGTTGACCCGCACACCCTTTTTGGCGAGCGCGGCGGCGCGGTTTTGAGTGTATTGCACGACCGCCGCCTTGGCGACGCCGTAGGGCGTCGTGCGCACCGAGGGGTGAAAGGCGGAGATCGAGGAGATGTTGAGGATCGCGCCGGCGCCGGCTTGCTCGAGGAAGGGCGATGCCGCTTGGATCGCGCGCACGGTCGCCATCAGATCGACCGCGAGGCTGCCGCCCCAGCCGGCCTCGTCATCGGTGGTCGCGAAGGCCGAGGCGTTGTTGACGAGGATGTCGATGCCGCCCAGGGCCTCGGCGGCGCCGGCGATGTAGCGGTCGATCTGGTCCTTGTCGGCGAGGTCGAAGGGCGCGGCGTGCGCCTGTTGCCCATGAGCAGCGATGTCGGCGCGGGTCTTTTCGAGCGCCTCAGCGCCGCGGGCGCAGATCGATACGGAAGCTCCCGCCTCGGCGCAGGCCAGCGCGATCGCCCGCCCGATGCCGCGGCTGCCGCCGCAGATGACCGCCCGCTTACCTGACAGATCGATGTTCATGACGCCTCCGCCTGGTCCCTACGAAACGCCGCGCGATCTTGCGTCCTTCCGCCGGGTTGCGCCAGCCGCTAAGCTTTCGCCCGCGATGTCGCTGTTATCCGAACCGAGCCCCCGAGGTTCGCCGCGCGGCCATGGCGGCCGCCCGTCGCGTCAGGAATCCGCACAGCTCTC
>JBKOVT010000336.1:0-21121 GCA_046724035.1 Pseudomonadota bacterium | reverse complement strand
CGTCATCGACGGCGCCGACGTCACCGCGGTGCCTCCCTATGCGCGGCCGGTGAACATGATGTTCCAGTCCTACGCGCTGTTCCCGCATCTCGATGTCGCGGGCAACATCGCCTTTGGCTTGAAGCAGGAAGGAATGGCGCGCCCGCGGCGTGCCGCGCGCGTCGAAGAGATGTTGGCGCTCGTGCAGATGACCGGATTTGCGAAGCGCCGCCCCCATGAATTGTCGGGCGGGCAGAAACAGCGCGTCGCACTGGCCCGGGCGCTGGCCAAGATGCCGAAACTGCTGCTTCTTGACGAGCCACTGGCGGCGCTCGACCGCAAATTGCGCGAGGAGACGCGCCTCGAATTGACCGGCATCCAGGAGCGGGTCGGCACGACCTTTCTCGTCGTCACGCACGACCAGGAGGAGGCGCTCGGCCTCGCCTCGCGCATCGCCGTGATGAACCGGGGGCAGCTCGTCCAGATCGGCGCGCCGGCCGACATCTATGAGCGACCGGGGTCGCGCTTTGTGGCCGATTTTGTCGGCGCGGTGAATTTGTTTGACGGCACGCTTGTCGCCGGTATGGACGGGCTGGCGCTGCAAGTCGCCGGCATCGACGCGCCGCTGCCGTTGCCCGCGTCACGGGACGTAGCAGTCGGCTCCACCGCGGCTCTCGCGGTGCGGCCGGAGAAGATGCGCCTCTCATCTGCGCGGCCGGAAGGATTTGCGCTCCCCGCGACAATCGTCTCCGTCGGGTATCAGGGCGGCCATTCGACCGTGCATCTCACGACGACATCCGGGCGCTCCTTGCGCGCGCATCTGCCGAGCGAGGCATCGCTCGGCCTCGCACGGGGCGCCACGGTTTGGGTGAGCTGGCCGCCGCACGACGCGGTGGTGCTCACGGAATGACCGGGGTGGGCGCTGGGTTGCGGCGGTTCGTGATCGGGCTGCCGTTCGTGTGGCTCGGCGTGTTTTTTCTGCTGCCGCTGGCGATCGTCGCTGCAATCAGCTTTGCCGAGAGCGCCGATGCGATGCCGCCTTTCAAGCTGATCTGGACAGTGGCGAATTACCGCGCTCTGTGCACGGGCTGCCTCGGCGTCTACACAAGCTCGCTTGCTCTCGCGGCGCTCGCCACAGTGCTGTGCCTCCTGACCGGCTATCCCGTTGCCTTCGCGATCGCGCGCGCGCCGGGTGTGTGGCGGCAGCTCCTGCTGTTTCTGGTTATGCTGCCGTTCTGGACAAGCTTTCTGATCCGCGTCTACGCCTGGATCGCGATCCTGCAGCCGAGCGGCCTGATCAATCGCGTCCTGCTTGCGAGCGGGCTGATCGAGCAGCCGCTACCGCTGCTTTACAACGCCTTTTCGGTGACGCTCGGCCTCGTCTATTCGTACCTGCCGTTCATGATTCTGCCGCTCTATGGCAGCCTATCGCGGCTCGACGAGAGCCTTATTGAAGCAGCCGCCGATCTCGGCGCCCCGCCGCGCCGCGTCTTTCTCGACGTGATCCTGCCCTTGTCACTGCCGGGCGTCGCCGCCGGGTGCCTGCTGGTCTTCATCCCGGCGATCGGCGAGTTCGTTATTCCCGATCTGCTGGGCGGGCCGGGCACGCTGATGGTCGGGAAGATGCTGTGGCAGGAATTCTTCGACAATGTCGATTGGCCAGCTGCGGCAGCGATTGCGATGGCGTTGGTCGTGCTATTGACGCTGCCGCTGCTCGTCGGACAGCGGTTTCTCGAACGCGAAGGTGCGGCGTGATCGCGCGCCGTGGCGGCGGGTTGTTTCGCCTCACCGCGCTGTTCTTCGGGTTTGCCTTTCTGTATCTGCCGATCGCGCTGCTCGTTCTTTATTCCTTTAATGGCTCGCGGCTCGTGACGGTGTGGGGCGGGTTCTCGATCCGCTGGTACGGCGCGCTGATCGACAATGAGAAGTATCGTGACGCCGCGCTCACCAGCCTCGAAATCGCGGTCATGGCGGCGACGATCGCGCTCGTGATCGGAACCTGCGCCGGGCTTGCGATGAACCGCTTCGGCCGGTTTCGCGGCCGGCTCGTGTTCGGCTTTATGCTGATGGCGCCGCTCGTCGTGCCGGAAGTCATTCTTGGCCTGTCATTGCTCCTGCTGTTCGTCGCGGCGCAGAGCTGGATCGGCTGGCCGGCGAGCCGTGGCATCGTCACCGTGACGATCGCGCATGCGACCTTTGCCGCGTGCTTTGTCGCGGTGCTCGTGCGGGCGCAGCTGAGCGTGTTCGACCGCGTGCTCGAAGAGGCCGCGCTCGATCTCGGCGCGCGGCCGCTCGCCGTGTTGTGGCGGATTACCTTACCCGGCATCAGCCCCGCGCTCATCTCGGCCTGGCTTCTCGCCTTCACGCTGTCCCTCGACGATCTCGTGGTCGCCAGCTTTGTCTCCGGTCCATCGGCGACGACCCTGCCGATGGCGGTCTATTCGAGCGTACGGATCGGCGTGACCCCGGAGGTCAACGCGCTCGCGACGGTGTTTCTCGGCGTCGTGTTTGTCATGGTCGCGCTAGCCGGCTGGCTTATGGCGCGGCAAGAGCGGCGTCGGCTGGCGACTGCAAGCCTGACCGCCTAGACACCGTGCAATTCGAGAAACTCGCGCCAATCGGAAGTCATTCCGCCAGCGCCAGCGCCGCTCAATAGCTTGAATAGCTCCTGGTCGATGTCGAGCGCGGTGCCGCAGGGCAGCGCAACGGCCGGCACCTCCTCCGCCTTGCCGAGACGCCTTCGCAGGGCGCGGTTCACCGGGCCGACCGGGGTTCGCGTCGTCTCGGCCGGGCGCACATCGCCGGCAGCGCACAAGGTGAGCATGTTGGCAATCAGGTCGCGCTCGGCCGCGAACCCACTCGGAATATCGCCCAAGCGACGGATACCGGACATCAGCGACGCGATGATCGCGCGCGCCGCCGCATTATCACAGCGCACCCGGCCGGCCGGGGTCGGCATCTCATAAGTGATCGCGGCTGGCGGACGCACCAGCGCGAGACCCGAGGACATGAGGCGCTCCCGCTGCTTCGGCGGGGTCAGCGGCGCGGCATCACGGGCGAACACATCGCAGCGGAAGCGCTGGTCGATACAGAAATCGCGCACCAATTCGCGCCGGTCTGGGTCGGCGATGCCGGCGACGAGCTTGCGTGCGCGCCGGCCGAGCATCCAGCCGTCGAAATTCTCGGCGAGCAGCGCCGAGCCGACCGGCACCAGGCCGATCTCCTTGAACTCGCGACGCAATTCGGTGACATAGAGAGGCCGCCAGCCGGCATGCATGAATTCGTGCACGAGATAGCCCGGCCGGTAATCGGCGGGGCGGCGGTGCAGCTCATTAGCGACGAAACTCGCCGCGAGGCTCGGTGCGCCGGCTTCGGCGAGCCTGCCGACCAGCGCGGCGGCGGCCGCAAACCGCACGGCGCTGTTACCTGGAAAATCCGATGCCAGCTCGCGCACCAGGTGCTGAAACGGCAGATCGCCGGTCCAGCCTGGCAGCGCGTTGTAGCTGATGTAAACCAGACCGCCCGATTTCAGGTGGCCGTCGATAAACCGACGCAGTTCCGCGCGCACCGGCCGGTCGACCCAGCTATAGACGCCATGCGCGACGATGTAGTCGAAGCGCGGCAAGGGCAGCGAGCGCGCGCCGGCAAAATCGACGGCGTGAAAATGCGCGTTCGGCGCATCCGCCTCCTCGGCGAGGCGGGCCGCGTGCTCGATATGCGCCGGCATCGCATCGATGCCATGAAACGTTCCGGTCGGATGCGTCGCGGCAAGGATTGCCGCCGTCACCCCCTGACCGCAGCCGAGATCGCACCACGCAAAGCCTTCGTTTCGCGCCGGCGGCGCGACCCCGCCGAGGACCGCGACAAGGTCGAGCCAGGCCGGCGCGAGCATCGGCTTGAAGCCGTAGACATAGGGCACGTCGGTGACATAGCCGGCCAATTTGCTGCTGCCGGCCGAGGCCATCATCGCGTCTTTCGTCTCGCGCTCGCCAGACGAGGCTTGCGCTTTTCGATCAGCTGGATGCGGCCATCCTTGCCGGTCTTGATCAGCTCGTCCGGAGTAAGGGGCCGCGATCCTTCCTTGGGCTTGCCGCGCGCCACGAGTTAACGCGCCGGCCAGACCGGCTCGTTATGGCCGAGCGGGACCGACGGACGCGCCCAATAGGGCGGCGTCTCGGACAGTTGCACGGTCGGCTTAAGATGGCGCAGCGTGCCGGCCGGAGCCTGACTTTCGATCGACCAGCGCGCCAGCTCATCCGCGGTAAATTCAGGCGCCACGTCCTTCAGCTCCGCTTCCGGCACTTCGCCACGGCCGACCAGCCAGCGTCCGGTCTGCGCCAGCGAGATGCGCACCAGCCAGCTGCCGCCCTCGCGGGCCCGGCGGGCAAGCGCCATCATCGCGCCGAACGCCATCAGATACCCGGTCAGGTAATCGATCGCCGACACCGGATAGAATTGCGGGCCCGACTCGCCCCCCGGGAATACCTGACCCTGGCGCGTCGTGATGCCGCTGACATTCTGCACGACCGTGTCGAAGCCGCGACGCGACGCCCATGGCCCCACATGGCTGAACGCGCATAGCGAGACATAGACAATGCCGGGGCGCTGCGCGGCCAATTGCTCGGGTGCCAGGCCGCGACCGGCAAGCGTTCCCGGCCGGTAGCCCTGCGAGAACACGTCGCCTTCGCGCACGAGGCCCTTCAACGTGTCGAGATCCTTGGGTTGGCGCAGATCGAGCCGCGCCGACAGTTTGCCATGCCCGGTGTCGTATTCCTGGTCGTCGCGCGCCGCGATGTGCGGCGCGGTGATCTTCAAGACATCAGCACCGTGCTCGGCCAAGGTACGGGCGCAGGTTGGACCGGCCAGGACTCGGGTCAGATCGAGAACCCGGATCCCCGAAAGCGGCCGGTCGCCATCGGGAAGTTTTTCCGGCGGAGCATCGCCGATCTTCACGATCTCCAACAGCGGCAGCGAGGCGATCGCGGCAGCCTGCGGGTGCTGCGCCCATTCGGCCATGCTGCGCACCATGCCCCCAGCGCCGCCGGCCGCGATGATCGCCTCTTCGAGTTCGAGCGCGTCCCACCCGGCAACCGCTTTGCGCACGGCCGCTTTGCTCTCCTCGCAGCCGAGGACTTTAAGCGCGGCGGCGCGATGGTTCGGGAAATTAGCGTGGACATAGCTCCATCGGCCGTTCTTGGCCGGGTACATGCCCATCACCTCGTTGCGGTCGCCGCGCACCTTGACGCCATTCACTTGCAGGTAATTGCCGCTCCGCAGCGAGGCGGTGGCGTGGCGCAGATCGACCGCGACCTCTTGCGGCCGCCCGGTGCGCAGCTCCCACAGATCGGAGATCGCCAGACCGGTCGCGGCGAGCGCCGCCGCGGCGGTCTCGCCGATGTGGAACGGCGTCGGCAGGACGGGGTCGCTACCACCGGTGATCTCAACCCCGCGGGCGCGGTCCTCGGACAGGCCAGCGACCGGCAGGATCGTACGCAGAGCGTCGTGGGCAGCCATGCTGGGTTCTCCCGGTGTTGCGGAGCCCGCATCGGCACCGCGGTGCCGATGATGCCGTGGAACCCGGCGCGAGGAAATGGCGATCAGCCACCCCTTACCCCTACCCATGAGGCGGGATGCCGCGGCAATCCCGGTATTTTCCGCTCCAAGGCGGCTCGGAGGGATGCTAGATATAGCTATTGTCTATAATAGACGTTCCGTACAGGTCGGCTCGCTTCGAGAGATTCCCCCACATGAGAAAAGCCGCGATCCCGCTAACGCTGGCCCTCGCCTTTGGGGCAGCGGCACTGCCGCTTTTGTTTCGGACTGTCGCGCCGAGCGCCGAGGCGCAAGCGCCGCCGTCCTCCGCGCCCGGCGTGCCGGTCACCGCCGACACCGTTGCAACAGCCGATGTGCCGGTTTTTCTGCAGGCGATCGGGACGGCGCAGGCCTACAACATGGTCACGATCAAGAGCCGAGTAGACGGCCAGATCGTCAAGATCGCCTTCGCCGAGGGACAGGACGTCAAGGCCGGCGACCCGCTGATCCAGATCGACCCTCGGCCGTTTCAGGCGGTCCTCGATCAGGCCGTGGCGACAAAGCAGAAAGACGAGGCGCAGCTCGCGAGCGCGCAGGCGGATCTCGTACGCTGGGCCGAGCTCGTGCCGCAGGGCGTCAAGTCTCGTCAGACCTATGACCAGCAGAAGGCGCTGGTGCAGCAATTGCAGGCCGCGACCAAAGCCGACGACGCGCAAATCGAGGCGGCCCGGCTCAACCTCGGCTATGCCGATATCCGGGCGCCGATCAGTGGCAGGCTCGGTATCCGGATGGTCGATATCGGCAACATGGTGCGCGCCACCGACGCAGCCGGCCTCGTCACGATCTCGCAGCTGAAGCCGATGTTCGTCAGCTTCACGGTGCCGCAGGAGAATTTGCACAAGATCCATCAGAAAAAGGGCGAGACCGGCGAGCTCGCGGTGATCGCTCTTGGCGCCGACAATAAGACCGAGCTCGCACGCGGCAAGCTCTCGGTCATCGACAACGCGATCGATCAGCCTACCGGCACGATCCGCATCAAGGCCACCTTCGCCAATGACGACGAGCGCCTGTGGCCCGGCGAGTTCGTCAATGTGCGGTTGGTCCTCTCGGTTCGCAAAGGCGCACCGACCGTGCCGGCACAGACCGTGCAGGACGGCCCGACCGGCTCCTATGCCTACGTGATAAAGGACGACAACACGGTCGAGCGGCGACCCGTCGAAGTCGCGGCGGTTCAGGACGGTCTGGCAATTATCGGCAAGGGCCTGTCACCCGGCGAACGGATTGTTGTCGACGGCCAATACCGGCTGACGAACGGCGCCCGGGTCAGGGTGGAGACGAAAGCACCGGGAGCCGCCGGATGAGCGGCGAGACACAGAGCATCAGGACGCGGCAGACCGGCTCGCGAGGAAACCGTCGATGAGCATTTCCGAACCTTTTATCCGGCGGCCGATCGGCACCTCGCTGCTGATGCTCGGCGTCTTGGTGTTCGGCATCGGCGCGTACAACCTCTTGCCGGTCGCGGCCCTGCCAAAGGTGGATTTCCCAACGATCACGGTGACGACCACCTACCCCGGCGCGAGCCCGGATACGATGGCTTCGGCAGTGGCAACGCCGCTCGAACAGCAATTCGCGGCGATCTCGGGTCTCGCCGAGATGACGTCGACGAGCGGCGTCGGCTCCACAATGATCACGCTGCAATTCGACCTTGAGCGGAACATCGACGCCGCCGCGCAGGATGTGCAGCAAGCGATCAATGCCGCGACCGGCCTGTTGCCAAAGGATCTGCCGAATCCGCCGACCTATCGCAAGACCAACCCGGCCGACCGGCCCGTACTGATTTACGCCGTCCACTCCGATGCGCTGCCGGTTTACCGCATCGACGACTATGCCTACACGATCATCGCCCAGAAGATCTCGACCGTGAAAGGCGTCTCCGAATCGCGGATTTTTGGCCAAAAGCCCTACGCGATACACGTCCAGGTCAATCCGGCGGCCTTGGCCTCGCGCGGCATCGGGCTCGAAGAGGTACGCACCGCGCTGACGACGGCGACGGTCAATCGGCCGAAGGGCAATCTCGAAGGCGCCCATCAGACCGTCACGCTCGACACCAACGACCAGCTGTTTAACGCCGAAGGCTTTCGCAAAGTCATTGTCGCGTGGCGCAACGGCGCGCCGGTGCGACTCGGGGATATCGCCGATGTCGTCGATGGCGTCCAGAACGCGCGCACCGGCGCGTGGTTCGAAGGCAAGCCGGCGGAGGGCCTCGCGGTTCAGCGCGAAGCCGGCGCCAACACGATCCAGGTCGTCGACACGGTTCAGGAGTTGCTTCCGAAACTGCTGCAGACGGTTCCGCCGAGCGTGCATGTCGACCTGGTTTCCGACCGCTCGACGGTGATCCGCGCCGCCGTCCACGACGTGCAATTTACGATGATGCTGACGGTCGGCCTCGTCATCCTCGTCATCTTCATCTTCCTGCGGGCGCTGTGGGCGACTGTGATCCCGAGCGTCGCGGTGCCACTATCGCTCCTCGCGACCCTCGCCGTCATGTACGGCATCGGCTACAGCCTCGACAATATCTCGCTAATGGCGCTGACGATCTCGGTCGGCTTCGTCGTCGACGACGCGATCGTCATGATCGAGAACATTGTGCGCTACCTCGAACAGGGTGATCGCCCGTTCGAGGCGGCATTGAAGGGCGCCGGGCAGATCGGCTTCACGATCATATCGATCACCTTCTCGCTGATCGCGGTGTTCATCCCGCTCCTCTTCATGAGCGGCATCATCGGTCGGCTGTTCCGCGAGTTCGCGGTTACCGTGTCGGTGGCGGTCGTCGCCTCGGCAGTCATTTCGCTGACCCTGACGCCGGTCATGTGCTCGCTGTTTTTGAAGGGCCACAGCGAGCACCCGCCGGGCCGCTTGAACCAACTCTGCGAACGCGGCTTTCAGGCAACCCTGCGGGGCTATGACAGGGGGCTAAAATTCGTCTTCCGGCACCAGTTCTCTACGCTGGTCGCCACGTTGCTCCTCATGGCCGCGACGGGCATGCTGTACATGAAGATCCCAAAGGGCTTCTTCCCGCAGCAGGATACCGGCTTTATCTTTGGCCAAGCGGAGGGGCGCCAGGACATCTCCTTCTACAAGATGTCGGGTCTGGTGCACCAAGTCGTCGATATCGTCCAGAAGGACCCGGCGGTTTCCGGCATCTTCTATTTTGCCGGGGCCTATGCCTACAACCCGACCGAGAATACCGGCCGCGTTTTTATTCAGCTGAAGCCGCATGACGAACGCAATGTCACCTCGGATCAGGTGATCCAACGCCTGCGGCCGAAAGTGGCGGCCGTGCAAGGTCTCAAATTCTTCATGCAATCGGGGCAGGACATCAGCGTCGGCGGCCGGCTCACCCGAACCCAGTACCAGTACACGCTCACCGACACTGACAGCGCCGAACTGAATCATTGGGCGCCGATCGTCGAGGCAGCGATGCAGAAGCTGGCCCAACTTCAGGATGTCGCCTCGGACCAGCAGATCGCCGCGCCGCATATGGCGATCGAGATCGACCGCGATGCGGCCGCGCGGCTTGGCATCTCGACCTCGCTGATCGACGAGACGCTGTACGACGCGTTCGGTCAGCGCCAGATCGCGACGATGTACACCTCGACAAACCAGTACAAGGTCATTCTCGAGGTTCAGCCGCAATTCCAGGACGACTCGTCCGCTCTGTCGAAGATCTATATCGCCGGTCCAAACGCCACGCAGGTGCCGCTCAGCAGCTTTGCCCACTTCACCTCAAAGATCGAACCGCTGCTGCTGAGCCATCAGGGGCAGTTCCCGGCGGTAACAATCTCATTCAACCTGGCCCCCGGGGTCGCGCTCGGCGAGGCGGTTGACCGGATCCAGGCGCTCGAGCGCGAGCTGCATCTGCCCCCGACCGTCAGCGGCGCCTTTACCGGAACGGCCCAGGCCTTTCAGGCCTCGCTGTCATCGACACCGCTATTGGTCGCGGCGGCGATCCTCGTCGTCTACATCGTCCTCGGTGTTCTCTATGAGAGCTACATCCACCCGATCACAATCCTTTCGGCGCTCCCCTCCGCCGGCGTCGGCGCGCTCTTGGCGCTGATTCTCTGGCCTCGGTCGGGCTATTCGCCGCCGGGCAGCTTCAACCCGCTGGAGCTGTTCGATCCCAGCGCCAAGATCCCAGCCAATTACGAGCTGACCGTCATCGCAATCGTCGGCGTCATTCTGCTGATCGGCATCGTCAAAAAGAACGCGATCATGATGATCGACTTCGCACTGACCGCCGAGCGCTATGAAGGCAAGAGCCCACTCGAAGCGATCCACGAAGCCTGCTTGTTGCGCTTCCGCCCCATCATGATGACGACTTTCGCGGCACTGTTCGGCGGATTGCCGATTGCGATTGGCGGCGGCGCGGGATCCGAACTGCGGCGACCGCTCGGCATCGCGATCGTCGGCGGCCTCCTCGTGTCGCAATGGCTGACGCTCTACACGACCCCCGTCATCTATCTCTATCTCGACCGGCTGAGCGCTTGGCTCGGCGGACGCCGGCGAAAGCCGTCGCGTATCGCAGAGGTCTTAACCGACCGACCGCGGCCCGGCCTGGTGGAGGATCCGCATGTCGCCGAATGACCTGGTGCCGATCGCGCGTGCGGTCGAGGCGGCCGAGACGCGTGCGGCGGGTCGACTCGATGCCACCGCATTGCAGCCGAATGTCGGGGCGCTGATGCACGATGTCGCGCGCCTGATGCGGCGCCGCTTCGAGCGCCGCGCCCGGCAGACCGGGCTCTCGATCACGCGTCAGCAGGCGCGCGCGCTGTTGTCGGTCGCCCGCAATGAGGGGCTGAGCCAGGCGGCGGTCGCGACGCTGCTCGATATCGAGCCGATCGCGTTGGTGCGTCTTCTCGACAGGCTGCACGAGGAAGGCCTCGTCGAGCGGCGGCTGCACCCGACCGACCGGCGCGTGCGCACGCTATGGATGACGCCGCTCGGCTGGACTGTCGTCGACCGTATCCTGGCGATCAACGCGCAAATCCGCGAGGAGGCCTGTGCCGGGATGAGCCCCGCCGCGCGCGAGGCGCTGCTGCAAACGCTCGATCACCTCAAATCCAACCTCCTGATGGGCGAAGAGAGCGAGACCGCGGCAGCCGAATAAGCCCTGCGCGATTTTCGATCTGCCCGACCGAGCAACCAGAAGGTGCGCTTTTATGCCCGTGACCGTTCTTTACCCCGAAGCCCGCCAGCAGCCTGACGATCTCGAACGCGCCATTTTCGGGCGCGATGTGAACCTCGTGAAGCGCGACACCGGCGCGCTGTCGGAGCTTTCGGACGCCGATTGCGCCGAGGCCGACGGGCTGATGATCATGGGCTTCGGCGTTACCGGCGCCGATCTCGAACGCTTCCCGCGATTGCGCGCGATCGTCCGCATGGGGGTCGGCTACGACAAGCTCGACCGGCCCGCCGCGGCCGCGCGGAACATCCTGATCTGCAATGTCCCCGATTACGGCACGACCGAGGTCGCCGATCACGCGATCGCGCTGGCCTTGACGTTGCGGCGCGGCATCCTGCTGCACCACGAAATGCAGCGGAAGAACCCGCCGGCGCCGTTCCGTTCATTCCAGAACCCGATGATCGAGCGCTTGGGCACGCAGACCTTTGGGATTATCGGACTGGGGCGCATCGGCACGGCGGTCGCGCTTCGCGCCAAGGCATTCAATTTCCGGGTCGTGTTTTTTGACCCGGATCTGCCGAACGGCGCCGAGCTGGCGCTCGGGATCTCGCGCGCGGCAACCCTCGAAGACCTCTTGCGCCAGACCAACACGCTGTCGATCCACGCGCCGCTGACGCCGGAAACCAAGGGCATGCTCGGCCGCGAGCAGTTCGCGCTATTGCCGAAGAACGCGGTTGTGGTGAACGACGCGCGCGGTGCGATCATCGACATCGACGCGCTCTATGACGCACTGAAGGACGAGCACATCGCCGCGGCCGGCCTCGATGTGCTGCCGGTCGAGCCGCCGGTCGAGCCGATCCCGAAACTGCTCGCAGCCTATCGGGCGAAGGAGCCGTGGCTCGAAGGCCGGCTCGTCATCACGCCGCACTCGGCCTGGCTGACGCCGCAGAGCTGGGAGGATACGCGCCGCAAATCGGCGGAGACGATGCGCGCCGCATTGTTGACCAATCAGCCGCAGAACGTCATCACGCCGGAGATGTACTGAACGGCACAGCAGCTCCGGGGAAGAGCGGACGAAGACGGTCATGCATCGGCTGCATCTGTTGCGCCATGCCAAATCGAGCCGCGACGACGGTGTCGAGGACCAGGAGCGCCGGCTAAGTCGGCGCGGCCGCGACGACGCGCGCGCCGTCGGTGAGATGTTGCCGAACGCGCTCGATGCGCTCGATCTCGTGCTGTGTTCAAGTGCGCGCCGCACCCGCGAGACCGCCGAACTCGTGCTCGCCGGCTTCGCACCGCGGCCGAGGATCTTCTTCGAGGACGCTCTCTACCTCGCCGGCCCGGCCGCCTTGTTGAAGCGCTTGACCGAGCTGGATGAAACCGACGGCGCGGTCATGATCATCGGCCACAACCCCGGACTGCACGAGTTGGCGCTCGCGCTGGCTTTGCCGGAAGGAGCGGCCTATCGCAGCCTGGCGCAGGGCAAATTCCCGACGACGGTGCGCGCCAGCTTTGCCGTCGAGGGATCCTGGGTCAAGATCGGCAAGTCGCGCCACCGCTTGACCGATTACGTCACCGTCAAATCGCTGGACGGCAAGGCCTGACTGTCCCAGGCTGTGCGGGCGCTGCGGCCGGAGGACCCCCATGGACGCGATCGACGCCACCCCTGACGACACTCGTCTGCCGGCCGATGTCGATGCCCAGCCGGTCGTGCGGGCGGCCGCGGCGATGCAGCCGTTGCTCCGGGAATTGCACGACGAGATCGAGCGCGAGCAGCGCTTTCCGCGCGCTCTCGTCGAGAAGATGCATGCCGCGGGCTTTTATTGCATGACGGTGCCGCGCTCGCTCGGCGGATTGCAGCTTGACCCGCTGACCTATCTCCGCATCGTTGAGCTGATGGCCGAAGGCTGCGGCTCGGTCGGCTGGAACCTCGCCAATAATGGCATCGTGCAGCTCGTCTCACTCGGTCTGACGGATGAGGGCGTGCGCGAGATCTACGCGACAGGGCCCGACACGCCCGGCGCCGGCACCGCCGTGCAGGGCGGCGGGCAGGCGGTGCCGGTCGAGGGCGGTTACCGGGTGACGGGGCGCTGGCAGTTCGGCAGCGGCTCGCCGGAAGCGAGCTGGATGCTCGGCAGCTTCCAGATCCTCGACGACGGCAAACCGCGCCTCAGCCCCGAGGGAAGGCCACTCTACTGGCGCGGCTTTTTCTCGCGCGCCGAGGTCGAGATCGTACCGGGCAGCTGGAACGTGACGGGGCTGCGCGGCACTGGCAGCTTCGATTGGACGGTCGACAATGTGTTCCTGCCGGAGCGTCGCACCATGGTGCATGCCGGCGCGCCGCTCGACAATCAATGGGACCGCTGGCCGGGAGTCACCTACTCGCTGCCGACACAATGCTGGATCGGGCCGCATCACAGCGCGGTCATCACCGGCATCGCGCGAGCCGGCATCAACGCGCTCATCGAGCTGGCCGGCGGCAAGCAGCCGCGCGGCCGCCCGGCCGGATTGCTGTGCGACAACCCGCAGGTGCAGGACGCAGTCGGGCGCGCCGATGCGATCCTCAATGCCGGGCGCGCCTACCGCACGGCGATGCTGACTGAATTGTGGAACTCGATCGCGGCTGGCCGGGGGACGACCTTGGAACAGCGCGCCCGCTGCCGGCTTGCCTCGACCTATGCCGCCGACAGCGCCCGTCAGGCGATGGATTTGATGTACCGGCAGGGCGGCAGCACGTCGTTCAAGCGCGACAGCCGCCTCGCCGAATGCTGGCGCGATCTGAATACTGTCGGCCAGACCGTCACCTTGGCGCCGGAGTGGTACCCAATCGGCGGCCGCGTCTATCTCGGCCTCGATCCGGGCTCGCGCCTGCGTTAGCTCGGCGTATTTCATCGTCGGAGGAGATCGCATGATTGCGATGTGGGTGAAGGTGCGGGTGAAGCCCGAGGGGCGCGAACGCTTCTTGAAGGCGATCGAGGTCGACGCGCTCGGCTCGGAGCGGGACGAGCGCGACTGCTTCCGCTTCAACGTCTTGCAGGACCTGCAGGACCGGAATGTCTACTACTTCTACGAAGTCTATCGCGACGAGGCGGCGCTGGAGGCGCACCGCGCGGCGCCGCATTACGCGGTCTGGCGGGCGGCCGCCGACACGCTCGACGGGGCGCCGCAGGCGACGCGCTGCGACACCGTTTTTCCGGCGGCGACGGACTACTGGGAGCGCAAATCGGCCCGCGCGTAACGACCCTGAGTCGGTCTACAGCGAACCGCGCTCGGCATCATACGCCGCCACCAGCGCGCGGACACGCGGGATCAGCTCCTCCCCATACTGGATTGCGTCGGGCCGCGGATCGTAACCCCGGATCAAGAGGCTCGTGGCGCCGAGCTTGTAGTATTCGAACAAGGCCTTTGCGACCGTTTCGGGCGTGCCGACGAGGGCGGTCGAATTCCCCTGTGCACCCGTTGCGGCGGCAAGGGCTGTCCATAGGCATGTGTCATGCAGCTCGGCCTCGGCAGCGGCCGCCAGGAGCCGTTTCGACCCGACATTTTGCCGCTGCGGCGTCGGCGCGCCGCCGCGATTTGCCAAGACGCTGTCAAGGGTCGCCCGGGCACGGTCCCAGGCTTCCCCCTCGCTGTCGGCGAGGATCGGACGCGTCGACAGGCTGAACGTCAGCTTTCGGCCGTGGAGAGCCGCCTCGCGACGCACGCGGTCCATGAACAGGGCCGTGTCTTTCAGCGGTTCGCCCCATAGCATGTACACATCGACATGCGGCGCCAGTGCTTTGACCGCCGCATCCGAACCGCCGCCGCCATAAATCGGGATATAGGGCCGTTGCCGGCACCGGATCTCCGAATAGGTCCCCCGCGTCCGATAGAACTCGCCTTCATGATCAAAGGGTGCCGGCTCGGTCCAGGTTCGGCGCAACAAGGAGAGGTATTCCGCCGAGCGGCGATAGCGGGCCGCATGGTCGGTCCAGTCGCCATCCTTGTTCTGGTCAGCGTCGCTGCCGCCCGAGATAATGTGCACCGCCAGACGACCGCCGCTCAGCTGATCGAGGGTCGCCAGCTTGCGGGCGGCAAGCGGCGGCGCCACAAAACCCGGCCGATGCGCCAGCAGAAACTGGAGCCGTTCGGTTACCGACGCGGCATGCGCCCCGATGAGAAACCCATCGGGTGCATCGGTGAAATAGCCGATCAGGACGCGATCGAACCCGGCCCGCTCGTGAATGCGCGCCGTCTCGGCGACCACCTCCGCGTCGAAGGGCGGCCCGGCGGCAGGGATCAGCTCCGAGGAGACCCGCGGCGCGATCCAGCCGATCAGCTCGACGGGCACGCGGATTCCCTCACGAAGCGAGGCGCGGGGCGCCTACCCCCATTTGGCCTGGCCGCCGACCAGCGTGATCGTGATGTGGCCCATCGTCGTGTCGGCCTTGGCGCCGTGCCAGTGACGCTCGCCGGCCTTGATGTGCACGACATCGCCGACCTTAATCTCCTGCTGTTGCTGCTCGTTGGCGACCATGCCGGAGCCGGAGGTCACGACAAGGATCTGGTCGCAGGTGTGCGTGTGCCAGCCGGTCGTGCAGCCCTGGCTGAAATTGACGATGCTGCAGTTGTAATTCGGGGATTCGCCCGGCTCGATGATCGTCTGGCGGGTTCGCTGGACCGGCCCGGTCCAGCCCTCGATCCGGTCGGCGCCCTCGACGGGAACGTTTGGGATGTCCTTCAGCGTGACGACTTTCATGACGGCCCTCCCTCGGTTGACGGGGTCCAAGCTATCCGAAATCCGCAGCCCTAGCGTACCGGGAAATCGATTGCCGCGCGCCCCTTCCGGGTGCAAGCTGAACGGCGTTCAGCTTGCTGCCAAGGGCAGCCCAAGGACGATCCCTACGCGGAGGAAACTCATGAGCGGTCACGCCCACCTCACCCCGGCGCAGATCCGCGCCAAGCTCAATCACCCGGTCGTCGACGGCGACGGCCATTGGGTCGAGTACGATCCGGTGTTCAGCGAGCAGATGCGCAAGGTGGGCGGCGATTTGGCGGCGGACGGGTTTCTCGCCGCGATGGCGGTGACGCGCGACTCGCTGCTGATGAGTGTCGAGGAGCGCCGGCGGCGCCGCGTCTCGATGCCGGGCTTCTGGACCCGCCAGACCGGCAATACCTATGACCGCGCCACGGCGATGATGCCGCATCTTCTCTACGAACGGCTCGATGAGATCGGCTCCGACTTTGCCATCATCTATCCGACCGCCGGGCTGCGCCTGCCGCGCATCAAGGACGATGCGACACGGCGCGCCGTCATCCGCGCCTACAACATCGTCTCGGCCGAGTATTTCAAGGATCTGCAGGACCGCATGACGCCGGCCGCGATCATCCCGATGCACCATCCGGAAGAAGCGATCGAGGAGCTGGAGTTCGTCACGAGCCAGCTCGGCTCCAAGGTCGGGATGTTCGGCAGCGCGATGCCGCGCCAGGTCGACTCGATCCCGAAGGGCCAGAACCCGGACACGGACCGGCTCGCGGTCTGGTACGAGGTGTTCGGCATCGACAGCATCTACGACTACGACCCGGTCTGGGAGAAATGCCGCGACGTCAAGATCGCGCCGACCTTCCATTCGGCAGGCAGCAACCAGGCATTGCGCAATTCGCCGACGAACTTCACCTATAACCACATCGGCCACTTTGCCGATGCCGGCCATGCCGCCGCGAAGGGCATCTTCCTCGGCGGCGTGACCCGGCGCTTCCCGGAGTTGCGCTTCGCGTTCCTCGAAGGCGGCGTCGGCTGGGGCGCGCAGCTGTTCGGCGATTTGATGGAGCATTGGGAACGGCGCAACATCAAGGCGCTCGACAACATGCGGCCGGAGAAGCTCGACCGGCAGCTCTTGGCGAGCCTCGTCGAGAAATACGGCTACAAGGAGCATCTGGCCGCGTTGAAGGAGCGCGACGGCTGGCCCGATCCGGAACTGCACCTCACCGGCGGCATCGACGATCTTGACGATTTCGGCGCCTGCAAGATCACGAAGAAGCAGGATTGGATCGACCTCTACGCGACGCCCTACTATTTCGGCTGCGAAGCGGACGACCGCATGAACGCGACCGCGTTCCTGAAGCTCAATCCGTTCGGGGCCCAGCTCAACGCGATCTACAGCTCCGATATCGGGCATTTCGATGTCATCGACATGCGCGAGCCGCTGCCGGAAGCCTACGAGCTGGTCGAGGATGGCGTGCTGACCGAGAACAATTTCCGCGACTTCGTCTTCGCCAATGCGGTTCGGCTCTGGGGTACCCAGAACACGGACTTCTTCAAGGGCACGCGGGTCGAGAAGGAGGCCGCCGCGGTACTCCGGGCGCAGCAGCAGCCGGCGTTCCAGGACGCCGCGAAGTAGCGTCGCCCTTCTCTGGGTCACCTCGGAAACCCTCCCCCGCTTTCGGGGGAGGGTTTTTATTTGCTCGGTACTCGTTAACGCCTTCCGGCATTGCTATCGAGCGCGTAGAGCGGGTAGCCTGTCGCCACGCCTAAGAAACACTTGTTTCAACAAAGCTGCCGGACCAACCGGCAGACGTACCTTCTGGGAGATGACGCAACATGACGCACGACCCGCGGCTTGTTTCCGACGACAAGATCGAAGAGCTGAAAAAGAACATCCCGGATTGGGTGAGACGCCTGGAGCGGCCGCCGACGCCTTGCATCGCCCCGACTTTCGGGCCGCTCCAAGACATCCGCGTGGTCGGCACCGGCTGCCTCGTCGCGCAGCCCTATATCGGAACCAAACTCGCCGAGTTCGGTGCCGAGGTCATTCATGTCGAGCGCCCCGGCGGCGATGTCTTCCGCTTCACCGCGCCGCAACTGACGCGCGGCCCGCGCCCGCATGGCTGCGATGAGGCCGAGGTCACGAAAAACAAATTGTCATTGGGGCTCGACCTCAAGCACGCGCGCGGCGTCGAACTCCTGATGGCGCTGTGGAAGATCTCCGATGTGTGGATGGAATCCTCGATGCCCGGCACGCTCGACCGCTCCGGCATCACGAGCGAATTGGCGCTCGCGGTCAATCCGAGTCTGGTCATCGTGCGGGTCAGCAGCTACGGGCAATACGGATCGGAGGAGTATCTCGGCCGCGCCGGCTACGATGCGATCGCGCAAGCCTATGGCGGCATGATGAACCTGACCGGCGATCCGGCGGGACCGCCGCAACGCGCCAAGACCTATACCGGCGACTACATCACGGCACTGACCGGCTGGGCATCGACGATGATGGCCTTGTGGGAAGTCAAAAAAAGCGGGCGCGGCCAGGTCGTCGATCTCGCGCAATATGAGGCAGTGGCGCAGACGAACGGCAACACCTTGCCGCTGTTTACCGGTGAGGGCGCCGTTTACGGCCATGCCGGCAACCGGGCGACCGGCTTTCAGCCCTACGACACGTTCAAATGCAGTGACGGATGGGTTTATATCGGCGCGCTCGGCGGGCCCATTTACGACCGTGTGCCGAAATTCCTCGGCCTCGATCCTGTCGAGTACAGCTATGACGAATGCTCGAAGGACGCGCCGGCGGTCGACTCCGAGAAGGGCCGCGAACTCGACCGGCGGCTGCGCGAATATTGCGCAGCGCGCACCAGCCTCGCGGTCGAGACGGAACTGAACCAGGCGAAGATCGCGTGCGCGCGGGTCTACAACGTCCGCGACCAGTACCATGACGCGCATTACGCGGCGCGCGAAATGACGGTGCCGGTGCTGGACCGGCAATCGGGCGTGCCGATCCGCGTCTATGGCGTGGTGCCGAAGATGTCATTGACGCCGGGCCGGATCTGGCGCGGCGCGCCCTCGGTCGGCGACGACACGACCGACATCCTCACGACGATGCTCGGTCTTTCGGAGACGGAAATCGACGCGCTCTATGCCGAGCAGATCGTGCACCGCACCGAGCCGTTCACCACACCGCAGGTGGACGCCGTCAACCCGTAGAGATCAGCGCCGACCCGCCTAGTTCCGCGTCTGGAACGTATAGGCACAGCTCGGCGAGACGATCGAGGCCGTGACGTTGCCGCCGTGGATCCGCCCGGTCATCTGCACGGTACCCTTTCGCGCGCGGGCGGTGGCGCGGAAGAGGCCGTCCTGTCTGATCGTGCCGCGGAGCGTTGTGGCGAAGCGCGGCAAATAGGCAAAGCGGACCTCGCCGCCGGCGACCGTCAGCGGGTACAGCGCGCCGAACGGCGGTTCGGTGCAGTCGCCGCTGAAGGTCCGCGCCAATCTCAGCTCGCCCGTGTACTGGCCGTCGAACTGCGCTGCTCCCTGTGCCCAGGCGAGGCCCGCGAAGCAGGTTGCAAACAGGGCTCCGAGGCCCAGCCGTTTCAGCACGGATAATTTCATTCTCATGCGGTCTCCGCGCCGAGTTGAGCGAGCGCCTGTCGAGCGAGCGCGAGGCCGATGCTGCGGCCGCCGGCGAGCGCCAATTCGTCGAGCCGCGCTGCCATCGATGCGGCCATCGCAAAAGAGCGCTCCATTCGGGGCACGAGATAGCCGATGACCGAGGGGGCGACCCGCAATTGGCGGTCCGCGAAATGCTTGACGAGCACAGCCGCCAACAGCGCGTCGTCGGGCATATCGATGCCGACCGCCGGCATCGCGCGCAGGCGCGAGGCGAGATCGGGCAAGGCAATCGACCAAGCCGCCGGCGCGTTGCGATTGACGACGAGAAGCGCGGTGCCCGCCTCCGCACAGGAATTGTAGAGATGCAACAGTAAGCGTTCGGATGCCGCCTCGGCGTCGTCGACGACCATGGCGGGTGGCGACCCGCCATTTGCCAGCGGCAATTCGGCCGAGCCCAAGTCGCCGCCTGCGATATAGCGGGCGCCGCTCTCGGCGCACCACAGACGCGCGAGATGGCTCTTGCCGCTTCCCTGCGGCCCGTAGAGCAGGAGGCGCCGTCCGGGCCAATCGGGCCAACGCTCAATGCGTTCAAGGGCGGCGCGATTGCATTCCGACACCAGGAAATCGGCGCGGCCGAATGCCGACCGATGGGGCAGATCGATCGCCAGCTGTCGGCTCGGATCGCTCATCGGAAGGGCGCAACCCGGCTCGGCGGTTCTTCCCTGGGAGGCTCGCGCGAATCGTAGAGGCTGCTGGCGCGGTAGCGCATCAGCGCGAAGCGGATCAGGACCCCGATGACCGCGGCGGCGGGCACCGCCAAAAGCACGCCGACGAAGCCGTAAAGCGTACCGCCAGCAAACAGCGCGAAGATGACCCAGACCGGATGGAGATGGATGCGGTCGCCGACGAGCTTTGGGGTCAGCACGTTCGCTTCGACTAGCTGCCCGAAAGCGAAGATGCCGATCACGACGAGGATCGACGTCCAGCTGCCGTATTGCAACGCCGCGAAGCCGACCGCTAGGATCAAACCGGTGGTCACTCCGAGGATCGGGATGATCGCAAGGACGCCGATCAACAGGCCGAGCGCGAGCCCCGAGGTCAGACCTGCCGCGCTCAACGCGACGCCGTAATAGATCGCGAGGATTAGGCAAACGAGCGCCTGACCGTGGATAAAGCCGACAAGAGTATCGCTGACAAGGCGCGCCTGGCCGCGCACGGTTTCGAGCGACTGGCGCGGCAGATAGGCGTCGATATGCGCGACCATGACGTCCCAGTCGCGCAACAGGAAAAACGCGACGATCGGCGTCACGATGACAAGCGACAGGATATTGAGGATGGCGAAGCTGCTGCCGATCATCCCCTGCACCAGCGCTGCGAGCCAGGTCAGCGCCTCGGCGAGCTTGGTGCTGACGATGTCACGCAGCTTGGTGACATCCTCGGCCGGCAACTGCTCCTGCAACAGCGTGATCAGCTTGCCGAGCAGATCCTGCGACGAGCGGACGAGGCTTGGGACGCGCGCGATCAGCTCGACGATCTGGCCCTGGATCAACGGCACGAGCACGACGAGGATGCCGGCCACAGCGACCAGAAACAGGACCACGATAAGCAAGCTGCCGAGACTGCGCGGGACGCCGCGCCGCTCGAGCCAGGCAACGCCGGGAGCCAGGATATAGGCGATCACAAAGCCGGCGGCGAAGGGCAGCAGAATGCTCTGCACCAGGCCCAACGCCACGACAACAAGAACCAGGAGCCCTAGCCAGAACAATAGGCGGTAGCCGCGCGCGCTGACCACGAAACCTCAATTCCACCGAACGAGGAAACGCGCCCAGCGCACGAGGTACGAAAGCCCGGACCATACGGTCGTGACGCCAGCGGCGGCGATCAAGGACGATGTCACGAGTTGTTCGTCGATATCGAGACCGAGCCGAGCGAGGACAAAGCCGACCAGCGCGATCTGCACCAGCGTGTTGACCTTGCTGATGAAGAGGGGCTCCGGCGCATTCGCGCCGTGGCTCAACAGATAGCCGCCGACGATCAGCAGGTCGCGCAACACGACGAGAATAACGAGC
>JBKOVT010000319.1:0-5708 GCA_046724035.1 Pseudomonadota bacterium | reverse complement strand
TCGCCGGCAATTTCGACATGACCTTCCCCTACGAGCTGACCGTGCCGATGCTGAAGGACGTGCAGAGCCAGATGCCCGGCGCGGTCTGCGAGGTCACGCCGACCAATTTCGCGCCGAACGCGCTGATGACCCGAAAGCCGCCTTTCGACGATCCGGAGCTGCGCAAGGCGGTGGCAATGACGATCGATCACCAAGCCTTTATCGATATCCTCGGCGAGGGCAAAGGCGATATCGGAACGGCGGTGCTGCCGGAGCCCGAAGGCCAGTGGGCCATGCCGAAGGAAATGCGTGAGCAGCTGCCCGGTTACGGCCGCGATGTCGCGAAATCGCGCGAAGAAGCCCGTAAGATCATGAAGTCGCTGGGCTATGGCCCGGACAAACACCTCCCGATAAAGATCTCCGCGCGCAACCTGCCGGACTACCGTGATGCGGCATCGCTGCTGATCGACCAGCTAAAGGAGATCTACATCGAAGCCGAACTCGATCTGGTCGAAACCGCCAATTGGCTTCCCAGGCTGGTGCGCTCGGATTTCGTCCTGGCGCAGAGCGTGGCGGGAGCCGGCATCGATGACCCGGATCAGACCTTCTACGAAAACTACAGCTGTAAGTCGAACCGCAACTACACGCATTACTGCGACCCCGAGATCGAGAAGCTCATCGATCAGCAGTCGATGGAAAGCGACCAGGAGAAGCGGAAAAAGCTCGTATGGGAGATCGACCGCCGCCTTCAGGAGGCGGTGGTGCGGCCGATCGAGTACTACATGCGCAAAGCGACCTGCATGCGGCCCGAGGTCAAGGGCGTGACCATCATGGCCAACAGCAGCTACAACGGCTGGCGCATGGAAGACGTCTGGCTCGACAAGTAGCGGTTGCTCCGCGCCCGCACCGAGCGGGTTTCAGGCCAAGCGGCGCCGCCGCCGCGCCGCAACGCGGCGAGGCAGCAAGCCGGCATAGAGCGCCTGATACTGCCTTGCCGCGGCATCCCAGCTGAAATCCTGAGCCATTGCCTGCCGCATGACCCGCCGCCAGCTCGCCTTGTCGGCATAAAGCGCCATCGCCCGGCGCGCCGCTTCGAGCAGCGCCGTCGGGCTCTCCGCGTCAAAGACGAACCCGGTCGCGCTGCCCGCGGCCAAGGTGACGGCATTGGCGTCGATGACCGTGTCGGCGAGCCCGCCGGTGCGCCGCACCAGCGGCAGCGCGCCATAGCGCAGCGCATAAAGCTGGGTCAGCCCGCACGGCTCGAAGCGCGACGGCACGAGCACGCTGTCGGCCGCCGCCATGATGAGATGCGACAGCGCCTCGTCATAGCCGACGACGATCCCCGCCTGCGCGGGGTGCGCCGCAGCCGCCGCCGCGAAGCCGGCTTCGAGATCGGAATCGCCGCTGCCGAGCAATGCCAGTTGCGCGCCCTCGGCGAGCAGCGCGGGCAACGCGGCGAGCAGCACATCGAGCCCTTTCTGCGAGCTCAGTCGCGTCACCGCGCCAAACAGCAGCGCCTCGGGTTTCGCCGCGAGGCCCAGCCGGCGCTGCAGCGCGGCTTTTCCCGCCGCCTTGCCGGCCGGCGCGTCATCGGGCCCGTATCGCTGCGGCAAGAGCGCATCGTTTTCCGGCGACCAGATCTTCGGATCGACCCCATTCAGGATCCCGCTCAGCACGCCGGCGCGGCTGCGCAACAGACCGTCGAGGCCGTTGCCAAAAGCCGGCGTCTGGATTTCGCGAACATAAGTCGGACTGACCGTCGTCAGCCGATCGGCATAGAAGAGGCCCGCCTTCAGAAGAGAGATGCCGCCATAAAACTCGACCCCGTCGATCGAGAAAAACCCCGACGGCAACGCAAGATCGGCGAAACCGGTGGCCGGGAAAAATCCCTGATAGGCGAGGTTGTGCACGGTAAAGACGCTCGGCACCGGCACCCCCGCAGCGCGAAGATAGGCCGGCGCGAGCCCGGCATGCCAGTCATGGGCATGCAGGATGTCCGGCCGCCACTCCGGGTCCGCGCCTTGCGCCAATGCCGCGGCGGCCCAGCCGAGCAATGCAAACCGGCGGTGATTGTCGGGCCACTCGCGGCCATCCAAATCGGCATAGGGGCTGCCGGGCCGGTCGTAAAAGGCGGGGTGATCGATGAGATAGGCGCGAACCCCGCTTTCCGGCAATTCGGCCAGCGCGATCCGTACGCGCTCGATTGCGAACGGTGTCCGGACTCGTGCGACCTCGCTCAGCGGCAAGGCGTCGAGCAGCGCGGTGAAGCCGGGCAACACCAGCCGGACATCGACACCAAGCCCGGTCAATGCCGGCGGCAATGCCGCGATGACATCGCCGAGCCCGCCGGTCTTGACCCACGGATACAGCTCGGCCGCGGCATGCAGCACCCGCATCAGCCCTCTCCCGCGCGTTCCTTAACCCTCCCCCGCAAGCGGGGGAGGGAGGATCGAGCCCGGCGCATCTGCGATGCGCCGCCCCGACAGGCGCGAGCAATGCTCGCGCTGAAAGGGGCCGAGATCGGGTGGGGGCTTCAGTTCTTGCTCTTGTCGACGAGCGCGTTCTGCTTGATCCACGGCATCATCGCGCGCAGCCGCTCGCCGACCTCCTCGATCGGGTGCTGCGCCTCGCGCCGGCGCATCGCCTTGAAGCTCGGCTGGCCGGCATTGTTTTCGAGCACCCATTCGCGCGCGAAGCGCCCGGATTGGATTTCCGCCAGCACCTTCTTCATCTCGGCACGCACATGCTCGTCGATGATGCGAGGGCCGCGCGAATAGTCGCCGTATTCGGCGGTGTTCGACACCGAATAGCGCATATTCGCGATGCCGCCTTCGTAGATCAGATCGACGATCAGCTTCACCTCGTGACAGCACTCGAAATACGCCATCTCCGGTGCGTAGCCGGCCTCGACCAAGGTCTCGAAACCGGCGAGAATCAGCGAGGTGAGCCCGCCGCACAGCACCGATTGCTCGCCGAACAGATCGGTCTCGCATTCCTCGCGGAATGTCGTCTCGATTACGCCGGCGCGGCCGCCGCCGATCGCACAGGCATAGGAGAGGCCGATCTCGATCGCGTTGCCCGACGGGTTCTGCTCGACCGCGAGGAGGCACGGTACACCGGCGCCGCGTTGGTATTCCGAGCGCACGGTGTGCCCCGGCCCCTTCGGCGCGATCATGAACACGTCCATGTCGGGGCGCGGCTCGATCAGGCGGAAATGAATGCTGAGCCCGTGCGCGACGGCGAGCGCGCTGCCTTCGCGCATGTTGGGCTTGAGCTCGTTGTTGTAGAGCCCAGCCTGCAACTCGTCCGGCGCCAGCACCATGACGATGTCGGCCCATTTCGCCGCTTCCGAATTGGTAAGCACCTTGAAGCCGGCGTTTTCGGCCTTCTGCGCCGAGGGCGAACCCGGCCGCAATGCGACGACGACATCCTTGACGCCGCTGTCGCGCAGATTGTTGGCATGGGCGTGGCCCTGGCTGCCATAGCCGATGACCGCGACCTTCTTCGACTTGATCAAATTCACATCCGCATCGCGGTCGTAATACACACGCATCGTCGTTCTCCTAAATCGAGCAGGGCAAGGGGGTTACGGCGTGGCCACGTTCTCGTCGATACCAGGCAAATCCGAGCTGCCGAAGGGCTCTATTAATTTCGCTGCTGTATCTCGTGGGGCAAAAATAGCTAAACCAATTAGGGCTTCCTTTGCATCCCCGGGAATGAACCAGCCGTAATCGGCTTCATAAGCTTTTGTTCTGGCGGGGTGATCGATCGGAAACATGGAAAACCAAATACGGTTTCCATTTACGGACGACTCCCACGAAGTGTAAGTTTCCTTCAGATTTTCAATGACGGCAGGATCTTCGTTGGAATCGATCTCTATCCAAGTTCGTTTGGTTTTCTTCACGTCAAAAATCTGGATAACTTGCGAGTCTCCACCATATTCAATCGCCTTCCCAAAATCTGCCGCCATGAACATCGGGCTGTTGGTCGGGTAGACATCACAGCCATTCCGTAGAATATCAGGAAGCCTGTCCAGATTTACGCCCCTGCACTGGCAGGGGATGATACCGTTTTTGAAAAACCAACTTTCTGCAAGTTTGGCCGCTTCTTTCCGCAGATTCGACGCCGCTCCAACGATCAAAATTGGCAGCGCTCCCGATTGCAGGTGATAAATTCTGCAATTCCCCAAATCAGGACGTCGGTGTTCGCCGACCATCGCTCAACCTAAAACTGGCCGGAGCCGCGGGCGATCGCGACCGTGCCGGTGCGCGACACCTCGACCAGACCCAGGGGCTCCATCAGCGCGATGAACGCATTCAATTTCTCGCTCGACCCGGTCATCTCGAAGACAAAGCTCTCGGTCGTCGAGTCGACGACGCGCGCGCGGAAGATGTCGGCGAGGCGCAACGACTCGATGCGCGCATCGCCTTTGCCGGCGACCTTGATCAGCGCCATCTCGCGCTCGACCGAGGGGCCTTCATCCGTCAGATCATGGACTTTATGCACCGGCACGAGGCGCGCCAGCTGCGCCTTGATCTGCTCGATGATCATGCGCGTGCCGCTCGTCACGATTGTGATGCGCGATAGATTGTTCGAGCGGTCGACCTCGGCGACGGTCAGGCTCTCGATGTTGTAGCCGCGCCCGGAGAAGAGGCCGATGACGCGCGCCAACACACCCGGCTCGTTATCGACGAGAACGGCGACCGTGTGACGCTCGATAGTATCGCTTTCGGGCAACGGCCGCGCCTCACACGAGAACCATGCCCTCTTCGGATACCGGCTGTTCCGCCTTATCGGCCGGGCCGAGCAGCATCTCGTTATGCGCCGCGCCCGACGGGATCATCGGGAAGCAGTTCTCCGCCTGGTCGACGACGACATCGAGGATGACAGCGCGCGGTTCCTCAATCATCTGCAGGATCGCGTCGTCGAGCTCGTCCGGCCGCTCGACGCGTCGCCCGGCCGCGCCGAACGCGTCGGCGAGCTTGACGAAATCGGGCAATGCCGCGGTGTAGCTTTCGGAATAGCGGCCGCCATGCAGCAATTCCTGCCACTGGCGCACCATGCCCATATATTGGTTGTTCAGGATGAACGCCTTCACCGGCAGGCGGTATTGCGCGATTGTCGACATCTCCTGGATGTTCATCAGGATCGAGGCTTCGCCGGCGATGTCGATAACGAGCGACTCCGGATGCGCGACCTGCACGCCGACCGCCGCCGGCAGCCCATAGCCCATCGTGCCGAGCCCGCCCGAGGTCATCCAGTGATAGGGCTTGTCGAATTTGAAAAACTGCGCCGCCCACATCTGGTGCTGGCCGACCTCGGTGGTGATGAACGGGTCGCGCTCGCGGGTCAGCGCATAGAGGCGCTCGAGCGCGTATTGCGGCTTGATCAAATCGCGCCGCGAGCCGTCGTAACGCAGACAGTTGCGCGCCCGCCAGGCGTCGATCTTGCGCCACCAAGAATGCCGCGCCTTGGTGTCGGAATGCGGCGTGGCCTTCTTCCACGCTGCAAGCAGCGCGCCCAGCACCTCGTTGCAATCGCCGAGCAACGGCAGATCGATCCGCACATTCTTGTTCATCGACGACGGGTCGATGTCGATATGGATCTTCTTCGAACCCGGCGAGAACGCGTTCAGGCGGCCCGTCACCCGGTCGTCGAAGCGCGAGCCGACCGCGATCATCAGATCGCAATCGTGCATAGCCATGTTCGACTCGTACATGCCGTGCATG
>JBKOVT010000219.1:0-9040 GCA_046724035.1 Pseudomonadota bacterium | reverse complement strand
GCGCTCTCTATGGCGCATGGCTACGCCGTCGCTTCCGGCCGGGTGCCGGCCGTCATGGTGCATGTCAGCGTCGGCACCGCCAACGCGCTGTGCGGCGTCTTCAACGCGGCGCGCGAGAATGTCCCGATCCTCTTTACGGCCGGCCGCTCGCCCCTGACCGAGGAGGGGCTTCCCGGCGCGCGCGACACTTACATTCATTGGGCGCAGGAGATGTTCGACCAGGCGGGCATGCTGCGCGAGATGGTCAAATGGGATTACGAGCTGAAGAACGGCGCCCAGCTCGAGACCGTTATCGATCGGGCGCTGACGCTGGCGACGAGCCCGCCCGAGGGGCCGGTCTATCTATCCCTGCCGCGCGAGGTCCTGGCCGAGAAGCTTTCCGGCTTCACCTATGACTCGCCGGCGCGGCGGGTCGCCGCCTCACCACCGGCGCCGGACGAGGCGGCCGTCGCCGCGGCGGCGGAGATCCTCGCCCAAGCGCAGAACCCGCTGATCATCACCGCCGATGCCGGCCGCGACCCCGCGGCCGTGACAGCGCTCGCCGAGTTCGCCGAGCGGTTCGCGGCGCCGGTCGTCGAGCACCGGCAGCGCTATTTGTGCCTGCCAGCGGATCACCCCTGCCATCTCGGCTACAATCCCGGCGCGCTCCTCCGGGATGCCGACGCGATCCTCGTCATCGATTGCGACGTGCCCTGGACGCCAAGCCGCGAGTCGCCGCCCGCCGAGTGCAAAATCGTCCATATCGGCGTCGATCCGCTGTTCAGCCGGTACCCGATCCGAGGGTTCACGTGCGACGTCGCGATCACCGGCGCGACCCGCCTTGTCCTGCCGCGGCTCAGCGCGGCGCTTGCCGCCTCCGCCGATCCGACCGAGACCGGCATGCGCCGGCAGCGCCTCGCCGAACGCCGGGAAAAGCAGCAGGCGGCCTGGCGCAAGACGCGGGAAGAGGAAAAAGATCTGCGCCCGATCTCGCCGGCTTGGGTCAGCGCCTGTCTCGCCGCGGCGCGCGACCCCGGCTCGATCCTCGTCAACGAATACACACTGATGCCGGAGCATTGCCCATCGACCCGGGCGAGCAGCTTTTTCGGGTCAAGCCCCGCGGCGGGGCTCGGCTGGGGTGCCGGCGCCGCGCTCGGGGTCAAGCTGGCCGAACCCGACCGGCAGGTCGTCGCCGTCTTGGGGGATGGTTCCTACCTCTTCGCCAACCCGGTCGCGGTGCACCATGCAGCTGCCGCGCACCGGCTGCCGGTCCTCTTTGTCGTCGTCAACAACGCGATGTGGGGCGCGGTGCGGCGCGCCACCTTGGGCATGTATCCGCAGGGCGAAGCAGCACGCAGCAACCGGCCGCCTTTTATCGATCTCGAAGAGCTGCCCGCCTTTGAGCAGGTCTGCGCGGCGGCGGGCGGTTACGGCGAGCGGGTCGATGACCCCGCCGCCCTGCCGGGAGCCCTCGAACGTGCCCTGCACGCGGTCAATACCGAAAAGCGGCAGGCGCTCCTCAACGTCATCTGCCGCGGGCCGTAAGGGCGAGCGCGGCTCGGGCCAAATGCCGCACTATCCGAATAAGGGGGTTCACCGAGATTGTGCTTTATATTAGGAGATAAATCTCCCGCCGGTGGAACGCCGGGACAACTCGAGGGTTGATGTTCGGGCTTCGGGTGCCCCTGACGGGACCCGAGTTAGAGCCGGTAATTTCGCCGTTCGCATCTAGAAGGCGCTGATGAGCCGGATCCTCCTCGTCGAAGACGACCAGAATGTCCGGGTGCTGCTCGAGCACGTCCTGTTCGACGCAGGTTATGAGGTCGACAGCGCGACGACCCTCGCCGAAGCTAGATCGCTCCTCGACACCGTCAATTACGATCTCTTATTGGCGGATGGGCGTCTCCCGGACGGAACCGGAATGGAGTTGGCCGAGCGAGCCGAGGGGGCTGGCGCCAAGGTCCTGATCATCACCGGCTACGCCTTCCAGCTCGCGAATGAGGATCTCGGCCGCTACGATTTTCTGATGAAGCCGGTCAGGCCAGCCGAGCTGATCGCGGCGATCAAGCGGGTGCTCGGCGGCGAGACATAGACCGGCCGCACCCCCTCTAAAATTGATCCGGGCGCACCCGGAAGCGTCATTGGCCGCTTCCCGCTCTACCATGTATCCTGCCGGCTCGGCCGCGCTGGCCCAAAGAACATGGGGATGGGACGCCGATGAATTTGCTCGCGCGAGCGCTCGCGCTGACAGGAATATTGCTCGGCGGCGTGACGGCAGGCGGCGGCGCGTTCGCGCAAAAGCCGGGCGGGACACTGAAGGTCTATTTCTTCGACAGCCCGGGGAGCATGTCGATCCACGAGGAATCGACGATCGCCGGCGAGGGTCCGGCCCAAGGCGTTTTCAACAACCTGGTCATGTATGACCAGCATATCGCGCAGACCAGCATCAACACGATTGTGCCTGATCTGGCCAGCCAATGGGCCTGGGACGAAGCGAATACTCAGCTGACCTTCAAGCTGCGTGAAGGCGTGAAATGGCACGACGGCAAGCCGTTTACCGCCAAAGACGTCAAATGCACCTTTGATCTGTTGCTCGGCACCGCGAGCGAGAAGCTCCGCCTCAATCCACGCAAACCGTGGTACCGCAATTTGGAAGCGGTCGTCCCGAAGGGCGATTACGAAGTGACGTTTCAGCTGAAACGGCCGCAACCCGCCTTTATCGCGCTGCTCGCGTCCGGCTTCACGCCGATCTACCCCTGCCACGTGCCGGCCCGCGAGATGCGGCAACATCCGATCGGCACCGGTCCGTTCAAATTCGTCGAATTCAAGCCGAACGAATACATCAAGGTGGTCCGCAATCCCGATTATTGGAAAAAGGACCGGCCCTATCTCGACGGTATCGACTGGACGATCATCAAGAACCAGGCAACGGGACAGCTGGCCTTTCTATCGGGCCAGTTCGACATGACCTCGCCCTATTTCTTTCAGGTGCCGCTGATCAACGACACGCAAAAGCAGGATCCCAATGCGATCTGCAAGCTCGTGCCGTCGAACGTCAACCGCAACGTCATGATCAACCGCACCGCACCGCCCTTCAATAACGCGGAATTGCGTCGGGCGGTCGCCCTGACGATCGATCGCCGGGCATTTATCGACACGCTGACGCAAGGCAAGGGCGATATCGGCGGCGCGATGCTGCCGCCGCCGGAAGGCATCTGGGGGATGCCGCCCGAAATGGTGAAGCAGCTGCCGGGATACGACCCCGATGTCGAAAAGAGCCGGGCCGCGGCGCGCCAGTTGATGGAAAAAAATGGCTACGGACCCGACAAGCGGCTGGCGATCAAGGTTTCGACTCGCAACATCCCACCCTACCGCGATCCTGCGGTCATCCTGATCGACCAGCTGAAGCAGATTTATGTCGATGCCGAGCTCGAGCCGGTCGACAGCCCGAGCTGGTTTCCCAAAGTCGCGCGCAAGGATTACACGATCGGCGCAAACCTCACCGGGTATGGCATCGATGATCCGGACCAGACCTTCTACGAGAATTTCGCCTGCGGCTCGGAGAACAATTACGACGGCTACTGCAATCCCGAGATCGACAAATTGTTCGACGAGCAGTCGATGCAATCCGACCAGGAGAAACGCAAGAAGCTGGTGTGGGAGATCGAGCGCCGCCTGGCTGAAGACGTGGCGCGCCCGGTGGTTTACCACAACCGCTCCGGCACCTGCTGGCATCCCTACGTCAAGGGCTACACGCCGATGGTGAACAGCATCTACAACGGCAACCGCATGGAAGATGTGTGGCTCGACAAATAATCGGCACGGAAGGAGGAAACCGATGATCGGGTGGAGGCTGTCGAGTTGGGCGGCGGCGGGCGCCCTGTTGCTGGCGCTTTCGAGCGGCAGCATCGCGCTGGCGCAGAAATCGGGCGGGACGTTGAGGGTCCAGCACTGGGACAGCCCGGCCAGCATGTCGATCCACGAGGAAGCGACCTACTCCGCGGTCGTGCCCGCCATGGGCGTCATGAACAATCTCGTCATCTTCGACCAGCAGATCGAGCAAAACAGCCTCGATACAATTCGCCCCGAGCTCGCGACCGAATGGTCGTGGAGCGAGGATGGCAAGGAACTCGCTTTCAAACTGCGCCAGGGCGTCAAATGGCATGACGGAAAGCCGTTCACAGCGGCCGATGTCAAATGCACCTTCGACTTGCTGCAAGGCACTGCCAAAGAGCGCTTCCGCGGTAACCCGCGCAAGGAGTGGTATGACAATCTCGACCATGTCAGTACCGAAGGCGATAACGAATCGGTCTTTCACCTGAAGCGGCCGCAGCCGGCGCTGATCGCGCTGCTCGCTTCGGGCTATT
Organism: Pseudomonadota bacterium; assembly: GCA_046724035.1. Taxonomy (GTDB): domain Bacteria; phylum Pseudomonadota; class Alphaproteobacteria; order ATCC43930; family CGMCC-115725; genus DATARH01. The sequence goes on along the minus strand of JBKOVT010000219.1, from coordinate 4,694 downwards.
CGCCGATCTACCCCTGCCACGTATCGCCGGCGCAGATGCGCCAGCATCCGATCGGCACCGGGCCGTTCAAGTTCGTCGAGTTCAAGCCGAACGAGCACATCAAAGTGACGCGCAACCCGGATTACTGGAAGCCGGGCCGGCCCTATCTCGACGGCATCGAATACACAATCGTGCCGAACCGCTCGACCGCGATCCTGGGCTTTGTCGCCGGGCAATTCGACATGACATGGCCCTACAGCGTCACTGTGCCGTTGTTGCGTGATGTGCAGAAGGAGGCCCCGCAAGCCGTTTGCGAATTAAAGACCAACAACGCGACGACCAACCTGCTCGTCAACCGCGATAAGCCGCCCTTCGACAACGCCGATTTGCGCCGTGCGATGATGCTGGCGCTCGACCGTAAGTCCTTTATCGACATCCTGACCGAGGGGAAGGGCAAGATCGGCGGCGCGATGCTGCCGCCAGCCGCTGGGATCTGGGGCATGCCGCCGGAGATGCTGGCGACGGTACCCGGATATGGGCCGGATGTGCAGAAGAACCGGGCGGAGGCGCGCTCGCTGATGGAGAAGCTCGGCTACGGCCCGGACAAGCGGCTCGAAGTCAAGATCTCGACCCGCAACGTGGCGACGTACCGCGACCCGGCCGTGATCCTGATCGATCAGCTCAAGGACATTTACATCGACGGTGCGCTCGACACGATTGAGACCGCGAACTGGCACACGAAGGTGACCCGCAAGGATTACTCGGTGGCGCTCAACGCGACCGGCAGCGGTGTCGACGATCCGGACCAGCAATTCTACGAAAACTACAAATGCGGTTCCGCGCGCAACTACAGCGGCTATTGCAATGCCGAACTCGACAAGCTGTTCGACGAGCAATCGGTGATGTCGGATCAGGAGAAACGCCGGAAGCTGGTCTGGCAGATCGACAAGAAACTGCAGGAGGACGGCGCCCGACCGATCATTTACCACAATATCGGCGCCACCTGCATGCAGCCGCAAGTCAAAGGCGTCACAATCATGGTCAACAGCATCTATAACGGCTGGCGCTTCGAGGATGTGTGGCTGGATAAATAAACGCCGCCGCCCCTGACCGGGGCTATAGGCTGATCAGCCGCGCGCCCGAGGCGGTTGCGACAGGCCAGCCCGGACTATACTTTCAGTGGGTGCGCTATCTCAGTACCCGCGATGCCGGGCCCGCGCCGGCCACCCACAGCTTCGAGGAGGTCTTGCTCGCCGGCCTCGCCGAGGATGGCGGCCTGTTTGTACCGGAAACCCTGCCGAAATTGAGCGCGGCGGCGCTGGCTGGCCTTGGCGGGCTACCCTATGCCGATCTGGCGGCGCGGATCCTGGCACTCTTTGCCGGCGAGACATTCGCTCGCGAGGAATTGCCGCGGTTGACCGAGGCCGCCTATGGCACGTTCCGCCATGCCGGGGTGGCGCCGCTGGTGCAATTGGACGAGCGGCTGTGGCTGTTGGAGCTGTTTCACGGCCCGACCCTTGCCTTTAAGGATTTGGCGCTGCAGTTGGTCGGGCGGCTGTTCGACGCCGCGCTGGCGCGTCGCGGCGAGCAGGTGACGATCATCGGCGCGACATCGGGCGACACCGGCTCGGCCGCGCTCGCCGCCTGCCGCGACCGCGCCGCGCTTGACATCTTCATGCTCTATCCGCAGGGCCGTATCTCCGAGGTGCAGCGCCGGCAAATGACAACGGTCGACGCCGCCAATGCGCACGCGCTGGCGATCGAGGGCACCTTCGACGATTGCCAGGATATCGTGAAGGCGCTGTTCGCGGATCGCGGCTTGCGGCAGGAGTTAAACCTGTCGGCGGTCAACTCGATCAATTTCGCGCGGGTCGCGGCGCAAATCGTTTATTACATTGCCGCCGGGCTGGCGCTCGGGGCCGCTTCCGGCCGGGCGGTGTCGTTCAGCGTGCCGACCGGTAATTTCGGCAATGTCTATGCCGGCCATCTCGCGCGCGCGATGGGCTTGCCGATCGAGCGCCTCGTTATCGGCACGAATGCCAATGATATTCTGGCGCGGTATGTCGCGACGGGCGAAATGACGATCGGACCGGTCGCGGCGAGCCTCAGCCCCAGCATGGACATCCAGGTGGCGAGCAATTTCGAGCGGCTGCTGTTTGAATTGAAGGGCCGCAACGGCGCGGCGGTCGCGGCCGATTTGCGGGCCTTTCGGGACAGCGGAGCCTTGCCCGAGGACGAGCAGGGATGGCGGAGCGCGCGGCAATTATTCGCGGCACAGCGGGTCGATGACACAATGACGCTGAATACGATCGCTGAAACTTACCGGCGCAGCGGATCGCTGATTGATCCCCACACCGCGGTCGCGGTTGCCGCCGCACGGGCGGCGATGAATGAGGAGACGACGACACCGATGATCGCGCTTGCGACGGCGCACCCGGCGAAATTTCCCGACGCGGTGGAGCGGGCAACCGGAATCCGGCCTCCGATACCCCCGCAGCTGGCGGACATCATGGAGCGGCGCGAGCGCGTCACCGTGCTACCGAACGACATCGCCGCAGTGCGCACATTCCTGCGAACGCATGCGCAGCGCGCCAGGCCGAAACGAGGAGCGGCATGACGGTCAATCTCGCGACGTTGCCGGACGGGCTGCGGATCGTCACCGATCGCATCGACACGGTCGACACGGTTTCGCTCGGGCTGTGGGTCGATGTCGGAACGCGGCACGAGGCGCCCGAGATCAACGGCGCCGCGCATTTCCTCGAGCATATGGCGTTCAAGGGCACCGAGCGGCGCAGCGCCCGCGACATCGCCGAGGAGATCGAGGCGGTAGGCGGCCATCTCAACGCCTATACCTCGCGCGAGAGCACGGCCTATTACGCGAAGGTGTTGAAAGAGGACGTGCCGCTCGCGCTCGATATTCTGGCAGACATCCTGCTGCATTCGAGCTTCGACCCCGCCGAGCTCGAACGCGAGCGCGCCGTGATCCTGCAGGAGATCGGCCAGGCGAACGACACGCCGGACGACATCATCTTCGATTTTTTCCAGGAGCGCGCCTTCCCGGAGCAGCCGATGGGGCGTCCGGTGCTCGGCCGTCCCGAGATTATCCGCCAGCTGTCGCGCGAGGCGGTGATGGGCTATCTGCGCGAGCATTACGGCGCCGCCCGCATGATCCTCTCGGCGGCCGGCAATCTCGATCACGATCGGTTTGTCGATCTCGCCGCGACCTTATTGTCGGGAATGCCGGCCGAGCGGGCGATCGCGACCGAGCCGGCCCGCTATGTCGGCGGCGAGCACCGCGAAGCGCGCGATCTGGAGCAGCTGCACCTCGTGCTCGGTTTTCCGGGGCTACCGCTCGGCGACCCGGATTATTACGCGGCATCCGTGCTGTCGACCGCGTTTGGCGGCGGCATGTCGTCTCGCCTGTTCCAGGAGGTGCGGGAAAAGCGCGGGCTGGTCTACTCGATACACTCCTTTGTGCATGGCTATCGCGATGGCGGGCTGTTCGGCATTTATGCGGGAACCGGCGAGGAGGAAGCGAGCGAGCTGGTGCCGGTGTTGTGCGACGAGACGTTGCGGCTGGTGGACGGGTTTGCGCCCGTCGAACTGGCGCGCGCCAAGGCGCAGATGAAGGCGGGCCTCCTGATGTCGCTCGAAAGCACCGGGGCGCGCTGCGAACAGATGGCGCAGCATATGCTGATCCACGGCACGCCGTTCGATCCGGCGGACATGGTGCGGCGGATCGAGGCGGTCGATGACGCCGCGGTTTCGCGTGTCGTGGCGCGGTGGCGGACCGCGCCGCCGACGCTCGTAGGGTTGGGGCCGGTCGGCCGGCTCGAGGATTTCGAGCGCCTGCGGGCGCGCCTCGCCGGTTGAACGGGGAACGGCGCCGAGATTATGGCTACGCAGCGCAAAACCTTTCCCCGGCTTTTCCTCGCTCGCTCAGAGCCGTTTCGCCTGGTCAGCGACCGCGTCTTCCTTCGCCCGCCCGAGCGCGGTGACTACGAGGATTGGGCGAGTCTTCGGGCACGCTCGCGCAATTTCCTGACGCCCTGGGAACCGAGCTGGCCGCCCGACGCGCTAAGCCGCACCAGCTTTCGCGCGCGCATCGCGCGCTACGCCGAAGACTGGCGTATCGACCAGGGCTACAATTTCTTCATCTTCCGCAACGATGAGACGCTGGTCGGCGGCATCGGCCTGTCGAACATCCGGCGCGGGGTCGCCGAGACCGCGAGTCTCGGCTATTGGACCGGCGAGCCTTATGCGCGCCAGGGCTACATGACCGCAGCCTTGCCGCTGGTGCTCGATTTCGCGTTCGAGCGGCTGCGCCTGCACCGCGTCGAAGCCGCCTGTCTACCGACCAACATCCCGAGCCGGGCGCTGCTGCTGCACACAGGCTTTCAGCAGGAGGGCTATGCCCGCAACTATCTTTTGATCGACGGGAAGTGGCAGGACCACCTGCTGTTTGCGGTCTTGCGCGAGGACTGGCGCGGGTAGTTTCGCGAATGCGGCGGCACATCCGTGCCGCGGGGTCGCGCGGAGCCGCGAGAGCCCACCTAGATTATGCCTCGATCTGTTCCTTACCGATAATCCGAAGAGGCCGACCCTATTTTATCGTGCGTAATCGAGGCCATAGCATCGGCTGTTCCCAATAGGGCACGGCGCGCGGCCGAGCATCATTCTTTAACCGGCGTAAGGACCGGAGCCCCCTTACCCTT
>JBKOVT010000330.1:0-3892 GCA_046724035.1 Pseudomonadota bacterium | reverse complement strand
CGCACCGATTACATCCGCATCACCGACCCGGTGACGGCGCGCAAGGCGAAGGACACGCCCGGCCTGAAGACGATCGCCTTTAATCAGAGCGTCATCCAGGGCTGCTGGGCGAACAGCAAGAAAAAGCCGTTCGACGATCCGCGCGTGCGGCGCGCGCTCCATCTGGCGTTCGACCGGCACACGCTCGTCGATGTGGTCAAGGACGTGACGCCGATGCGGGTCGGCGGGTTTATCTACCCCTTCTCGGAATTCGCCACCCCGACCGAGGAGCTGTTCAAGCGCATCGGCTACCAGAAGGATTCGACCGCCGCGGCGAAGGAAGCCAAGGCGCTGCTCGATGCCGCCGGGCACCCCAACGGCATTCAGGGGCTCGATTTTCTGGTGCGTGACGTGCCGAGCTTCAAGCTCTGGGCGCAGGCGATTCAGGCGATGCTGCAGGAAACCCTGAATGTTCAGTGCAATCTGCGCACCGTCGTCGAGTCCGTATGGTTCGACGACACCCAGAACGGCCATTTCGATTTGGCGATCGGCGCGATTGTGTCGACCCTGCTCGATCCGTCGGACTATTTCAATGCGTGGTACCGTACCGGCGGGCCGCAGAATTACGGGTTCTGGAACAACGAGAAGTTCAACGCGCTTGTCGACCAGATCGACCGCGAGATCGACCCGGATAAGCGCAAGGGTCTCGTGCGTCAAACCGAGGCCATCATGGAACAGGACCCGCCGGTATTGCCGGTCGCCTGGGAGCAGATCAACGACGTCTGGTACGACTACGTAAAGGGCCACAATCCAAAGGACTATTTCGGCATTTACGATGTCGTCCGGCTCGACACCTTCTGGCTCGACAAGGCGTGATCTCAAACGCGCGATCCAAAAACTAGGTCCCGCCGCAGGCGGGGGCCCATTTGTCAACGGCTTCTGCCTCCGCTGAAGGGGCTCGGCCTCCGCCGGGGCCTAACTTATTCATGCTCGGCTTTCGCCGGGACGGCGCCTGAGGTAGTCATGAGCGCTGATTTGGATGCACAGGGAGAAAGATCATGCAGCTCGGCGCGCTGTTGCCGTTTGGCGATATTGGCGGCGATCCCGCGGTGTTGCGCGAATATGCGCAGGCCGCCGAGTCGGTCGGCTACGATTTTATCGAGGCGCCCGATCACGTGCTGGGGCAGAACCCGGCGGGCGCCTCCTCGGGCGAGCGGATCGCCGACGGGCTTTATCACGATCCGTTTGTGCTGTTCGGGTATCTCGCGGGCATCTGCCCGAAGCTCGGCTTTTCGACCGGCGTCTTGATTCTGCCGCAGCGCCAAACAGTGCTCGTGGCAAAGCAGGCCGCCTGCCTCGATGTGCTGTGCGGCGGCCGCTTTCGCCTTGGCATCGGGGTCGGCTGGAACGAGATCGAGTTCACCGGTCTCAACGAGAATTTCCATAACCGCGGCCGCCGCTCCGAGGAGCAGGTCCAGGTTATGCAGAAATTGTGGGCCGCGCCGCATGTCGCCTTCAAGGGCCGTTGGCACACGATCGCCGATGCCGGCATCAACCCGCGCCCGGCCTCGGGCAAGGTGCCGGTGTGGTTTGGCGGCCATGTTGAGCGCACCTTGGAGCGCATCGCCAAATTCGGTGATGGCTGGATGCCGAATGCCTATCCGCCGGATCAGAGCGCTCTCGATGTCCTCGGACAACTGCGCCGCCTGACCGAACAGGCCGGGCGCGACCCGAAACAGATCGGCATCGAGGTCTGGGTGTCGATGGGCTCGGGCAGCGATGCGGATTGGGCCAAGGAGGCACGGTTCTGGAAGCAGGCCGGGGCGACCCATCTCTGCTTGACGACGACGTTCAACCGCCGTCACCACAAGCGGATCAGCGGGCATACGCTGTCCGACCACATCGCCGCTCTGCGCCGGTTTCACGCCGCGGTCGCCGACGCGCTGTAGAGCTGGCCCACAAGTGACGCCCGAACAGATCCTCGGATACCCGGCGCGGGTGCTGAGCGAAGCACAGCGCCGGACCTATTTCGAAACCGGCTATCTCGCCGCCCCTGGCCTGATCGCGCAGGGATGGCTGCACCGTCTCAATGAGCTGTCCGATCGGTTTCTGAAAGAAAGCCGAAATGTCACCGCGTCCAACGAGATTTTCGATATCGGCCCCGAGCACGCACCGGAACGCCCGCATGTGCGCCGGCTTCGGGCGCTGGTCGATCGGCATCCCGATTTCTGGGGCTTTGCCGCGGAATCCGTGCTGGCCGACATCGCCGCCGATCTCGTTGGGCCCAACGTCAAGTTCCACAGCAGCAAGCTCAATTACAAATGGCCGGGCTCGGGTGAGATCGTCAAATGGCATCAGGACATCCCGGCTTGGCCGCATACCAATTACAGCCCGGTGACGCTGGGGGTTTATCTCGACGCCGTCCCGGCCGAGCAGGGGCCTCTGACCTGCATCCCGGGAAGCCATCGCGGCCCGATTTTCGTTCATCGCGACGGCGAGGGCGCTTGGACCGGCGCGATCCGCGACGCTGATCTCGCGCGGCTCGATCTCGATGCCTCCGTCGATCTGACTGGGCCGGCCGGGACCCTGATTGCGATCAATTGTCGGACCGTACACGGTTCGCGCGGCAACGCCACCGGGCGGGTCCGGCCGGTCGCGCTCTTCGTCTATAGCTCGGCCGACGCATTCGCTTGGATGCCGGCCCCGACTCCGACCACTCATACGGGTGAAATTGTCCGCGGCGTACCGGCTGCGGTCGCTCATCTCGATCCGACACCCTGCCCGGTGCCGCCCGACTGGAGCCGCGAGGGTTACGGGTCGATCTTCACCGCGCAGCAAGCGGAAGACTGACGCAGTCGCTCCGCTTTACCCTGCCGCGCCGAATAGCTCTTGCGCCAGCACATCGCGCACGGTCTCGAGGTCGAGCCGGTGCGCCGCGATGAGTTCCGCCGTGTCGGCGACGATCGTGTCGATGTCGCCGATCAGCGCCAATCGCTTGTACAGATCGGGAATGTCGATCCCCATGCTCTCGCCGATCAGCTCCATGAAGTTGACCAGCTCAAACGAGACCTGCGGCTGGTAACGGATGAGCTCGCGATGGCAGGCGTGGAACACCGAGGCGAAGGTCGTCACCCCGGCTTCGGCGGCGGCGCGAAACTCGCGCTCGCGCAGCTTGGCCTTGAATTCCGGTAAGACTGCCAGATGGCTCGCCTGTGTGCTGAGCACCGGCACGTCGAGCTCCACCACCTCCAGCCCCGGAATGGCGCCTAGGATTCTCTTGATCGCGATCATGATGCCGGGGACCGCCGAGCGCTCCTGCAACGCGACCCGTTTCCGGACAGGATGGACGAACAGCGCGCGAAGATCGTCGAGACGCTCGGCAAAGAATTCGGCAATCGGCGCCAGTTCGAACGGCATCGCTCCGAAAGATTCCTGGTAGGCCGGCAAAGCCACCTCGCCGAGCTGTATTTGGCAGCTTGGACACCAGGTGACGACCCGCGCCGCGCCCGGCCGGCCGAGCCGCTCGATCGTGTTGTAGGAGACGCGCCCCGCGGTTTTGGCATCGCCGCGCTTGAATTGCTGGATGCCGCAGCAGGCGGCGGTGCCGCCCATCACCTCGTACGACACGCCGAGCCGGTCGAGCACTTCCAGCACGAGCAGCGCGATGTGCGGCGTCTTGATGACATTGCATCCGGTGTAAAAGACGATGTCCGGCGTCCGTTCGTACTCATCGGCGGCGCGCAGCGGCGGCGCGATGCGTTCGAGCACCTCGGGCGGCAATTGCAGCCGCGAGATGACCCGGGTGCCGCGCGCCATGCCGGTGAAATATTGCTGGGCGCCGCGCCGCACCACCGCTTCCCCGGCGCGGGCTTTCACCGCGATCCGCGCCATGTTGACCAGAAAGCGCGGGTTG
>JBKOVT010000304.1:0-15650 GCA_046724035.1 Pseudomonadota bacterium | reverse complement strand
TCGGTTGAAACGCTGATGCGCGAACCTAGACCGCCGGTCTGTACCGGCGGTACCAAAATCGCCCAGCGTTATGGGCGGCGGTGTGGCCGGCGGCCGGCCTGTTCTCGATCATCGCGCCAAAATTAGGCGCGAGCCCCGCGCAGCGCAAGCAGGAGAATGCCGCCGCCCTGCTACCGGCTCAGATGCGCGTCGCGGCGGCGGTAGAGCTCGTCATCGGCATAGCCCATCGCCTCAGGCCTTCCCTTGCCGAGCATGACCTGGAAATAGACCGGTTCGAGGCTCTCGTTCTGGAAGCCGTGGATGACCCCCGGCGGGCAGGCGATGCATTCCCAGGGCCCCAGCCGCTGCCGCACTTGCCGCCCGGTCTCGTCCTCGATGAAGACGGTCAGGATGCCTTGCAGCACAAAAAAAATTTCCTCGACCTCGTGTGTATGCGCGGCATTGCCCTGGCCCGGCGGGCAATAGATGACGCTCAGCGTAAAGGCGCGCGGCGGGATGACGCTGGGATCGTCGTGCTTGCCGGACCCGCCGGCGCCGATAAAGCGGTGCTGGGCGCGGCGGTAGCCATCGATTTTCGCGTCCTCGAAAGCCTCCCAATCCGGTGTTTTGTCGCGGAACCGGCCGATATAGCGGTCGGCGATCTCTTCGAGCGAGAGCGAGGCGATTTCGGGCGGCATCTTGTGGCGGGCGGCGGCCATCACGGTTCTCCGTCAGGAACGGGCAGTTTGTTATTTCAGTTGATCGGCAACCTTGTCGAGCCCGGCCTTGGCGCAGGCCTCGTCCTTGTCGCCGCCGGGCGAGCCCGACACCCCGACCGCCCCGATGACATCATCGCCGACCTTGATCGGCAATCCGCCAGGGGTCGCGCTGATATTGCTGAGCCAGAGCGCGAAACCGGGCGCGTTCTCCTTCTGCCGCTGCCCGAACTCGCCCGACGCCGTGCGAAACGTCCTTGCCGTATAGGCCTTGCGAAAACTGTTCTCGATCGTGTGCGGCGACGCGTCGTCGCCGCGCAATTGCACGATGATCTCGCCGGTGCGGCCAATGACGGCGACGGTCACGCGGTTGCCCTGCGCCTTGCAGGTGTCCGCCGCCGTCGTCGCGATCGCCAGCGCCGTCGCGAGCGACAGGTCCTTGTGGTTCACCAATTGCGCGCCCGCCGGAGACGCGAACATCAGCGCAAGAGCAACTCCCGACATTGAGTAAAGCAGCTTCATGCATTCCTCCCGCCAAAACCCCTCTCCCACCGGCGTTACCCTGGTGGAAGAGGGCTCTTGCCTCACAATTTGAGCAGGCGGCGGGCGTTGCCGTTGAGTAACTTTTGCGTGTCCTCGGCCGATAGCGGCAATGTCTTGATCCACTCCGCGCCGGGCGGGTTCTCCATGAACGGGTAATCGACCGAGAACAGGATGCGGTCGATGCCCATCTCCATCATGCAGCAGACGAGCGCCGGGTCGGAAAAGAAGCCGCTCGTCGTGATCCAGAAATGCTCGCAGAAGATGTCGCGGAAGGTCGTCTCGCTCATGCTCTGACGCAAGCCGTGGCTGATCCGCCAGAGATAGAACGGGATCCCCTCGCCCATATGGCCGAGGATGACCTTGAGGCCGGGATAGGCGTCGAACACACCCGACAGCACAAAGCGGATACCCTGCGTCGCGGTCTCGACATTAAAGCCCCAGCCGGCGCGCAACAGCCCGGGATGCTTCTGCGCGTAATCCTTGTAATAGGCGTCGATGACGGCTGGCTGCGGGATCGCCGGGTGGATATAGATCGGCACGTCGAGCGCGGCGGCCCGCTCATAGATTGGCCAAAACCGCTCGTCGTCGTGAAAGACACTGTTGGTCAGCCCGTTGATCATCGCGCCCTTGAAGCCAAGCTGCGTCACGGTGCGGTCGAGCTCGTCCGCCGCGGCATGCGGGTCGGCGGTCGGCAATGCGGCAAAGGCGGCGAAGCGGTCGGGATGGGCGCGCACCGCCGCGGCAAGACGGTCGTTGATGCGCCGCGCCAAGGGCACCCCGGTCGCCGCATCAACGGCCTGCAAGCCGGGGACCGAATGCGACAAGACCTGAAAATCGATGCCGCTCTCATCCATCTCGCGGAGGCGCAGCGCGCCGAGGTCGTCGAGCCGCTCCTCGAGACCGCTTGAGCCGCCGGCGGCGCCGGAACCAGGACCGCCAGTCAGCTGCCTGACCTCGGCGTCCTGATAGTGCTCTTCGAGCGCGATGATATAGGGCTTCTTCGCCGCCATCTGTTCCTTCCTCCGTGTTGCCGCGATCATTGCGGCCGTTATTGCGCGCCGGCGTAGCTCGTCAGATCGATAAATTCGAGGACCGTGCCATCGGGGTAGTGAAAATAGGCGCGCGGTCCGTTAACGATGCCGCCCTGCCGGTCCTCCTCGAAGGTGATCTCGACATCGTTCCGGCGCAGATGGTCGAGCGCGGCGGCGTAATCCCCATGCGCGATCGCAAAGGAATGGTGCACGCCGCCATGATCCTCGCGGCGCGAATTGATCGGCGGGTCGCGCTTGACGAGGATGAGACAGGTGCCGGCGGCGTCGAGAAACGCCATCGTGCCCTGCGCCACGGTCGCGAGATGCCGGCAACCGACGGTTTCGGTGTAGAAGCGCGTGCTGCGCTCGACATCGCTGACCGGAATGCTGAAATGCACGACCGACTGGATCGCGTGCATCGGGCCCTCCCTAGAAACGGATGTCGGTCGGCGGCAGGCCGAATTCGGCGCGGCCGAACACCGCAGCGGCGCGTTCGACATTGTTCGAGGCATGCGCCTGCATTGCATGAATATCGCGCCAGGCGCGCTGGATCGGGTTGTCGAGAAAGATGCCGCGGCCGCCGCTCGCCATCATCAACCGATCGACGGCGCGCACCGCCCAATCGGTCGCCTTCCCACAATCCCAGCGGCAACGGGCGCGGAATTCGAGCGGGATCTCCTCGCCGGCCCGGGCGAGCCGCATCATCTCGGCGAAATTCTGTAAGAGGCGGTCGCGCGCCGCATCGATCTCGGCCGTCGACTCGGCGAGGCGCCATTGCATGAACGGGTCTTCCGCGGCGCGCGAGCGGTCGCGAATATTGATGCGCTTCTGCTGCTGCTCGCGAAACGCCGCAAGCGCGCCCATCGCGACGCCGATCGCAGCCGCGCCGAGCGTGTAGGAGAAGACGAGGCCGAAGGGCAACCGGTAAAGCGGCGCGTTGTTGACCGCCAGACCCGGGTTCTTCAGCTGGAAGGCGTCACTATAGGAATGGGTGCGGTATTCCGGGACGAAAGCGTCCTTGACGATGATGTCCTTGCTGCCGGTGCCGCAGAGGCCCATGACATGCCAATTGTCGTCGATCTCGTAATCGGCGCGGGGCAACAGAAACGTGCGCAGATCGGGCGGCATGCCCTCGTCGCGTGACGGCGCGGCGCCGCCCAGCACAACCCATTGGCAGAAATCGCAGCCGCTCGAAAACGACCAGCGGCCGCTGAGCCGAAATCCGCCCTCCACGCGCGCGACCGTGCCGGTCGGCGCCAAAGAGGTGGACAGCTGAACGCTGTCGTCCTCGCCCCAGACGTCTTGCTGAGCCTGTGGCGGGAACAGGGCGAGATGCCAGTTATGGGCGCCCATGACCGCGAAGATCCAGCCGGTCGAGCCGCATACCGCGGCAATTTCCATAACGCCCTGATAAAAAGTGGCGGGGTCGAGCTCGAACCCGCCATAGCGCTTGGGCTGCATCGCCCGGAAGAGGCCGGCCGCCTGAAAATCGGCGAGGGTTTCGTCGGGCAGGCGGCGCAATTGCTCGGCCCGCGCCGTCCGCTCGCGGATCGCCGGCGCGAGGTCGCGCACGCGGCCGAGAAATTCGTCAGGCGTCATCGCCGCCTCCCAACGTGCTCTGGTGATGGATGCTAGCATGACCGCGTCTCAGCCATGTCCCGCAAATCATCCACCCCGAGCCGGCGACTAGCACAGGCCGGAATGGAGCGGCCGCGTTCGATTAGCCGGGCCTGGCTTGAGATAGTCGAGTTCTGAATCAATCGCTCACTATATTCCGTTAAAATCTGGCGCGATCGTTGCTGCGGCGGGCTATCGGAGCGTGTTCAGATAGATCATGCAAATCGAACGGGAGACAGCCGTGAGGCCAATCATTTTGGCGAGTATCGCCCTCCTTGCGGTATCAACCAGTGCATCTGCGTTCGACAAATGCGCCGATCCGATGGCTCTGCGGACGCTTGAGGAAATTCGCGCTTGTCAGTGGCGCGTCCATCAAGCTCAGGTGATGGAGGAGGAGCGGATCGCTCTCGTCCTGTCGATCGCGAAGAACAGCGGAGCCGCGAAGGGGGGCGCGCGTGTAGAAAGCCTGGAAGTTGTTCCGCACGTCTCCGCGAAAGACCCACATTATGCAGCGAGAACTAGCGGCGCCCCGGCTCTAGTATTTGTACCGACGAGCGACTGATCGGGACGTGTTCTGATATCGCCGCAAATGAGGCACCGACGAACAGCGTGCCGCATGCCCGTTTTGGCGATTGACCCCCGCCGAACGTGTCCACAAAAGATTGATCCTTGGCGCGCCTGCACTTTCGATCCGCACCTTAGGAGTGAGGCAATGTCGCGGGGAGTTCCCGATACCGGGCGGCGGCCGTCATCAGAGCGGGCCGCCCGGTACGCGAACAAGCCGAACATTTTCAGCGATTAGCCGCTATGGAGACGCAGCCCCGCGCGTGAGCGAGAATGCTCGAACTCGCGGCGTGAGCTGCTGCTGGGTCTAGCGGCCGCGCCGGGTGAAGATGCCGCTGAAGGACACGTTGTGGCCGCCGCATTCACGATTGTCGGAGACGACCAGGAACGGTCCGGCCAGCACCATGTCGACCTCGCAGCCTTGCGCCTCGTTGCCGAAATGCAGCCGATTTCCGGACGGCTTCGCGGTTCCGGCAAACGCGCCTTCATTAGCGGGCGGCGTCGATTTGCTGGGCCAATAGGCTTCACCCTCGGCATCCAGGGCGTCGCCCTCGTGTTCCAGCACGATGCGGTTGTCGTAGAGCCGCCAGGTTCCGAGCCATGCCGCGAGCGGCGGCGTGGGATCGATTGGGTGCGCCGCAATGCGCTGTTGCGGTAGCCAGCCGATTGAGCCGATGCGGCCGTCGAAGGCGCAGACGTAATCGCCGCGCGACCGGCCGAGCAGCACCGTCGCACCTGGCCGCGCCGCGAATTTGCTGCGGCAGGCCACGGCAGGCCCGGGACAATTCGGGCCATCGGTCAGAAACGCGACGGGCCCCGCGCCGATCACTTTCCCCAGCCGGAGGTCCGCATCGCTCGGGAGGATCTGATGGCAGGGCATTTCGGGCCCGGCGCCATCTGCCGCGAATGCCGGTGGCGCCGCTGCGATGACCGCAGCGCATAGGAGTGCGGCTTTCGCGTTCACGTTGAGCCATCCCCGCGGCAATTGCCGTGATCGGGATTGTACCCTAGTCTTGGCATCACGCACCTTGACTGCCGGCAGGAAGCGATATGGACCCGATCTGGTACACGATCCGCACCGTTGTGACCGTGGTCATGGCGGGGATCGGCGGCTTGCTGTTGTGGGCGGCCTATCTCGTCGCCGGTAATGTCACCGGTGCAGCGATTGCCTGGATGGTGCTGCTGGCCCTGGCGATCCCGGCTGGCTTTTTCGCGATGTTCACGATTGTCGGTTGGCAGCGCAGCACCGCAGCGCAGGCGAAACCGAGCCCGTTGATCGCCTGGTGCGGCGACCCGCGCCATTATGCGGTGCTGTGGCTCGCCTTTGTCGGGCTGCTGTTCGGCGACGCCTATCAGATCGTGCAAGAGATAAAGCGGGGCGATGCCGAGCGCGCCGATCTGCAGGCCTATCACCGCGCGGTGCGCGACACGCTGTTCGACGCTTGCTGGAATCGCGCCGGTCAATCATTTCGCGAGGAGGCCGGCTCGGGCGATGTGTCGCTGCGCCCCCGCCTGATGCATTACTGCACCTGCCTCGATATCGAGGTCGAGAAGCGCTTTACGCCGGAGCAGTTCGCCGCCGTGCCGAAGGAGCGTTGGTGGGCGCGGGGCGACGACAAGATCGACCGCATCGTGCAGCAATGCCGGATTTCGGACAGCAGCTTTGTGCGTGCGGCACTGACGATCCGCAAGAACGGCGGCAATCCGGAAAGCGACGCGACGCAGCCGAAGCTCCTGGCTTATACGGCCTGTGTCGAGGCGGAGCTTGACAGCTACGCGCCGGCGGCGCTGATGGCATTGCCGACCGACCGCGCCTCGCAGGACGGCGACGACAGGTTCCGCCATATCATCGAGCGCTGCACCAAATACGCCGAGCTCTGACGCGAAATGCCGCGGCAGCTAGTGCCGCGGCATCTCGTTCTCCTCGGTGCTATTCGACGACGAGGCTCGGTTTGAGGGCTACGGGCCGCGACAAGTTGTAGAAGTTTGGTGAGGTCGCCATCACCGCTTCGTGGATCTCGGCGAACTGCGCCTTCGTGCCGTTCCCCTTGATGCGCACGGTGTAGCGCAGGGTGTCATAGCCGTTCGGCACCGCCGGATCGATCCCGAGGAAGCCGCGGAGATCGATCTCTCCCTCGGTCTCGATCGCGAGGCTTTCGAGCGTGATCCCGCGCACCGCGCATTGCGCCACATAGCCAACCGTCATGCAGGCATTGAGCGCGGCGATCAGGTGTTCCTGCGGGTTGGCGAAGCGGTTCGAGCCGCCGAGCTCCAACGGCTCGTCGATATCGATCGAGAAGCGGCGCCGCACAACCTCTCCGCCAATCCCGAAGCCTTCCACTTCGGCGCGGCTGCGCGTCTGACCCTGCCATTCGGTGGCGACCCGCCATTTGGTCTTGCCGCTGGCGGGCTCGCTTTTGACACGTTCGATGAGCGCGAATAGATCGTCGAGGTTGATGCCGTTGACAACCTTCGGCGCAATCGCAGTGGTATTGCCGTCCATGATGATGCTCCTCTTTGCTTGGTGATTGCTAGGTCGATGGCCACTATTGCAGCGTGGCGAGCGCCGCCTGAATGCGCTGGCTCTGAGGTTCGGTGATCAGCCCGGACAGCACCCTGCCAAAATGCGGATGCCCGGCCCCCGAGTGGATGTATTGCCAGCGATACGCCGCGAGAAAGCCGGCTTCGATCGCCCGCGCCTCGTCCGGCGGCACGGCCCGGCCGCAATTAGCCGCGAAGTAGATGGCATCGGCGGCCGCCCGCTCCTGCAAAATCGCGTCGATTGCGGCGACCAGGTCGATGAACTCGTCGACTCCCCGATCACGCTCTTCCGGCGTCGAAGCGGCATCCACCCGCATCAGCTCCAGCTCGTCGAGAATGGCGTGCTGGCTTTCCTCCTTCCAATGGTAGAGGAAGACGTCCTTGAAGAGCGTCGAAAGCTGCGTGTCGGGATCGATGCTCTGGCGATAATGTAGCTGGGTGAACAGCTCGATATCGAGGGTCAACAGCAGCACCGCCCAGCTGCTTTTGCCGAGGACGGCGCGAGCGACCGAGTCCGGAACAAAATCGAAGTGATAGCCGGCCGGCAGAACCTCACCCATCATCGCGTCAATGCGGCGGAACAGCGCCTGGTGCTTCAATTCCTCGTCGCTGAAGCGCACCATCGCTTCGAGCGCCACCTGGTCGCCGAGCACGTAATCGCCGCATAGCTCCAGGACCTTGGCGTTGATGAACCGCTCGACCAGGCCGAAGACGTTGGCGTAGGTTCGTCCCTGGATCTGACTAACGAACCGCTTTTCCTCGGCCGATAGGGTCGTGAACCTCTCGGCGAGCGTGAGCCCGTCGGGCAGGAACTTGTCCGCCATATCGAAGCGGCGGCCGCGGATTACATCGTCATCGATATCCCAGTACACCCGTTTGGAAGCGCGAATGCAGCGGGCGTACCGCTCGGTTGGAATGGCGCCCATGACTGAAACTCCCCTCAAGCAATGGGGCCTTAAGGTGCCCCCGTCCTCTGGAGGTTCTCACCCAACCGTTTGTGCCGGCGTGGTACCCGCCGTGGAAAGTTGTCGAGATTGCGTGGTTGCCGGATAATCGTCCGGGTCGCGCCCCCACGTTGCCGCAAGGAACGCCGCCGTGCTGGAAATCAAGGTCCTCGGTGACCTGCAGGTGCTGCGCGACGGCACGGCGATGGCGTTGCCACCTTCGCGCAAGACGCGCGCGCTGTTGGCTTACCTCGCTTTGACCCGGTGTCCGCATCGCCGCGAGCAGCTCTGCGATATGTTTTGGGATGTGCCGGACGATCCAAGGGGTTCGTTGCGCTGGAGCCTCAGCAAGATCCGCCCCTTGGTGGACGATTCCGCGCTCCCCCGTCTCTTAGCGGACCGTCACAGCGTGGAGCTGCAGAGCGAAGGGATCGACGTCGATTTCTTTTCGGCACAGGTCTGCGCCAACGAAACGGCTACCCGCACCGGTGATGCTTCGCGCACCGACGATCTTTCGCGCGCCGCATCGTCCTTCCGCGGTCCGCTGCTCGCCGACCTCGAATTGCCGGAGAACAACGATTTTCACACATGGCTGCTCGGCATGCGCGAAGATGCGCGCCAATTGCAGGCAAAGATACTGGGCTCGTTGATCGAATGTCTGAGCGCATCCCCAGAAGAGGCGCTGCCCTATGCGCGCGAGCTGGTGCACCTCGACCCCTTTGATGAGACTGCCTGGGCGCGGTTGATAGCGACCCTGGCGAGTTCCGGGCGCAGCGGAGAAATCCGACAGCAATACGAAGCCGGACTGCGCTCCCTGAAGCAAGTCGGCGGGGGATCGGGCGCGCTGCTGCGCGCCTGGCGCGCCGCGCAAGCGGTGCCCACCCGCCCAGCCGACCGCGGCGCGATCCCCGCGGCGACTGCGGAGGCAGTTCGTCCATCGATCGTCGTGCTGCCGTTTCTGAATTTGAGCGACGATCCCGAACAACAATATTTCGCCGACGGTATCACCGGCAATCTCACGACCGATCTCTCGCGCATCCCTGACATGCTCGTGATCTCGCGCAATACCGCTTTCACCTACCGCAACAAGCCGATCGACACCAAGCAGATCGGCCGCGAGCTTGGCGTACGCTATGTGTTGGAGGGCGAAGTTCAGCGCTCCGGGACTCAGGTTCGCGTCAACGCCCAGCTGATCGATGCCGATACCGACGTGCATCTTTGGGCGGAGCGCTTCACCGGCGATGCCAGCGATCTGTTCGCGCTGCAGGACGAGATCACGAACCGGATCGCGGTCGCGCTCGATCTCGAGCTCGTCGGTGCTGAAGCGACCCGCCCGGTCGAGAACCGCGACGCGCAAGATTACATCCTGCGGGGGCGCGCCGCACGGTTGAAGCCGCCATCGCGAGACACTCGTGCGGAAGCAATCGCGATGTTCGAGCAGGCGTTGGCGCTCGACCCGCGATCCGCGGCGGCTCAGAGCTGGCTGGCGATCGAGCTCACCGCCCGCGCTTTGGACTTAATGACCGACACGCCGGCAGCCGATATCGCGCGGGCCGCAGGATTGGCCGAGCGAGCCTCGGCTGCGGCGCCGCGCAATACTGTCACGCATTTCGCGAGAGCGCAGGTGTTGCGCGCGCAGCACCGATACGGCGACGCGATTAGCGAATACGAGACGGTCATCGCGCTCAACCGCAACTGGGCCCACGCATATTCTCATCTCGGCTGGTGCAAGTTCATGACGGGGTTGGTCGATGCGCTCATCCCGGCTCAAGAGCAAGCCATCCGGCTCAGCCCTCGCGATCCCCAAATCGGTCTTTTCTACAGCCGGATCGGGCGTGCGCATCTGCTCCAGTCCCGCCTCGACGAGGCCATCGTCTGGCTCGAAAGGGCGCGCAGCGCCACGCCGGCGGCCGCGATTTTTCGCTCCTTCCTCGCCGCCGCCTATGCGCTCAAGGGCGAGAGCAAGCCTGCCGCTGCCGAGCTCGCCGAAGCGCGCAGGCTGGTCGGGGACGACCGCTATTCCAGTATTGCCCGATTGCGGAACGGCGAGACTTGGGGAGCGCCGAAGATCCGCACCCTCGTCGAAACGACCTATTTCGCCGGCCTGCGCAAAGCCGGGGTTCCGGACGAATAAAAGGGTAAGGCTTGATTATCTCAGCCGCCGCCCGTCGCGAAATAGAGCCGCGGGTCGGCGGCGCGGATATGCGCTTCCGGGAGGCCCAATTCGCGCCGCACGATGTTCGTCCCTTCGACGAGCGACACGCATTTATAATAGGCGATGCGGCGCGACAGCCCCTCGCGCCCGAACCCGCAATCGGTCGTGACGACGAGCCGCTCGGGCGGGATGTATTCGAGCGCCTTCCTGATCAAATTCGCGACATGCTCGGCCGGCTCGACGACCGTGTTGCAGTGGTTGACGACGCCGATGCCGATCTTCTTGTCGGTTTTATATTTCGCGAAGAGCGGCAGGTCCCGCCCGTCGCTTGAGGCGCATTCGAAGGTGATGACGTCGCACTTCAATTCGAGGAGATGCGGCAATGCCCGCTCATAGCTCGGCACCTCCCAATAGACGCGCTGCTGGTTCGGGTTGCCCCAACAGGTGTGCACCCAGATTTCGGCCTCGACCCCGTCGAGCTGGCGGTTGAACGCCTCGGT
This sequence comes from Pseudomonadota bacterium, assembly GCA_046724035.1. Lineage (GTDB taxonomy): Bacteria > Pseudomonadota > Alphaproteobacteria > ATCC43930 > CGMCC-115725 > DATARH01. The sequence goes on along the minus strand of JBKOVT010000304.1, from coordinate 5,060 downwards.
CTGAAATTCGAGGTCCTTGTCGGTGCAGGTCGGCAAGGTTGTCAGCCCGTGATGGCGCGGCTCCTCGACCTGGATGACCGGACAGCCCGCCGCGGCCAATTCCTTGAACTCGGCGTTCATGATGTCGCAGAGATCGAGCACGAGCGCCTTGTCGTCGTCGTAGTGCTCGTCCCACAGCATCGAGGCGAGCGCCGGCGCGCAGATCGCGCCAAACTTGACCGGCTTGTCGGAGAGGCGCTGCGCAATCTGCCAGATTGCCGTGTATTCCAACGGCCCGCGCGTCAATTTCTCGGTGACGACGCCAGGCTGGTACGCCTCCTGCACCTCCCAGAGGATCTTGCCGGGCTTAAGGCCGTGGCGCTGCATCCAGCCGCGCGAGGTGTCGCGGTGGCCGGTGACGCCGCCCAAGCGCTCGATCGGATAAAAGAACCAGCTCTTGCCGCCGACCGCGAGATCGAAGCGGCTGTCGCCATCGGTGACGATGTCGAGCCCGGCGGCTTCCTGCGCATTGATGATCGCGGCGACAGCATCAAGATACTGCTCGCGAAACAGGGAGTCGCCCATCGCGGACTTGAACGAGCCGCCGTTCAGGTTCGTGTTGTACCAGAGCGGGCGCGGATAGGAGCCGGTAATCGCGGTCGGCAGGACCATGTCGCGGGTGGTCGTCAGCATCGGTTTGCTTTCATCGGACAGTTGGAACGGTTAGCTTTGCACACGACGGGGCCGACCCCAAGGGGAGCGCAGCATGAAGGAATTGGCGGGGCGGATCGCGGTCGTAACCGGCGGCGGCTCGGGCATGGGCCGGGAGCTCGTGCGCCAGCTCGTCGCCGAAGCCTGCAATATTGCGATGTGCGATGTCTCGGCGGAGGGCATGGCCGAGACGCAGCGGCTTTGCCAGGCGGCCGGCGTGCCGCAGGGGCTGCGGGTCACGGCGCACCTCGCCGATGTTTCCGAGGAGGCGCAGGTCACGCGCTTTCGCGACGAGGTCGCCCGGCAGCACGACCCCGACAAGATCCATCTGCTGTTCAACAATGCCGGCATCGGCGGCGGCGGCAGCATGTTCGCGCACAGCCGGGAGGAATGGGAGCGCACCTTCAACATCTGCTGGGGCGGTGTCTACAACTGCACGCGCGCCTTTCTGCCGATGCTGCAGAAGGCCGAGGAAGGCCACATCGTCAATACGAGCAGCGTCAACGGTTTTTGGGCCTCGATCGGGCCGCGCATCCCGCACACCGCCTACGCGGCGGCGAAATTCGCGGTCAAGGGCTTCACCGAGGCGCTGATCACCGATCTGCGCATCAACGCCCCCAATATCAAATGCTCAGTCGTCATGCCCGGCCATATCGGCACCTCGATCCCCTTGAATTCGCGCAAGATCCAGGGCGGCAGCGACTCCGACGCGGTGACGGAAAAGCAGATTGCGAACGCCCGCGCGCGCATCGCCTCGATGGGCCGCGATGTCTCGGCTCTCTCGGATGACCATATCCGCAAGACCATCGCCGAGCGCGAGCGGCGCTTTACCGAGGAGGCGCCGACCAGCGCGGCGGAAGCGGCCAAGATCATCCTCGACGGCGTCAAGGCCGACCGCTGGCGCATCCTCGTCGGCGAGGACGCGCATGAGATCGATCGTCGCGTGCGCGAGGCGCCGGAGCGCGCCTACGACATCGATTTCTTCGAGGAATTCGCGAGCGCGGCCGGTTGGCGCATCCCCTGACGGAATACCTAAAATACGATAGAAATGTGCCGGGATACGAGGGATAGGTTGTCCCGCGCAGGCGAATAATGCCCGGGTGAAGCGCGCAAAGAGGGAGGTTGCGATGCGGCTGGCTCGGATACTTCTCCTGTCCGCCATCCTTGCCTTGGCAGCCATGCCGGCAATGGCGCAGCACATGGGCGGGTTCCGCGGCGGCATGGGTGGCGGCGGCGGGTTTCACGGCGGCATGGGTGGGGGCGGCGGATTTCACGGCGGCTTCGGTGGCGGCGGCTTTCACGGAGGGGGTTTCCATGGAGGGTTCCATCTCGGCTTCTTCCATGGCGGCTTTCACCACGGGTTCCACGGCGGCTTTGGTTGGGGCTGGGGGTACCCCTGGCTCTATGGCGGCTTTTATCCCTACTACGCCGCCTATGCGCCTCCGTACCCGGTCTACGCGCCGCCGCCCCCGCCGCCGGTCTATTCGCAGCCGGCCGTCTATTACGCGCCTCGGGTGGTGCACCGTCACTACCGGCGCGTGACGCATCGTCGCCACCACTGCACCTGCTCGACGGCGACATCGTCCTGATTGAGCGCTGAGGCGCGCTCGACTGTCGGCTGACGCAGCCGACAGCTGGGCAGAACGCAAAGCCTTGTATCAGTGGAGCGGCGTGCCCTGGATCGTGATGCGGTGCAGGAGTCGCCGCTCGCCCTGGTAGTCGTTGAGCGCGAAATGCCAGGTTGAGCGGTTGTCCCACAGCGCCAATGAACCCTCGCGCCAGCGGAAGCGGCAGGTGAATTCCGGCTTCACCGCGTGCCGGTACAGGAATTCGAGCAGCGGGCGCGACTCGTCGTCGGTCCAGCCCTCGAAGCGCAACGTGAAGCCGGGATTGACATAGAGCGCCTTGCGGCCGGTTTCCGGGTGGCGGATGACGACGGGATGCACGGCATCTTGTGTCGCCAGCTCGGGGTTGCCGATGCGGCCGTTGAGATCGCCGCGCCGCGCCATCGCTCCGGCGCCGAACACGTGCCGGCTCGAATGACAGGCGCGCAAGCTTTCGAGCGTCGCCTTGAGCCCCTCCGACAGCGCGTCATAGGCGGCGTACATGCTGGCGAACAACGTGTCGCCGCCAGTCTGCGGCACCTCGCGGGCATAGAGCATCGAGCCCAAGGCCGGCGCCTCGTCGTAACTATGATCGGTGTGCCAGCCGCCGCCGATGTTGCGCTGCTGCTCCGGCTCCTTGCGCACCTCGGCAATCGTCGGATAGCCCGGGACGTGCGCGAAGAAGCGATTGATGTCGATCGGCCCGAAGCGCTCGGCAACAGCGATGTGCTGCTCCGGCGAGAGGTTTTGGTCGCGAAAGAACACGACGCCGTATTCGCCGAAAGCGTGGCGGATCTCACCGAGCGCCTCGTCCTCGAGCGGCTTCGCGAGATCGACGCCGCCGATCTCCGCACCGACATAGGCCGATGCCGGCATCACCCGGATGTGCCGATAATTCATGCATCCTCCCGCCGGTTTTCAGCCGTGGCTCTCTGAAGGATAACAGCCGCAGCCGTTTAGACGAACCGTCTCCTACCTCGCTTCGACCTTTTCCGAACCTTGAGAACGGCGACCTCTGACCGTCGACAAAATCGCAGGACCGGATATCTGGACGTGAGCACGGTGCGGGCCCTTCGCCGCCTTTCATACGCCAGCGACTTCCTTGATCGAAACCAGCGCCGGCGGGCTATCTTTAATCCGCCGTTTGGCGGGTCTATATACGGCGTGATATCACGAGCAATGTGAGATGTGTCCTCGATACCAACGTCGTAGTGGCTGCGATGCGGAGTCCAGCTGGCGCCTCGGCCGCATTGCTTACAGCCGCGCGGACTTCGAATTTAACCCTGCTGGCTACGGTCGCGCTGGCTCTCGAATATGAGGCCACTTGCCGGCTCCCGGAACATCGCAACGCCGCAGGGCTTAGCGTGCGCGAGGTGAACGTATTTATTGATGCATGCTTGCAATGGCGGAGCCAATAGAGCCGTATTTCTTGTGGCGACCACAGCTGCGCGACCCGGCTGACGAGCTTGTTCTTGAAGCGGCGATCAACGGAAGAGCGACCGCGCTCGTGACATTTAATTTGCGAGACTTCGGCGATGCACCTACCCGGTTCGGAATTGATCTCCTTATTCCTGGCGAAGCCCTTCGGAAAATTCGGACATGAAACGGCAGAGTACCTATCCCCTTCGTCTACCGCGCTCGATCAAGGTCGCGGTGGAACGCATAGCAAAGCAAGACGGAATCAGCATCAATCAATTCATCGCGACCGCAGTCGCCGAGAAGCTTTCTGCCATGCGCACCGCTGACTTCTTTGCCGAGCGCCGGGCACGCGCTGATTTCGCTGCATTCGATCGCCTGATGCGCCGCGATGGTGGGGAACCGCCTGAACCGGATGACCGGATCGAGTGATCGCTAATTGCGTATCCCTCTGATCGCCTCTATTAGTCTGATAATTTGCGTCACGATGTTGCGTAAAAAGAATAAAGCCACGACCATGCCGAGCAACCACATTAGGTTTTCGGGCGGGAGGCTGCTCGCCTGTGCCGTAATTACAAAGACAAGTGCACCGGTGAGCGTCAGCACAACCAGCGACTCGGTATCTGTGCCTATAAAAAACTGAAGCAGACCTCTGCTGCTGAAGAGCCGCGACCACCAATCGGTCGTTGACGGATATTCGGGGTTCAGTGTCCCTCTAATGTCGGACATCATTGCGGGTCTCCCTATCACAAGGAGACCTACTATAGTATGGCCTCGCCGCTCTGCTATGCGCGCCCCGTTCGGGCGCTGGATCCGGATATCGGCACCTCTTAGTCGAAGGTCAACACGGTGCGGGCGACTTCGCCGGCCTTCATCGCGCGGAAGGCGTCGTTGATGTCGCCGAGCTTGCCGCGCTTTGTCACCATCGCGTCGAGGTTCAAGCGGCCCTGGCGGTAGAAATCGAGATAGAGCGGGATGTCGGTGCGGAAACGGTTCGAGCCCATACGCGAGGTCTGCACCTTGCATTCCGGGCGGATCGCCATCCACGGAAACTCGATCGTCGCGTCGGGCGGCAGCACGCCGACAATCGTCGCGGTGCCGCGGATCGCGAGCGACTCGATCGCCTGCCGGCAGAGCTTGGCGTTGCCGACCGCCTCGAAAGCGTGATCGACGCCGGTGCCGCCAGTCAGCGCGCGCACCGCCTTGACCGGATCGTCCTCGCTCGAATTGACGAAATGCGTCGCGCCGACGCGCCGCGCGATCTCCTCCTTTGCCTCGAATTGATCGACCGCGATGATCTGGCGGGCGCCGCCGATGCGGGCGCCCTGCACGATCGAGAGGCCGACGCCG
>JBKOVT010000379.1:0-7119 GCA_046724035.1 Pseudomonadota bacterium | reverse complement strand
CGAGCATCTGCACGTCGCGCTGCTGCGCCGCTTCTACGCCGCCCATAATTACGAGCCGGTATGGGACAGCCATCAGTCCCAAGCCACCGCGCTGACGCAGGCGGTCATGCGGGCGGGTGAGCACGGTCTCGACCCCGAACTTTTTCACGCGACCGCCCTCCGCAATGCCGCCTCGCTTCCCGCAACCGATCGCGACCTGCTGCTTTCGGACGCATTCCTGGCCTACGCCGATGCGCTGGCGCGCGGTGTGCTGCCGGTCGAGCTGCGGATGGACGATGAGGATCTGAAGCCGGAGCCGGTCGATGCCGCGCTGGCGCTCGACAGCGCGATCAACCGCCCCGACCCGGCCGCGGCGATCGAGGCCTTAGCGCCCAACACGCCCGAATATCAGGCGATGCGCCGCGCTCTGCTGTCTTACCAGAGCGCCGCGGCGGTGCCGGCGAGCCCGCAACACGTGCATGTCGCGCCCGGCCAGCGGCAGCCGAAACCGACCCCGAGCCCGGCCGGGTATCAGAGCCGTGTTCGCGAGATCGCGGTCAATCTCGAGCGGCTGCGCTGGTTGCCCCGTTCGATGCCGGCGGACCGCGTCTGGGTCAATACCGCCAACGCGCAGCTCGTTCTCTATCGCGGCAATCGCCCGGTCTTTACGACCCGGGTCGTCGTCGGCGAAACCGACAAGCAGACGCCGGAAGTTCAGGCGACGATCGGCAGCGTGCTGTTCAACCCGCCTTGGAACGTCCCGCGCTCGATCGCCGCAAAGGAGATCTACCCCAAGCTGGCGGCCAATCCCGATTACCTGGCGCAGCATCATATGATCATGCGCAAGGGCGGGCTGATCCAGCAGCTGCCCGGCGAGAAGAGCGCCCTGGGGCAGGTCAAGTTCGAGATGCCGAATCGCTTCGACGTGTATCTCCATGACACGCCGCTGAAGAATCTGTTCAGCTCCGATAGCCGGCGCCGCAGCCACGGTTGCGTCCGGGTGCAGAACCCGCGCGAGCTGGCCTCATTGTTGCTGCAGCGGCCGATGGAGACGATCGAGCAGCGCATCGCGCTCGGCCATACCAATAGCCTCTCCTTGCCCGAGCCGGTGCCGGTGTTTTTTGTCTACCAAACCGCCTTTGTCGACCAGAACGGCACCGTGGAATTCCGCCCGGATGTCTATCAGCGCGACGAGGAAGTCTGGGCGCACCTGCACCGGGCGACGCAGGCGCCGGTCGCCGAGCGCGAGCAGCCGGGTCAGCGCCGCGGCTGAACTCCCGCAATCCGCGATCAACTTAAAGGCGAAAAAAGCGCGCGGCGCGCGGCTTTGTATACTTAATTTTGCGTTAGAGGCTTGTTTGAGGCGCGGGCCAATGCTATGGCGTCCCCCGGGGAATTTGGGGGAAACAGCCAGTGCAATTGTCTTCCGTGCTGAGCCGGCGTCGTGTCGTGGGCGCTGCCGCTGCCGCAACGGCCGTTGCTTTTGTCACGCCAGTCCCGGCGCTCTCCTTCGCACCGCGTTCGGTGTCTCTTTACAATACTCATACCGGCGAGTGGGTCCGCACCGTTTACTGGGCGGATGGCCACTACATCCGAGAGGCGGTGCGCGATATCAACTGGGTGTTGCGCGACCACTATACGGATGAGGTCCGGCCGATGAATGCCGGCGTCCTCGACCTCCTCGGGATGATGCGCGACCGGCTGGAAACGAATCAGCCGTTCCTGGTGGTCAGCGGCTATCGTTCGCCGACCACCAACCACAAGCTGTACCTGCGCCATAACGGGGTCGCCAGCAACAGCTATCACATCCATGGGATGGCGATCGATTTGCGCTGCGAAGGGCGCAGCCTGCCGCATCTCCGGGCGGCGGCGGCCAGTCTGCGCGGCGGTGGCGTCGGATACTATCCGCGCTCCGATTTCGTCCATGTCGATTGCGGGCCGGTGCGCTACTGGTAAGGGCCTCCGAGCCCCCGGCTATCAGGATATCGGGAAGTCTCCGCGGCCGGGCGCGCGCATAGCGGAACCGGCTGTTGTCGCAACGCGTTTGTAGCAGCAACACAGGCTGCAACCGGACGCTGCGATGCTTGGCACCATACTGATCATCATCCTGATCCTGATCCTGCTCGGCTCGCTGCCGACTTGGCCGTATAGCGGGGGATGGGGCTATTACCCGAGCGGCGGCGCCGGCCTCATCCTGCTGATCGTCATCATCCTGCTAGTCGTCGGCCGAATTTAGCGGCGCTGCCCGTCGCGGCTGCGCCGCAACCCCTCGACTCGCAAGGGCAAGGGAGCGCCGAGCCACAGCGCGTGGATCGTGTGGTCGTCGTAGGCATCCTCGGTCTCGGGGTGCACGAGCACGCTGAGCCCGCCGCGGTTCAGCATCAGCCACGGCACGATGCGCGGGAATTCGGCGGTCGCGAACGCGGCCTGATACATCGGCATGGGATGCGGCCCAACGGGCTCCTCGCGCCAGCGGCCGAGCACGACATCGAAGCGGTTGCCGATCGCCTCGCGCAGCCGGTCCGCGATCGGGCGGGTTTCGGCATCGTAATAGATGTGCGCGTGGTAGCCCTGGATCCCGCCGGGATGGACAAACCGTTCTGCCATCTGAACTCCTCAGCCGCCTCGGGCGGCGCTCGGCACGTCGGCGCCTGGCAATGTCTCCGAACCCGGGCCGAGCGCGCGCTGCATCAGCACGGTGTCGACCCAGCGGCCGAATTTGAAGCCGACGGCGGGAAAAACCCCGATGTGCTTGAAGCCGAGCGCTTCGTGCAGCCGGATCGAGGCGACTGTTTCCTGCCCGCCGATTATCGCGACCATCTGACGGTAGCCGAGCTCGGTGCAACGTTCGATCAACGGCGCCAGCAGCCGCCGCCCGATACCGCGCCCGACTTCGTTCGCATCGATATAAATCGAGTCCTCGAGCGTATAGCGGTAACCAATACGCGGACGGAACGGGCCAGCATAGCAATAGCCGACAACCCGCCCATCGCGCTCGGCGACGAGATACGGCAAGCCGCGCGCCACGATGTCGCCGCGGCGGCGGGCAATTTCCTCGATGCTCGGCGGCGTCTCCTCGAAGGAGGCGACGCCATGCAGCACGTGATGCGCGTAAATCGCGGTGATCGCGGCAACGTCCTCGTCGCGCGACGGGCGGATCGTGCAATCGGTGCCCTGCATTCCGCGCGCGGTCAAATGACCCGGATCGGCTTGCCGTCGAGATAGCCCAGGATGTTCTCGACGATCTGCGGGTAAGAGCTGCGGTAGTTCTCCTCGGTCACATAGCCGATATGCGGCGTCAGGATGACGTTCGGCGCGGTTCGGAGCGGGTGATTGAGCGGCAGCGGCTCCTGGTCGTAGACATCGAAGCCGGCATAGGCCAGCCGGCCTCCCTTAAGTGCCTCGATGACCGCGGCCGTGTCGCAGATCGGGCCGCGCGATGTGTTGACGAGGATCGAGGTCGGCTTCATCAGCCCGATTTCGCGGGCGCCGACCAGGCCGCGGCTCCGATCGCTCAGCACGAGATGCACCGACAGAATGTCGGAACGGCGGAACAATTCGTCCTTTTCGACGCGTTCGACGCCCTGCTCGGCAGCCTTCTCGGCGGTCAGGTTCTGGCTCCAGGCAATCGCCTTCATGCCAAACGCGACCCCGACCCGCGCGACCGCGCTGCCAAGTCGGCCGAGACCCAGGAGGCCGAGCGTTTTGCCGGCGACGCGATGACCGATGCGCGCCTGCCACCCGCCATGACGCATAAAGGCATGGTCCTCGGCGATGCGTCGCGCGGCGCCGAGAATGAGGCCCCAGGCAAGCTCGGCGGTGTCCTCGTTGGCTCCGCCAGGACCGCCGGTGCCGCACACCGTGACGCCGCGGTCGCGGAGCGCCGCCATATCGAAGGAGGCGTTGCGCATCCCGGTCGTGATCAGCAATTTCAGCTTTGGCAGGCGCTCGACGATGCTGCGCGGGAACGCCGTCCGCTCGCGCATCGCCGCGACGATCTCGCTGTCGGCGAGCGAGCGCACGACATCCTCGGTATCGGCGAAGGGAAAGCGCTCGACGGCAATCTCGATGCCGCGGGCGCGCACCGGGGCCCAATCCGCCATCTCGAGCGCGACGCCCTGATAATCATCAAGAATGCTGAGCCGCATGACCGTCTCCCTTACCGTGCTGTCACTGCGAGCCGCCGGAGGTGGCGAAGCAATCCCCCTTCAACAGGATTACCCCAGGAGATTGCTTCGTCGGTGCGCTCCTCGCAATGACAAAGCAGGTTACGCCAATAGCGGCGTGTAGCGGTCGAGGGTGCGCAGGATCTCATCGCGGCTCTCGTCCGGGATTTCGAGCACCGCGCGGTCGATGCCGGCCTCCTCGTATTCGCGGAGCGTCCCCTTATGGGGCGGGGCGCGGAACACCGATGTCGACAGCGTCTTCGGGTCGCGGCCCTTCTCCTCGGCCATCCGGTTCAGTCGCGCGAGCTGTTCCCTGATCTCATAGCCGCGGCCAGGGCGCGGGAACCAGCCGTCGCAATACTCGACGACGCGGCGCAACGTGTAATCGGTCTCGCCGCCGAGGATGATCGGCGGGTGCGGCTTCTGCAGCGGCTTCGGCCACGACCACACCTTGTCGAGATTCACCATCTCGCCGTGATATTCGGCCTCGTCCTCGGTCCATAGCGCCTTCATCGCGAGGATCCGCTCGCGCATCAATTTGAAGCGCGTGTTGTAGCGGGCGCCGTGATTTTCCATCTCCTCGACATTCCAGCCGCCGCCGATCCCGAAAATGAAACGACCGCCCGACAATTGGTCGAGGCTCGCGACCTCTTTCGCGGTGACGATCGGGTCGCGCTCGGGGATCAGGCAGATGCCGGTGCCGAGCATCAGCTTTGTCGTCACCGCCGCGGCGAAGGACAGCGCGACGAACGGATCATGCGTATGGGCATAGCGCTTCGGCAACTCGCCGCCGCTCGGGAACGGCGTCTTGCGGCTGACCGGGATATGCGTGTGCTCGGGGACGAACAGCGATTCAAAGCAGCGCTCCTCGAGTGCGCGCGCCAGCTCGACGATGTTAATGCCGTAATCGGCGGGAAAGTAAAAAACCCCGATCTTCACGTCTTGCTCTCCAGGAAAAGCCGGTGCGGCCAGGTCAGGCGGCCCCGCTCGCGGCCGGTGCGCGCAATGGCGCCACTCCGGCGCTCTCGCGTGGGGACAGCGCTTCTTCGATCGCCTGCGCCGCGGGGCCGGACAGGCCGGGTCTGGCCGGGACGGTCTGCAAAGTCAGCGCGCCCGAGGCGAAATGGATGCCCTTCTCGGCGAACACCCGATATATCCGCTTCAGATATTCGCGCTGGATCCAGCTCGGCTTTAGCGGCCGCGCGGTAAATTTAAATCGGAACACGACCGCATTGTCGGCGACCTCGGCAATACCCTGCATCTTGAGCGGCAGGATAACCTCGGAGGCGACTTCGGGGCTCTCCTGCTGCATTGCGACGCCGATCTGCTTCGCGGTCTTGCGGACGAGCTCGATATCGGTGCCGGGCTCGAGACGCAGGTTGAATTTAATCGTCGCGAAGTCGCGGCTCAGATTGGTCACCGCCCCGAGCTGGCCATAGGGGATCGTGTGCAGCGGGCCGTTGTGATGGCGCAGCTTGACCGAGCGCACGCCGAGCGATTCGACGGTTCCCTTGAGACGTCCGGTGTCGATGTACTCGCCGACCCGGAAGGCGTCATCCCACATGTAGAACAGGCCGGAGATGATGTCGCGGACGAGCGATTGTGAACCAAAGGATACCGCCAGGCCGAACACGCCGGCGCCGGCGATCAGCGGGGCGGTGTCGACGCCGAGCCGCGACAGCACGATCAATACCGCCAAAATTCCGATCGCCACGCCGAAAAAGGCACGCATCATCGGCAGGATCGTCTGGAGCCGCGAGGCCGGGGTCGACTCCTCTTCGTCATCCCCTGTGCCCGGCAGCTTTGGCCCGCCCGGCACGTCCTGCAGATTGCGGTCGATCGCCAGCCGCACCAGCTCCCAAATGAGATAGGCGACAAACAACGTACCGACGGCTGCGGTCACGGTATGCATCGCCTGCGTCGCGCTCGCCGCTGCGAGATCGAGTGCATCGATCCAGAACGAGGCAAGCGTCACTATGGCGACCAGCAGCAGGGTGGCGCGCAGAATGCGGTGGAAGCTCAGCGCCACGAGGCGATGAACGCCGGCGGCGCGGCCGTGCGGCGCTTCGCGCTCACGCTGGCCGTGCTCGGTCAGCCGCTCGAGCACCATCAGGACGAGCAATGTGCCGAGCGTCGAGACGAAGGCGTGGTAGTAGGACAATAAGCCAAGCGACAGCCCAAAGATAAAGAACAGCAAAAGCCCGCCGACGATGGTCAGCCCGATGGGCACCCAGGCGCGGGCGAGGGCGCCTCGCAGTGCCGCGATAATACCTTCCGAGCGGTGACCCCGGATGAGCGCCTCGATCGCGCCACGGGCCCGGACCACCATCCAGGCGTCGAGCGCGCAGACCGTGGTGGCGACGACAATGCCGATGACATGCGGCGCGCCGCTGTCCTCATCCGACAGACCGTAGCGGCCGAATCCGACCAGGGCCGTGATCGTAAGCAGGACCAGGGCAAGAAAGCGCATCAGGCGGCGAGCTTCGCCTTCCGGAATATCGATGAGCCGCGCCGCCGGCGCACCGGGCCGCAGCACGATGCGGGGGATCAGCACAAAGATGCGCCAGCGGATCAGCACATTGGCGGCAAGCAGGATCAGGCTCAGCGAGACGCCGACATTCATCAGCCAATGTCGGCTATAGACAAAAACGACGCCGAACACTGCCAAGCCGACGACATCGCAAAGGAGCAGCAACAGCAGATCGCCGGCGCTCGGCCCGGCGATCCGCGACCGCAGCGCGCGGCGCAGCCGCCGGCTCAAGCCGCGCGCCGTCAGCCTTTCGGCCAGGAGGGCGAGGCAGGCGGCCAGAGCTACCCAGCCAAGCCCGATCAGCGCACCGAGAGCCGAGCCGTTGCGATCGAGCGAGCGCCACTCGCGCTCGAGCGCCGATGGCGTATCGGGCAGCATGCTGACATCCGATATCGCCTCGTGCTCGAGGCCCATGATGATGTGTTCGAGCCAGCCGGCGGGGCC
>JBKOVT010000027.1:0-2909 GCA_046724035.1 Pseudomonadota bacterium | reverse complement strand
GCTGCCGACATGCGTCGTCAGGATGCGATCGATACTGCGCTTCATCATGTTCCTCCCTGATTTGCGCAGCGTAGCGCGGATCGAAGCGGCTGTGCAGGGCGGTTGAGAGGCTTGCAAACGCCGGCGGATCACCAAACCATGGCTCTGGGAGAGAATAGGGAGGCGATATGACTACGGCCGGTGCGATCGATTTCTGGTTCACGATGGGCAGTACCTACACCTGCCTGACCGCGATGCGGCTAGCCAATGTCGAGCACACGAACGGCGTCACCTTCCGCTGGCACCCCTTCGATTTCCGCAAACTGCTGCAGGAGATGAACTATTTCCCATTTCCTGCGGAATCGCCGAAGACCGCTTATATGTGGCGCGATATTGAGCGGCGTGCCGCGATGTACGGCATCCCGGTACGATTACCCGCGCCCTATCCGATCGCGGACTCGTTTCATGCCAATTGCGTGGCATTGCTCGGACTCCGGGAGGGATGGGGCAAGGCGTTCATTCCTGTTGCATATCGCCGATGGTTCCAGTTCGGCGAGGAGAATGGCGGGGAGCCCAATCTGCGCGCCGCGTTGGCCGAGATCGGGCAGGATTACGACCGCGTCGTCGAGACCGCCCGCAGCGTCCCGGTCCGGCGCGAACTCGAAATGCAGACTGACGAAGCCCGCCGGCTGCGCTTGTTCGGTTCGCCGATCTTCATCCTCGATGGCGAGATCTTCTGGGGCGACGATCGCCTCGAAGACGCAATCAGCTGGGCGAAGCACGGCCGCGTCTTGCGTCAGGCCGGGTGATGCCATTTGCGATTGCGGAAGTTTTCGGACCGGAAGATGTCGAAATCGCCCGGAAGCTGTTCCGCGCCTATGCTGCGTCGCTGCCGTTCAGCCTCGATTTCCAGGGCTTCGACGCGGAGCTGGCCGGCTTGCCGGCTCCTTACAGCCCGCCGGGCGGGTGCCTGCTGGTTGCGACCCAGGGCGATGCGACAATCGGTATCGTCGGTCTGAAGCCGCTTATGCCCGGCGTCGCCGAGATCAAGCGGCTTTATGTGCTGCCCGACGCGCGAGGGGCGGGGCTCGGCCGGATCCTCACCGAGCGCGCGATCGCCGAGGCGCGGGTTAAAAGCTACGAGCGGGTGCGGCTCGACACGCACCGGCCGAGCATGGGCGCGGCGATCTCGCTTTATCGCAAGCTCGGCTTTGTCGAGATCCCGCCCTACGGCCCCAATCCCGACGGCCAGTTCGCCTTCTTCGAAAAGCGGCTATCGCAGTAGGGGCGGACGGCTATTCTAGCCCCCCGCCGCAGGGAGCCCCCGATGCGCCTCTTGATCGCGATGATGAAGCACGAGACCAACACCTTCTCGCCGGTGCCGACCCCGTTGGCGCGGTTCGGACACGGCCCGGGGCCGCTCTATGGCGAGGCGGCGATCCAGGCCTATCGTGGCACCGGCTCGGGGCTCGGCGCCTATCTCGATCTTGCCGCGCGCGAACGGGCCGACATCGTGCTGCCGATCGCCGCTTCGGCGCCGCCCTCGCGCCCGGTCGAGGATGCCGCCTACGAGCACATCGCCGCAATGATCTGCGACGCCGTTGCAAGAGGCGGCTATGACGGCATGTTCCTCGATCTGCACGGTGCGATGGTGACCGAGAGCTTCGAGGACGGCGAGGGCGAGCTCTTGCGCCGCATCCGCGCGATCGACCCGAAGACGCCGATCGCGGTCTCGCTCGACATGCACGCCAATCTTTACGACGCGATGGTCGAGAACGCGACGGTCGTCACCGGCTACCGCACCTACCCGCATATCGACACTTACGACACGGCGAAGCGCGCGGGCGAGATCCTGCTGCGGGCGATGCGGGGCGAGGTGAGGCCGGTGATGGCCTGGGGCAACGTGCCGATGCTGCCGCATGTCATGCGCCAGGGCTCGGACGATCACCCGAACAAGGAATTGCAGGCGCGCTGCGCCGCAATCGCGAGTGAAGCGGCTTTGGATGCAAGCCTCTTCACCGGCTTTCCGCATGCCGACATCACGAATGCCGGGCTCAGCGCGCTCGTTGTCACCGACGCCAACCGCGGCCTCGCTGAAAAGCTTCGCGACGAGCTCCTCGGTCAGGCTTGGAAGGATCGCGAGGATTTCGTCTACCGCATCGAACCGCTCGAACAATCGCTGGCGCATGCCAAAGCCGCGGAGCCGCCGAAGCCAGGCGAGGGACCGATCGTCCTGCTTGACCACTACGACAATTGCGCCTCGGGCGGCACGATGGACACGACAATTGTGCTTGCCGCGATCCTGCGCGAGGGGCTCGACAATGTCGCCGCCTTCGCGATCTACGACCCCGAGGCCGTACAGCAGGCCATCGCCGCCGGTATCGGCGCCACGGTCACGCTGTCGATCGGCGGCAAGATGCAAATGCCGGCCATCCCGGGCGAGAGCCCGCCGCTAACCGTGACCGGCACCGTCAAAACAATCTCCAGCGGCCGCTTCCGCAACAAGGGGCCGATGGGGCGCGGCGTGATGATGGATATGGGCCCCTCCGTCGTCATCGATACCGGCAAGGCCGAGATCGTGGTCATCTCGCGCCATGTCGAGCCAAACGATTTGAATTGCCTGCTCTCGCTCGGCATCGACCCGATGCAGAAGCGCTATGTCATGCTGAAGAGCCGGGTGCATTGGCGAGCCGGCCTCGGCGCGCTGGCGAAAAGCGTCGTCGATTGCGCCGGGATCGGGGTCTGCACCTCCGATTACGGCCAGCTGACCTTCACGAAGGTGCGGCGGCCGATCTATCCCCTCGACCTCCCGAACCGCTGATCCTACGTTAAGCCCAAATTCCTGGATTGAAGCCACCCCTGTTTGAGTTGGAGGACCCGATGGACGGCACCACGGCAGAGCTGCTCGACATCGACCGGCGCTATCTCGT
>JBKOVT010000223.1:0-17576 GCA_046724035.1 Pseudomonadota bacterium | reverse complement strand
GCGCTGGACGATGCTGATCCTGCGCGACCTGCTGCGCGAAGGGCCGCGCAAGTTCCAGGATTTCGAGGCATCGCTCGGCGGCATCAGCCCGAATACGCTGTCGGCCCGGCTGAAGCGCCTCGAAGAAGCCGGCATTGTCGAACGCCGCTTCTACGAGCAGCACCCGCCCCGCGCCGAATATCTCCTGACCCCAAAAGGCCGGGCGCTCGGTCCGGTGCTGAAAGCCCTGTTCGACTGGGGACGCACCCACACGCATTTCCAGCGCTGAGAGGCTTCCCGGCACTTGGCACGGCAGTTGCTGCAATGCAGCAAAGTTGTCATCGCGCGTGCCAGGTTAGATGCCGGAAAACTCAGGCTTTACCGAAGACCAGAAGCAGTATCTCGAAGGGTTTATCGCCGGGCTTGCCAAAAAGCGCGGCATCGCGCTGCCCAATGGCGCGGCATCGCCCGCATCTGACCCTGCCGCGACCGCGAGCGAGCCGGCGCCGGGCAACGATCCGACGGTAATCCATCGCCTGGCACAGGATCGGACGCTTGCCGCGGGCGGCACGCTCGTCCCGGAGGAAATGGCGAAGCGGGCGAAAGACCCCTTCGATATGTGGGACGAGATGGCGGCGAACGCCGCCGCTGGCCGCTTCCCGCAGGGCACCGACGTTTTCCTCCACAAATTCCACGGGCTGTTCTACGTCGCGCCAAACCAGGACGCCTTTATGCTGCGCCTGCGCCTGCCCGGCGGCATCTTGTCGGCATACCAGGCGAAGGGCCTCGCCGACATCGCCGAACGGTTCGGCGGCGGCTCTGTCGACATCACGACGCGCGCCAATCTGCAGATCCGCGAGATCGGCGCCGCCCACCCGCTCGATGTCCTGACCGCAATCGAGGAGCTTGGCCTGACCTCGCGCGGCGCCGGCGCCGACAATATCCGGAACTTGACCGGCAGCCCGCTCGCCGGCATCGACCCGCAGGAGCTGATCGACACCCGGCCGCTGACCCGCGCGCTCTATCACCACATCCTGAATCACCGCGAGCTGTTCGGTCTGCCGCGCAAGTTCAACATCGCCTTCGACGGCGGCGGCCGGATCGGCGTTCTCGAAGACACCAACGACATCGGTTTTGCGGCGGTCAGGGTCGGGCCGGGGAGGCCGGTGCCGGCCGGTGTCTATTTCCGCATGCTGCTCGGCGGCATTACTGGCCACGGCAGCTTTGCTCGGAACAGCGGCGTCCTCCTCGAACCGGGCGAGGTCGTGGCCGCCGCGGCAGCAATCTTGCGCGTCTTTATCGAGCATGGCGACCGCACCGACCGCAAAAAGGCGCGGCTCAACTACCTGATCGCGGCTCGGGGCCTCGACTGGCTGATGAAACATGCGGAACAATTCCTGCCGGTACAGTGGCGCCCCGCTGCGGCGGAATGGTGGGAGCCGCGCGGCCCGATCGACAAGCGCGCCCATATCGGCGTGCACAAGCAGGCGCAGCCAGGCCTTTCTTACATCGGCATCGTCGCGCGCGCTTCGCGCCTCGCCGCGGCGCAATTGCGCGGCCTCGCCGGTATCGCCGAACGCCGCGGCTCCGGCACATTGCGCCTGACGGTCTGGCAGAACCTGATCCTGTCCGATGTGCCGGATGCCGAGATCGCCGATGCGATCGCCGAGATCGAGGCGCTGGGCCTTGCGACAAATGTCAGTGCGATCCGCGGCGGCATCGTCGCGTGTACCGGAAATGCCGGCTGCAAATTCGCTCTCGCCGACACAAAGCGCCACGCGCTGGCGCTCGCCGACCATCTCGATCGAAGCCTCGCGCTCGACGAGCCGCTCAACATCCACCTGACGGGTTGCCCCAATTCCTGCGCGCAGCATTGCATCGGCGATATCGGCCTCGTCGCGACAAAGATCGACACCGGCGGCGATGAGGCGGTCGAGGGTTATCACCTCGTGGTCGGCGGCGGCGCCGGCACTGAAGCGAGGCTCGCCCGCGAGATCGCGCGCGACATCCCGGCCGACGAGCTGCCGCACCGCATCGAGCGCCTGCTGCGCTTCTATCTCGCTCACCGCGAGCGCGGCGAAACCTTCCACGCTTTCGCCAGCCGCTACAGCCCCGAGCAGCTTGCCGTGCTGCTTAGTCGAGCGGCGGCATGAGCTTTATCGCGCCCATCCTGCCGGACAACGCGCCGTTCTCGCCGTTGCAGCGCGCTTGGCTCGACGGTTATCTCGCCGCGCTGTTTGCGGATGCGGCGGCCCCCACGCCGAGCACCCTCGTACCGCAACCAAAGCCGCAGCCCCAGCCAACTCAGGCAGAGGCCGAGGACTTTCCCTGGCACGACCCGGCATTGCCGCTGGACGACCGGCTCGCGCTCGCCGCTGCGCGGCCGATCGAGCATCGGCTCATGGCGGCGATGGGACAGCTCGATTGCGGCCAGTGCGGCTATTTGTGCCGCAGCTATGCCGAGGCGATCGCGCGCGGCGAGGAGGCGCAGCTGACCCGCTGCGTCCCGGGTGGGAAGGCGACCTCGCGCGCGCTGAAAGAGCTGCTCTCCGGGATCGGCGATCCCGCTCCCCTCACGCCGCCCGCGACTGCCGACTCCTCCGGCGCGGCGCCCGCACCGGCCGGTTCCGGCGAACTCCTCCCCGCCCGACTCGTCCAGGCGGCGCGCCTCACCCGCGACGGCTCGGAGAAGGACACGCGGCATGTTGTTCTCGCCGACGAGACCGGCGCGCTGTCTTATGAAGTCGGCGACAGCCTCGGAATCGTCGCGCGCAACGACCCCGAGCTCGTGGCGCAGATCGTCGCGCGGCTCGGCGCCAAGCCGGATACCCCCGTATTGTCGCCGGACTGCCACGAGCGACCGCTCTCTGACGCTCTGTCGCAATTCTGCGAGATCCGCCGCCCCTCCGATCAGGCGATCGAGGTGCTGTCGTCGCGCGCCCGCGATCTTGACGAGTCGCGCATCCTGCAGGCGATGGCCGAGGGCTATCCCGGCATCGGCCCCGAGGACGCCGACCTCCTCGATCTCCTCGAAAACTTCCCCTCGGCGCGGCCGCCTTTATCCGAGCTGATCTCCGCTCTCGATCCGCTGCAGCCCCGGCTTTATTCGATCGCCTCTTCCCCAAAGCACAGCAACGGCGCGATCCATCTGACCGTCGCGCCGGTACGCTACGAAAGGCGCGCAAGGCGGCGCAGCGGCGTTGCCTCGACCTTTCTCTGCGACCGCACAAAGCCGGACGCCCCCGTGCCAGTCTTTGTGCGCCCCAGCGACGGCTTTCGCATCGCGCCGGCCGATCACGCGATGATCATGATCGGCCCCGGCACCGGGATCGCGCCGTTCCGCGCCTTTTTGCAGGAGCGCCGCGCGACCGGCGCCATCGGCCGCAATTGGCTGTTCTTCGGCAATCCGCGGCGCGACACCGATTTCCTGTTCGAGGACGAGCTGACCTCCTTTTACCGCGACGGGCTCTTGGCCCGCCTCGATACCGCCTTCTCGCGCGACCAGGAGCACAAGATTTACGTCCAGCACCGCATGCTGGAGCACGCCGCCGAATTGTGGGCGTGGCTCGAGGATGGCGCGCATCTCTATGTCTGCGGCGATGCCGCGCGAATGGCACGCGATGTCGATCGCGGCCTCGCCTACATCGTCGGCAAGGAAGGACGGATGGACCCTGCGGCTGCCAAATCCTACCTCGCGCACCTCACCGCCGAGGGCCGCTACCAAAAAGACGTGTACTAACGGAGAGTACCGATGTTCATCGAGACCGTCGACCAGTTCGCCAAGACCGCCGTCGTCAAGGCGGAGTTTCTGCGGCGCTCGCCGCTCGGGTTCACGATCAGCGCGATGATGGCCGGCGCCTATGTCGGGCTCGGCATCATCCTGATCTTCTGCGTCGGCAACGCGGTCGATCCGGGCATACGCCCGGTTGTCATGGGCGCCTCCTTCGGCATCGCGCTGACCCTCGTCATCTTCGCCGGCTCCGATCTCTTCACCGGGCACACGATGTTCATGACGCATGGCTGGCTGCAGGGCCGCATCGGGCTGCGCGAACTTGCCAAATGCTGGACTGGATCATGGACCGGCAATCTGATCGGCTGCGCGCTGCTCGCGGCCTTGTTTGTCGCGGGCGGCGGCGGCCCGGCCTTGCTCGGGATCGGCGGCAAGGACCCGCTGATCGTCACCGTCGCGGTGGCCAAAATGAACGCGCCGGCATTGCAGCTCGTCGCCCGCGCGATCCTGTGCAACTGGCTCGTTTGTCTCGCGATCTGGACCTCGGCGCGGATGACCAACGACACCGCCAAATGCATCGCAATCTTCTGGTGCCTCTACGCCTTTATCGCGAGCGGCTTCGAGCACTCGGTCGCGAATATGACATTGCTGTCGATCGCCTTGCTCGCGCCGCACCCGGAGACGGTGACGCTCGCCGGGCTCGTCTGGAACCTGTTCTGGGTGACGATCGGCAACGCCATCGCGGGCGCCGGCATCATGGGGCTCGGCTATTGGGCCGCCTCGCGCATGCCGCAAACCGCACCCGTCGCCGCGAGCCTCGCCGCGGCCGCCGAGTAGCGCGGGTTTTGTCGCGGAAGGCTAGACCGCTGCGGCCCGGATCAATCGAAACGCGCGACCGGCATCCTCACAGCGCTGTGAAGCGTTCGCCGTTGCAGTGGTGGAGAACGGCGGTGCCTCGCGTTAGCGCCGCCTCGTGTTGCGCAACGCTTTGCGGACCAGCCCTGCGAGGCTCGGCCCGTAAGCGAACGCGATAACGAAGGCGGCGGCGAAAAGGCACAGTTCCGTAATGTGAGGCACCGTTCGGCTCTCCCCCAAATTGCGCGTCGGTAACCTAACGGGTTTGGAGGAAAACCTCATGTCGATTTTGGCGTGGATCGTGCTGGGACTGATCGCCGGCTTCATTTCCAGTCTGATCGTCAACCGGCACGGCGAAGGATTCTTGCTCGATATCGTCATCGGCATCGTCGGCGCGGTGATCGGCGGCTTTATCATGTCGGCCGTCGGCGGCGAGGGCAGCGGCTTCAATCTCTACAGCATCCTCGTCGCGATCGGCGGCGCGATCGTGCTGCTCGTCATCCTGCACGCGATTCGAGGGACGTCGCGAACCAGCACCTACTAACATTTCCGCGGTAGCGGGTTGCGGAAGGGCGTCGGCGCGCCATAAGGCGGCCGATGCCCGCCCGGCTTGCCCCCCGCCCCCCGCATGCTATAAGGCGGCCGGCCGCCGCGGAGTCCGGACTTGCCGACCGTCTTTATCTTAAATGGGCCGAATTTGAACCTGCTCGGAGTCCGCGAGCCGGCAACTTATGGCTATGATACACTGGCCGATGTCGAGCAGCGTTGTCTCGCGCGCGCCGCGGCGCTCGATCTGACGATCGATTTCCGTCAGACCAATCACGAAGGCCAGCTTGTCGATTGGATTCATGAGGCGCGCGAGGCGGCCGATGGCATCGTCCTCAACGCCGGCGCGCTGACGCACACATCGGTCGCGATTCTGGACGCGCTGAACGCGGCCGATCTCCCGGTCATCGAGGTGCATTTGTCGAATATTTTCCGGCGCGAGCCGTTCCGCCACGTTTCCTATGTCAGCCTCGCCGCGCGCGGCGTCATCTGCGGTCTCGGGCCGCAGGGTTACGAGTTGGCATTGGAAGCGCTCGCCAGTGTCATCGAGGCGGAACCGCGCGAGGCCGCACGGTGAAAATTCCTTCGATGAAGATCGGGGGCCGCCGCGCGCCTCCCGCGCCCGACGCGGCGGCGATCCGTACCTTGGCCGGGCTTCTCGCAGAGACCGGCCTGACCGAGATCGAATACGCGGTCGGCGACACGCGCATTCGTCTCGCGCGCGGACCGGCCGGCGTCGCGGTATCGGCGCCTCCCGCGACAAACGGCGCCGTGCCTGTGGCCGCAACCAACGGCGCGTCGCCTCATGCCGAGCCGCCGCAGGCTGCTGCCGAGAAGACCGCAACCAACGGCGCTCATCACCCCGGCACGCTGACCTCGCCGATCGTCGGCATCGCCTACCTCGCGGCCGAGCCCGGCGCGTCGCCCTTCGCACGAATCGGCGACACCATCAGCGAGGGTCAGACCCTGCTGATCATCGAAGCGATGAAGGTCATGAACCAGATCCGCGCGCCGCGCGCGGGCCGCCTGACGCGCATCTTTGTCGAAGACGCGGCGCCCGTCGAATACGGCGCGCCGCTGATGCTGATCGAGTGATCGGCGGATTTCTCGACGCATGTTCGAGAAGGTGCTGATCGCCAATCGCGGCGAGATCGCGCTGCGCATTCATCGCGCCTGTCACGAATTGGGGATCAAGACCGTCGCGGTGCATTCGACCGCCGATGCGCGCGCGATGAATGTGCGGCTCGCCGACGAGACTGTCTGCATCGGTCCGCCGCCGGCCCGCGCGAGCTATCTCAATGTCCAGGCGATCCTGTCCGCCGCGACGATCACCGGCGCCGATGCGATCCATCCTGGTGTCGGCTTCCTCGCCGAGAACGCCGATTTCGCCGCCGCTGTCGAGGAGCACGGCTTCACCTTTATCGGCCCCTCCCCCGACCATATCCGACTGATGGGCGACAAGGTGCGCGCCAAGGCTGCGGCCGAGCGACTCGGCATCCCCACGGTGCCCGGATCGCCAGAGGCGCTGCGCGATGTCGCCGCCGCCGAGAGCGCGGCCCGTGAGATCGGCTATCCCGTGCTGCTGAAGGCCGCCGCGGGTGGCGGCGGGCGCGGCATGAAGCTGGCGCGCGATGCCGACGAATTGCGTCACATGCTGCCGCTGGCGCAAGCCGAGGCGAAGGCCGCGTTCGGCGATGATTCCGTCTATCTCGAACGCTTTCTCGACCGGCCGCGCCATATCGAGGTGCAATTGCTCGGGGACGGGAAGGGCAATGTCATTCATCTCGGCGAGCGCGACTGCTCGTTGCAGCGCTCGCATCAGAAGATCCTTGAGGAGAGCCCCTCGCCGGCACTCGACCGCACGGCACGCGAGCGGCTGACCGGCATCGCCTGCGCCGCCTTGCAGGAGCTCGGGTACCGCAGCGCCGGCACGATGGAGTTTCTGTACCAGGACGGGACGTTCTATTTCATTGAGATGAACACGCGCCTGCAGGTCGAGCATCCAGTCAGCGAGATGATCAGCGGCATCGACATGGTCGGCGAGCAATTGCGCATCGCCGCCGGCATGCCACTCGCGATCCGCCAGAGCGATGTCCGGCTGTGCGGCCACGCGATCGAATGCCGCATCAATGCCGAGAGCTCGACCGATTTCCGCCCGTCGCCCGGCCGCATCAGCGAATATCACGCGCCGGGTGGGCTCGGCGTGCGCATCGACAGCGCGCTCTATCAGGGCTACGAGGTGCCGCCCTTTTACGACAGCCTCGTCGCCAAGCTGATCGTGCATGGCGCGACCCGCGAGGAATGCTTGATGCGGCTCCGGCGCGCGCTGGAGGAATATGTCGTCGGCGGCATCGAAACGACGATCCCGCTGCATCAGCGGCTTGTCGAGGATGCCGATTTCCGCCGCGGCGATTACGACATCCACTGGCTCGAACGCTTCCTGAGCGCGCCCGCGTGAGACAGTTGCTGTGCTGATCCCGCTGAGCCCCGAAATCCTGCTGCGCGCCTATGCCGCCGGCATCTTCCCGATGGCCGAATCGGCGGACGATCCCGAGCTTTTCTGGGTCGATCCGAAGCGGCGCGGCATCATCCCGCTCGACGCGTTCCACGTGCCGCGCCGCCTGCGCCGAATCGTTCGGCAAAACCTCTTCACGATCCGCTGCGACACCGCCTTCGAGGCCGTCATGCACGGCTGCGCCGAATCGAGCGACAAGCGGCCCAACACCTGGATCAATGACGAGATCCTGGAGCTCTATACCGGCCTCTTCGAGCGGGGCGCCGCGCACAGCGTCGAGTGCTGGCATGACGGTGAACTGGTCGGCGGTCTCTATGGGGTCTCGCTCGGCGGCGCCTTTTTCGGCGAGAGCATGTTCAGCCGCGTGACCGATGCGAGCAAGGTCGCGCTCGTGCATCTCGTAGCGCGCTTGCGCCATGGCGGCTACCGTCTGCTCGACACGCAGTTCCTGACGCCGCATCTGGCGCAATTCGGCGCGATCGAGATCACCCGCGCCCGCTATCACCGGCTCTTGGGGGAGGCGCTGCGCTACCGCGCTGTCTTCCCGCGCGATTTGCCGGCCGGGGCCGGCGCGCTCGGCGCCGCTGCGGGGGCGGATGGCGCGGCAGCGCCGCCTTTGCAGGCGAGGAGGTTGACGTCGTAGACGGCGTGCTCGAGCGCCGACAAAGCCGGGCTCGACGAGAACATCCAGCCGCTGAACAGGCGCTCCTTGGCTTCGCCTGGGCGTGTTTCGTAAATCTCGACAAAGGCGGCGTTCTCGGGCCGCTCCTCCGGCGGGCTGCGCCGGCAATCGCGCACGACAATCGACAGATTGCCGAATCGCACCGTCGCGCCGACCGCGGCATCGAATTGCGATACCCGCGCGGTGGTCTTATCGAGCCCCTGCAATTGGGCCGTTGGTTCCGGAAGCATCTCCGCCGCGCCGGCGCTCGCGACCGCGCCGGCCGCTGCCAACGCGATTCCGGCCAGCGCGATTCCGGCCAGCGAAACGATCAGCTTCACGAGCGGTAGGGGTTGACGAGACCGGCGACGATGCCGGCCAGCACCTCGCGCACCTGCCGCTCGTCGCAGCCCATCAACACCGCATCTTCGAGCGCGTCCTGCGCCAGATCGCGCAGTTCGGCGAGGTTCTCGTTGAGCACCTTGATCTTCTCGACGCAGGAAACCGGCTCGCCTTCCGGCGTCCGCCAGACCGGAAACTCGCCTGATGCTCCCAACGCATTCTCGGCCATGATCTTTCCTACTCAAAGACGCAGCAGCCGCGGCCGCCGCGCACTCGCCTTTATGTCGCGCGGCGGCGCCGGTTTACCACCCCAACCCCCGGCCATAACCCCCTGCCCTGCTGCCCTATCGTTTGGCGGGCGCGGCGCCCCCTGGCGCGGCTTGCGGCTGAGCCTGCGGCTCGGAAGGCGCTTCGCCTTCGGCCGGCTTCTTCGAGCCGCTATTGGAAAAGATCATCTGGCCGATCAGGTTTTCCAGCGTCACCGAGGATTGCGTGTATTTGATCTGGCCGCCCGGCGGGATCAGCGTCTCCGAACCGCCCGGCACCAGCGACAGATACTTGTCGCCCAAGAGCCCCGCCGAGACGATCTCGGCGACCGTGTCGTCGGGCAGTTTGACGGACGGGTCGATGCTCAGCCGCAGCCGCGCGAGAAACGTCTTCGAATCGAGCGTCTCGCCGACAATCGAGCCGATCTTGATCCCGCTGATTCGCACGTCACCGCCCTCGCGAACCCCGTCGACCCGCTCGAAATCCGCGACCAATTCGTAACCCGGCACCGCCCGCAATTGGCTCGTGTTGAAGGCAAAGAACAGAAACAGCGCGGCCACGACCAGCACGACCGCGCCCATGACGCTCTCGATCAGATTCCCCCTCATCGCGCGCTTCCCCGGAGATCGTCGGTCAAGATGCGGTTTATCCCGGTGTCCAGGGCTCGTAATCGCCGGTGGCGCGACGGCGATGCCCGCCGCGCAACACCGAGCCCGGCGGATGATAGGCCTGCGGCGTCCCGGTCATGTTTGGCTGGTGCGGCTTTTCCCAGGGGTAGCGCTGACGCGGCTGCGGCACCTCGTTGACCATGTGATGCAGCCAGGCATGCCATTCCTGCGGCACCTTCGAGCCCTCCGGCTCCCCATTGTAGATGACCCAGCGCCGCTCGCGGCTGAAGCGCCCGCCGCCGAGCCGCCGCGGCTTGTCGCCTTTCAGCCGGTAATAGCGGTTGCCGTAATCGTCGGCGCCCACGAGCTCGCCCCGGAGCCAGGTCAATAGCCATGTCCCGAGCGTCGCGCCCATGGCGGTCCTTATTGTCGCGCGCCCGTTTTGTCGCGCGGCGCGGACTATTGCATCGCGGTCGAGCCGCGGTAAAGGGCTGTGTCTCAAAATCCACTAATTGGGTCAAAAATGGGTTCGATGCGCATATCTAGTAGACGCGCTCTGGTCGGCGGGACTATATTTGGTTTCCAACAAGGGGGGTTCCGCTACATTTTGTGGCGGGGCTACCCCTGAGTTCTCGGGGGAAGCCAATGCAAATCGCGCGTCGTTTTACCACGGCCGGGCGGGATCCGTACGAAAGCGTTGCCTTCCGCAGCGCCACGAGCGAAATCCGCAACCCCGACGGATCGGTCGTGTTCGCCGCCGAGGGAATCGAAGTCCCGGCCGAGTGGAGCCAAGTCGCGTGCGACATCCTCGCGCAGAAATATCTGCGCAAGGCCGGGGTGCCGGCGCGGGTCGCCGCCATCGAGGAAGAGGGCGTGCCGCCCTGGCTGTGGCGCCGCGCCGCCGACGAAGCCGCTCTGGCCGTGCTGCCGAAGGGCGAGCGCACGATCGGCGAGACCAGCGCCAAGCAATGCTTCGACCGGCTCGCCGGCACCTGGACCTATTGGGCGTGGAAGGGGAGCTATTTCGATACCGAAGAGGACGCCCGCGCCTTCTTCGATGAATTGCGGCTGATGCTGGCGCGCCAGATGGGCGCGCCGAACTCGCCGCAATGGTTCAACACCGGGCTTCACTGGGCCTACGGCATCGACGGGCCGGCGCAAGGCCACTACTACGTCGATTACCGCACCGGGAAATTGCGCGCCTCCGAAAGCGCCTACGAGCACCCGCAGCCGCACGCCTGCTTTATCCAGTCCGTCTCCGACGATCTCGTCAACGAGGGCGGGATCATGGATTTGTGGGTGCGCGAGGCGCGCCTGTTCAAATACGGCTCGGGCACCGGCTCCAACTTCTCGAAATTGCGCGGCGACGGGGAGAGATTGTCGGGTGGCGGCCGCTCCTCCGGCCTGATGAGCTTTCTGAAGATCGGCGACCGCGCGGCCGGCGCGATCAAATCCGGCGGTACGACCCGGCGCGCCGCCAAGATGGTCATCGTCGACGCCGACCATCCCGACATCGAGGACTACATCGACTGGAAGGTGATTGAGGAGCAGAAGGTCGCCGCTCTCGTCTCCGGCTCGAAGCTCGCCGCCAAGCACCTCAATCTGATTATGGCGGCCTGCCGGGAAGACGCGGAAGACCCGTTCGATCCCGCAAAGAACCCGGCGCTGAAACGCGAGATCCGCGCTGCCCGCCGCACGATGATCCCGGAAAACTATGTCCAGCGCGTGATCCAGTTTGCGCGTCAGGGTTACGCCGCGATCGACTTCCGCACCTACGACACCGATTGGGATTCGGAAGCCTATCTGACCGTCGCCGGCCAGAACTCGAACAACTCGGTGCGGATCGCGAACGATTTTCTCGAGCGCGTCGAATCGGGCGCCGACTGGCAGCTGATCCGCCGCACCGACGGCAAAGTGGCAAAGACGATGCCGGCGCGCGAATTATGGGACCGGATCGCGCATGCCGCCTGGGCCTCCGCCGATCCCGGCATCCAGTACGACACGACGATCAACGATTGGCACACCTGTCCCGAGAGCGGCCGCATCAACGCGTCAAACCCGTGCTCGGAATACATGTTCCTCGATGACACGGCGTGCAATCTCGCCTCGCTGAACCTGCTCGCCTTCCGCGAAGCCGATGGCAGCTTCGCAGTCGAGGATTTCCGTCACGCGGTGCGCCTCTGGACGCTCGTCCTTGAAATCTCCGTCATGATGGCGCAATTCCCGTCAAAGGAGATCGCGCGCCTCAGCTACGCCTATCGCACCTTAGGCCTCGGCTACGCCAATCTCGGCGGTCTCTTGATGGCGATGGGCATCGCCTATGACAGCGAGGCCGGCCGCGCCATGGCGGGCGCCGTCACCGCGCTCCTGACCGGCACTTGCTATGCCACATCGGCCGAGATGGCGGCCCAGCTCGGCCCGTTCTCGGCCTACGAAAAGAACCGCGAGGCGATGCTGCGGGTCATCCGCAATCATCGCCGTGCCGCGCATAGCGAGACGGCGGGCTATGAGGCGCTCGCGACCGCGCCGGTGCCGCTCGACGCGGCGAACTGCCCGGACCTCGCGCTCGCCGTCGCGGCGCGCGCCGCCTGGGACGCGGCGCTCGCGCTGGGCGAGAAGCACGGCTTCCGCAACGCGCAGACCACCGTCATCGCGCCGACCGGCACGATCGGCCTCGTAATGGATTGCGACACGACCGGCATCGAGCCCGATTTCGCGCTGGTCAAATTCAAGAAGCTCGCCGGCGGCGGCTATTTCAAGATCATCAACCGTCTCGTGCCGCAGGCCTTGCTCTCGCTCGGCCACCGCATGAACGAGATCGCCGAGATCGAGCGCTACGCGCTGGGGCACGGCACGCTCAAGGGCGCGCCGGCGATCAACCACGCCACGCTCGCGCAAAAGGGCTTCGACGAGACCGCGCTTGCCGCGGTCGAGGCGGCGCTCGGCTCCGCCTTCGACATCAAATTCGCCTTCAACAAATGGACCTTGGGCGAATCCTTCTGCACGGAGCGCCTCGGCATCGCGGCCGAGCGGCTCGCCGAACCCGGCTTCGATCTCCTCGCGGCGCTCGGCTTCTCGCGCGCCGAGATCGAGGCCGCCAATACCTATTGCTGCGGCGCGATGACCTTGGAAGGCGCGCCCTATCTGAAGTCCGAGCACCTGGCGGTCTTCGATTGCGCCAATCCGTGCGGCCGCAACGGCACGCGCTGCATCTCGGTCGAGGGCCACATCCGCATGATGGCGGCGGCGCAGCCCTTCATCACCGGCGCGATCTCGAAGACGATCAACATGCAGAACTCGGCGACGATCGAGGATTGCAAGGACGCCTATCAGCTGTCCTGGCGCCTCGGGCTGAAGGCGGTGGCGCTTTACCGCGACGGCTCGAAATTGTCGCAGCCCCTCGCCTCGACGCTGTTCGGCGAGGACGAGGACGCGGAGGATCAGGCGGCCGAGCTCTACCAGCTGTCGCCGGTGGAGCGCGCGCCGATCGTCGCCGAGCGCATCGTCGAACGCGTCATCGAACGAGTCGTCAGCCGCGCCGAGCGCCGCCGCCTGCCGAACCGCCGCAAGGGCTATACGCAAAAGGCGATGGTCGGCGGCCACAAGGTTTATCTGCGCACCGGCGAGTGGGAAGACGGCCGCCTCGCCGAAGTCTTTATCGACATGCACAAGGAGGGTTCCGGCTTCCGCTCGCTGATGAACAATTTCGCGATCGCGATCTCTTTGGGGCTGCAATACGGCGTGCCGCTCGAGGAATTTGTCGAAGCCTTCACCTTCACGCGTTTCGAGCCGTCGGGGATCGTCGAGGGCAATGACGCGATCAAGATGGCGACCTCGATCCTCGACTACATCTTCCGCGAGCTGGCGATCTCCTATCTCGACCGCAACGACCTCGCGCATGTCGAGCCGGCCGACCTCATGCCGGATACGCTCGGCAAGGGGGCAGCGGCCGAGTCGAATTTGCGCGACACCGAACCGGTCACCGAGCCGGACCGCGCCGCGATCACGGCGATGATGCAGCGCGTCGCGTCTAACGGCTTTGTGCGCAACAAGCTCACTGTCTTGCAGGGCGGCGGCAAGCGCGCCTCGGGCGTCCGCAGCGAAACCTCGGGTCACGCCGAGCCCGACATGCCGCTGTTCTCGGGCGCGCTCGCTGTCGCGGCGTCGGTCGCGGTCACGGCGTCCGATCCGCGCCTCGCACAGATCCAGGAGGCGCGCATGAAGGGTTACGAAGGCGACAGCTGCGGCGAATGCGGCAACTTCACGCTGGTGCGCAATGGCACCTGCTTGAAGTGCGACACCTGCGGCGGCACCAGCGGCTGTTCTTGAGCGAACCGGTTTCGGGGGGAACCGAATTATGGACGAAAAGCTGATCCGGATGCTGATCCAATACAAAGACGAATTCGATCGCGCGCCGGCAAACCTGTCGCTCGGCGCCTGCACGGCATTGGTCGATCTTTACATCGGCCGCTTGGCGGGAAGCGGTTTCGACGAGCTCAGCGCGATCGGCATTCTGTCGGCGATATTCGGGCTGCGCGACCGCCGCGAATCCGCGATGTCGTCAACCGCGCCAAAGCAGGTGCACATGACCGCCGCCCTCGCGCGCCGCACCGAACAAGCCAAAGCGCGCATCCCCGCCGCCGCGTAATACGGGATTACGCGTGGCCCTCCCCCGAGAAGCAGATGATCATAGACACTGTAGATGTTGATGACCTGAGCTTGAATCGAGAAGAGGCCTTCATCGCGTTCGAAGAGCGCCTTCGTGTCGCGCTTACCGCTTCTCAGGCCGAAGATCGTCGAAATAACTCCGATAGTACCGGGTACTACACCGGCTCGTACTCACCGGAACGCTATTATGTGTCATCTGTTCTAGCGTTCCTCGACGAGTATGAGTTGGAGTTGGAGGTCCGGGACATAACCTATCTCGCCGACGAGGAGTTCCGCTCTGCGTTCGATGACTTTTTTAACAGGGTCAACTACGTTCGTACGCGATTTAAGTTGCGCAAGGCCCGTCTCGTAACGGGCCAAGCGGGAACGGTAGTTACGATCAAGCCGCTAGATAAGGAAGAAATACACAATCTTCTAAACACTGTTCGAAAGATCGTGAACGCAAACATTGCAAGCGAGTCTAAAAGGGAACTTATCTACAAGCGGATCGCCGGGTTAGAGAGCGAAGTCGATCGAGATCGAACCACGATCGACGCCGTCTTCGGTCGCTTCCTCGATCTGTCTGGTGTCGTTGGCCAGTGTGCCAAAAACCTCGAACCACTCGTGCAGAAACTTGAACGTGTTATGGCGGCACTCCGAGACGGAGCTGAACCTACGCCGCTTCTCCCTAAACCGGAGCGAACCCAACTTCTCCCCAGCTCCAAACCGAACGTGCATCACGATTTGGATGATGAGATCCCGTTTTAGCGGATTCAACGAGCGAGCATAGGGCTGAAGAGCGAAACATATTCCGCCGAAACATCTTGCCAGCGAGATGCGGTGCGCTTTTCCGCACTGGCGGCTTATATCTTAGGCGGACGTCCGAATCTGAGGATTTCGAGATGCATCACAAACGCGGGCGTGCACGAAACCAGCGAGCCGGCTGCAAACTGTGTAAGCCTTGGAAGGTAAATGGGTTCCGGACCGAGCGAGCCGACGGCGAACGCTTCAGCGATCACAACCGGCGCTTGGCGGCGATTGCGCGTACTGTCGAAGCGGATCAACGACTGAACGCCGAAATGTCCGAATGGGAAGCCACAATCGGCGACGGGCTGGACGGGGTCGGCTGAGCTTGACCGCGGGCGTCTCGCCCGCTCGCAGCCGGCCCTTCGACCAGAGCTCAGGCGGCCGCGGTCCTGTTCTAGGTCGGGGCGAGGCGGGGTTCGAGGGCGCGGTCGCGATGCCGGCCCGGGCCGCCGGCGAGAATCTGCACGACCCCCGCGGCAAACCCGATCAACACGCCCGTCTGCCAGGCCCGGCCATAGGAGCCGGTCATGTCGAAAATGAGCCCGCCGCCAAAGGCGCCGAGCGAAGAGCCGACCTGGTGCAACACAAACGAGATCCCGAGCAACGTCGCCATGTAGCGCGTCCCGAACATCTCGGCGACAAGACCGCTGACGAGCGGCGCCACGCTCAGCCAGAGCATCCCCATTGCCGCCGCGAAAACGAGCGTCGAAGCGGGGGTCGGCGGCATCATGAAATACGCGGTGAAGACGCCGGCGCGCAAGATGTAGAGCAGCCCCAACAGGATGTGCTTTGGATAGCGCGCGCCCAGCCAGCCGGCCGCCAGCGAACCGACGCAGTTCATCCCGCCGATGACCGCCAACGCCTCGGCGCTCAGCATCGGGTCCTGCCCGCAAATCGCGAGATAGGTCGGCAGATGCGTTGTCAGAAAGACGAGATTGAGGCCGCACACGAAATAGGCGCCCGACATGACGAGAAACGGCCGGTGCCGCATCGCCTGGCCGAGCATCTCGAGCATCGAGGTGCGGCCGGCGCCGCGCCCGGGCATGTAATCGGCGCCGCCCGCCCAAAAACCCGCCGGCAGCATGACCAGCGCCAATACCAGGAAGAACAGCGCGCCGATCTGCCACGGCTCGTGCGCCAGGAGGCCCTGGGTCGCGAGCGGCACCATCAGCGTGCCGAGCGATCCCGCCGCCGAGACGATCCCCAGCGTCTTGCTGCGCCGCTCTTCCGGGACCGCCCGCGCCGTCGCCGTCATCGCCAATGACGAGGCGGTGCAGGACAGCGCGATGCCGATAAACGCGCCCGAGACGAGCAATGCCGCGACCCCGCCAGCCAACGCCATGATCGCCAGGCCGACGACATAGATCGCCGCGCCGGCGATCAAGGTGATGCGCAAGCCGTATCGGTCGGCGAGCGCCCCGACCGGCGCCTGCGACAATCCCCAGACGATGTTCTGCATCGCGATCGCGAGCGTGAAATCCGCGGCGGCGATCCCGAGATCGCGGGTCATCGGCGTCAGGAACAGGCCGAGGCTCTGCCGGATCCCCATGCCGACGCTGAGCAATACCGCGGCGCCGATCAGGATCAGCTTCACCGAAACCTGCCCCCGCCCGCTCGTCGCGCTCGCTACTGGTGTCATGTCCCTCGATGTGCCCAAGTTGCGACGAGGCCCACTCTGCCCGACCCCGGCCGCCGCGCGAACTCCCATCGACGCAGCCTATCCCTGCGGTTTCAGCATGCAGGACAGCTTCTCGGATTCTCCCAATCACTTCTGACAAACGCAGAGCGACCGCTCAGCGAACACCGATTGGTAGCGCTCACCTTCCGGACCGCCGATCGAGCGTCGCAACACCGCCGCGGGGCAAAATCACGCAGATTGCGGGTCACGGGCTCGCCAGAACGCGGTTCTGATTACCGACGGTCAGTACAACATATGTTGGGGAGGGGCGAAGTAAGAGCTTCTAACATAAAACTTTAAGAACACCCTGTCCGGGGTTGGCGCATCCGGGGCCGTAGCGGGGAAGGATTACAGTCAACGACCGTAGAACAGGGAGGGGCTTGGGCTCGGCGGATTAGAACCCGACCGGCCGCCGTTGTCTCCGTTCTAGCATTTTACCCGAATTAAACTCGCTCGGAGTAGAGCAAGCATATGTTGTATGTAGTTGAAATACGCCGCGGCCACCATGAACTGTCAACGATGATGGCCCGCATTCGAGAATGGCTGGACGCCCAGCGTTTCGAGCCGGATGCTTTTCGATGCACAACGGAGGAAGCGACCGTGACGTGCCGCTTGGAGTTCAAATTCGAGAGTGAAGCCATCGCCTGCGCCCAGGCATTTGAGGGCGAGGTAAGACCACTCGGCTAGAAGACGACCGAATAGGATCTATCGCCCTCCGAAGTGACGCTCGAATATATCGGCCATAGCCTCATCGGCAAACAAAACCCGCACGACGAGCACCCGCCGCTGTCCGCGCTCTATGTCGAAGTTCACAGGCACGCAGTTGTGGTGATCAAGCCATTTGCGTAGCTCACCCATCGCATCGGCGAGTGTCCAACCCGTCAGACTGATTTTTACCTCGCGCATTGTTGGCCGATACTCCGCGATGCCAATGCCGCCTG
>JBKOVT010000136.1:0-7160 GCA_046724035.1 Pseudomonadota bacterium | reverse complement strand
CCGGCTCTGCGAATCGGCGATTTCGCCGCTCAGATTTTCGAGTTCGGTCCAGTCCGATAATCCCACGCGAAGCCCCTATCCAATTCCGGGCAATCCAGCCCAGACGAGTCGCCGCGGATTAGTCGCGATCGGCGGACGCTAACAGCGGATTTATGGTAAGGGCAACGTCAATATCAGCGTATTTTCCTACAATACTTGCCGTTTCACAGGTGACCGTTAGTAAAGAGTCAGATGGGCGGGGTTGGCGGCGCTGTAGTGTCTCAGTTTGGATGTAAAAGGCGGTCCGGCCTCTGATCCCGAAAACAAACCGGCCCGCGCATGATCGTTTGGTAGCATTTCCATTCCGGCCCGAACCCGAGATTTACCGGACGTTTCTGAAAGGCGAGCAGGGCCGCAAAGCCTATCGACAATGCAAGGGCAACCGCTATGGCGAGAAGGGCGCGCCAAGTGATTAGTCTCGGATTCGCCCACCAGAGTCTCGCGCGTAATTTTGACGGTCCGTACATCGGTCAGCGGAACCACCTCCGGCATCGAGCCGAAGACCGCGAAAGCGGCGTCAGTTGGAGTAGGCGCCTGTCACATTGAAACTGAAACACTGCCGATCGCGCTCACCTATCGAGCGGCGGCCAATGGGTTCACCGTCGTAAGCCCGGCAAAAGGCGCGGGCCGGTGAGGGCCCGCGCTTCTATGCCGTGAGGTTGGCGCTTTACTGCGCCGCCATCGCCGGGCTGACCTCGCCGATGATCAGCCCCAAGGGGCTGGCGCTGACATGCACGGTCGATCCGTCGGGAATGCGGCCTTCGAGGATCTGCTGCGCCAGCGGGTTCTGCAATTCGCGCTGGATCACCCGCTTCAACGGCCGCGCGCCGTAGACCGGGTCGTAGCCCTTCTCGGCGAGCCACGCCTCCGCCGCGCCGTCGATCTCGAGCGTGATCTTGCGGTCGGCCAGGAGCCGCTTCAGATGCCGCAGCTGGATCTCGACAATGCCCTTCATGTCGTCGCGCGACAGCCGCCGGAACAACAGGATCTCGTCGAGCCGGTTCAGGAATTCCGGCCGGAACGCGGCACGCACCGCTTCCATGACAGCCGGTCGCGCCCGCTCGATATCGGCGCCGTCGGGCAGGTTCGCCAAGGCTTCGCTGCCGAGGTTCGAGGTCAGGATGATCAGCGTGTTGCGGAAATCGACCGTGCGTCCCTGGCCGTCGGTTAGCCGCCCGTCATCGAGCACCTGCAGCAACACGTTGAAGACGTCGGGGTGCGCCTTCTCGATCTCGTCGAACAGGATGACCTGATAGGGCCGGCGCCGCACCGCTTCGGTCAATGCGCCGCCTTCGTCGTACCCGACATAACCGGGGGGCGCGCCGATCAGCCGCGCGACCGAGTGCTTCTCCATGTATTCCGACATGTCGATGCGCACCATCGCGCTCTCGTCGTCGAACAGGAATTCGGCGAGCGCCTTGGTCAGCTCGGTCTTGCCGACGCCGGTCGGCCCGAGGAACAGGAACGAGCCGATCGGGCGGTTCGGGTCCTGCAATCCGGCGCGGGCGCGGCGGATCGCGTTCGACACCGCGACGACCGCCTCTTCCTGGCCGACGACGCGGCGGCGCAGATTCTCCTCCATATGCAGGAGCTTGTCGCGCTCGCCTTCGAGCATCTTGTCGACCGGGATGCCGGTCCAGCGTGAGACGACCCCCGCGATGTGCTCGGGCGTCACCGCCTCTTCCAGCATGCGGCCCTTCTCGGCGCCCTCGGCCTCCTTCAGCTTGCGCTCGAGATCGGGGATGACGCCGTAGGTCAACTCGCCCGCGCGGCCCCAATCGCCGCGGCGCTGCGCCTGCTCCAATTCGGCGCGCGCCTGATCGAGCTGCTCCTTCAATTTCTGTGCATCGGCGAGCTTGCTTTTCTCGGCCTGCCATTCGGCGGTCAGCGTCGCGGATTCCTGCTCCAGCTCCTCCAATTCCTTGACGAGCTTTTGCAGGCGGTCCTGCGAGGCGGGATCGTGCTCCTTTTTTAAGGCCTCGCGCTCGATCTTCAACTGCACGATGCGGCGGTCGAGCTCATCGATCTCCTCCGGCTTCGAATCGACCTCCATGCGCAGCCGCGAGGCGGCCTCGTCCATCAGATCGATCGCCTTGTCGGGGAGGAACCGGTCGGTGATGTAGCGGTGCGACAGGGTCGCGGCGGCGACAAGCGCGCTGTCGGTAATGCGCACCCCGTGATGCACCTCGTATTTTTCCTTGATGCCGCGCAGGATCGAGATCGTGTCCTCGACCGAGGGCTCGTTGACAAAGACCGGCTGGAAGCGCCGCGCCAATGCGGCGTCCTTTTCGATGTGCTTCCGGTATTCGTCCAACGTCGTGGCGCCGACGCAATGCAGTTCGCCGCGCGCCAAAGCGGGCTTCAGCATGTTGGAGGCGTCCATCGCGCCTTCCGCCTTGCCTGCGCCGACGAGGGTGTGCAATTCGTCGATAAAGACAATGATCTCGCCCGCCGCCGCGGTGATCTCCTGCAACACCGCCTTCAGGCGCTCCTCGAACTCGCCGCGGTATTTGGCGCCGGCGACCATCGCGCCCAAATCGAGCGCCAACAGCTTTTTGTCCTTGAGGCTTTCCGGCACATCGCCATTGACGATGCGCAACGCCAACCCTTCGACGATCGCGGTCTTGCCGACCCCCGGCTCGCCGATCAGCACGGGATTGTTCTTCGTGCGTCGCGACAAGACCTGGATCGTGCGGCGGATTTCTTCGTCGCGGCCGATGACCGGGTCGAGCTTCCCTTCGCGCGCCGCCTGCGTCAGGTCACGCGCGTATTTCTTTAAGGCGTCATAGCCTTCCTCGGCCGAGGGCGAGTCGGCCTTCCGCCCCTTTCGCACATTCTCGATCGCCGCGTTCAGCGTCTGCGGCGTCACATGCCCGGCCGCGAGCGCCTTGCCGGCCGGCGTGTCCGAGGCCATCGCCAGCGCGAGCAACAGCCGCTCGACCGTGACATAGCTGTCGCCGGCCTTCTCGGCGATCTTCTCGGCCTGGTCGAAAAGCCGCGCCAGTTCCGGGCTCATATAGACCTGCCCGGCGCCGCTGCCCTCGACCTTTGGCTGCTTGTTCAATTCGGCATCGACCGCCAGGAGAACCGGCTGCGGATCGCCCCCCGCGGCGCGGATCAGATTGGCGCAGAGGCCTTCCTTGTCTTCGAGCAGAACCTTGAGAAGATGTTCCGGCGAGAGGCGCTGATGGCCGCTGCGCAGCGCCAGATTTTGAGCGGATTGAATAAAGCCTTTGGACCGCTCGGTATATTTTTCGAGCTCCATGCGTAACCCTCCTGCGAACCGGCCGCAGCACCCCCTGAGGCAGCCGCCACGGCCCTTCACACCTCAATATGGGGTGGCCGGAAATGCACTCAACCGCGCAGACAGGGGCTATTTCAGCCGCGCCGAAATCGGTCGAACGCAAAACCCCGATCGCCATTTGTGGCCGTGATATGGCTGAAATCACATTTTTAACTTGACAAATCGGAATTTTTGTGATCTGATTGAGGATCCCACTCGCTCGACCTTACCCGCTCAGTACGGGTAAGCGCGTTTGAAAAAACGGGTAAGCGCGTTTGAAAAAGCAGAGACTAACCCAACAACGGTTACAGCAATTCCTGCAATATCTCGCCGAAACCGGCAACGTCTCGCGGTCTGTCAAGCTGATCGGCTCCAGCGCCGCCCGCGTCTATACGCTGCGCCACAACGATCCCGCCTTCCGGCAGGCCTGGGACGAGGCAGAGCAAATCGCCGCCGATCGTCTCGAAGAGGAAGCGTGGCGTCGCGCGGTCGAGGGCTTTGACGAACCGGTGGTCAGCGGCGGCAAGCTGGTGCGCGACGAGAACGGCAACGCCGTCATGGTGCGCCGCTATTCCGACGTGTTGCTGATCCGGCTGTTGGCGGCGCATCGCCCGCAGAAATTCGACAGGCGCATCCCTGGGGCTGGCGCAGGCCCGAGCAGAGCTGGCGTCGATGTCCGCGCGCTGCTGCTCGCCAAGCTGGCACAGCTTGCGCAGCACATCGAGGCCGAGGAGCCGCCGCTGCTTGAGCACGAAAGGCGCGAGCCCGTCATCCTCGAGGGCGAGCCGGTCGCGGAGGAGTCATGAATGCGCCCGCTGCGGACGGCAGCGTCACATCGCTGGCCGAATCTCTCGCGGCGCTGCCCGAACCGGAACGCCGAAAATTCATCGAAGGCGCAAGCGCCGACGAGCTCGCCGAAATTTACTACGTCTGGCGCGAATGGGCGCGCCCGAGCCAATTGCCGCCGCCGGGCGACTGGCGCGTCTGGCTATTGCTGGCCGGGCGCGGTTTCGGCAAGACGCGGGCCGGCGCGGAATATGTCAGGGCGCGCGTCAAAGCGGGCGCGCGCCGCATCGCGCTGGTCGGGCCGACCGCCGAGGACACCCGCGATGTGATGGTCGAGGGCGACAGCGGCATCCTCGCCGTCTCGCCGCCCGGTGAGGGGCCACGCTATCTGCCGTCGAAGCGCCGCGTCGTCTGGCCCAACGGCGCCATCGCGGCGCTCTACAGCGCCGACGAGCCGCGCCGCCTGCGCGGCCCCCAGCACGACACCGCTTGGTGCGACGAGCTTGCCGCGTGGCGCTACCCCGAGACTTGGGACATGCTGATGTTCGGGTTGCGCGCCGGCATCGACCCGCGCTGCGTCGTGACGACGACGCCGCGCCCGATCCGGTTGTTGCGCGAACTTCTCGCCGATCCAAAACTCGTCGTGACGCGCGGCACGACCTACGACAACCGCGAATACCTCGCGCCGGCTTTCTTTAGCCAGATCGTGCGCCAATACGAAGGCACCCGCCTCGGCCGCCAGGAATTAGAGGCGGAGATCCTCGAGGATCTGCCCGGCGCGTTGTGGAGCCGTGGCCTCATCGAGGCGTGCCGCGCCTCGCAGGCACCGGCTGAGTTCGTACGGGTCGTTGTCGCGATCGATCCCGCCGGGCGTTCGGCCGAGACCTCGAACGAAACCGGCATCGTCGTCGCCGGCAAGGATGTGAACGGCGAGGGTTGGGTGCTCGCCGATTTGTCGGGACGTTATCCGCCGGTCGAATGGGCGAAAGTCGCGATTGCCGCCTGCCGCGCCCATCATGGCGACCGCATTGTCGCCGAAACAAACAATGGCGGCGACATGGTCGAGGCGACGCTGCGCATGGTCGATGCCAACGTGCCGTTCGGTGCGGTGCACGCCTCGCGCGGCAAGGTGGCGCGCGCCGAGCCGGTCGCGACATTGTACGAGCAGGGCAAGGTGCGCCACCTCGGCGCCTTCCCGGTGCTGGAAGACCAGATGTGCACCTTCACCCGAGATGCCGGTTGGACCGCGGGCGTCTCGACCGCATCCTCGCCCGACCGCGTCGACGCGCTCGTTTGGGCGTTGAGTGATCTTCTCGTGCAACCGATGCCGCACGCCGGCATCTTCGAGCGCTACCGCGAACTCGCGTCGCTTGCTGGTGATCATCTCACGGACCAGCGAGTGCGCTGAGCCGCTCGCACGACCAGCATGCTACTGGGAGCCGGTGCAGCTCGATTTATGCTAAGAGGCACAAATGACCCGTATTATGTTGCGAACGCCACCGCAAAGCCCGAGCTGAAGCGGGCCGAAATCAGTTACGCCGAATTGGCCCCTCGGCTCAAAGAGCACGGGTTGAAGGAAACAGAAGCCTCGATCACGGCCAAGCTAAAACGAGGCACCTTCGCGGCGACATTCTTTCTCGCGATGATGAAGGCCATAGGAAGCAAGCAGGTGAACCTCGCCGACCTCTAGAAGAGGCACAAATGCGGCAAAGGCGTATTTGGGAACAACCCCAATATCGAAGACAGCATCAGGACGCACAGCAGCATCAGTACGAAGCCAATCGAGATACCCGAATAGTAGAGGGCATCAGAGGCGTCGCCGAATCGGTTGCCCGTATACGTGAGGGTCAAAACGCTAGCTACTCCCAAGCCGCAAAATATGAGCGCAGCAAAAAAAAGCGCGACAACCGAACTGTCATAGCATTGGTAGTAGCCGCTGCGGTCGCGCTCGGCGGGATCGTCGTAACGCACCGGGATACGTTGAAGGCTATCAGAGAAACGCATACCGCTGCGGACCAGCAACATGCCGATACGCTCGCAGCGCTTGTTAAAAATGACGCAACCGTTGCCGCTATGAAAGAGCAAGCCGACGCAACGCGAGGGCAATTAGATGAGATGCGCGCTCAGCAAAGGCCATGGATATATGTGGTGGGGATCCCTGAAATTTACGGAGGACTTGAAATAATTCCTTCTAACGGGGCGCAAATCCATCTCCGGTTTTCTTTGCAAAAAAGTGGTCACATTCCTGCTAACGATACGAAAATAGCTCTTCGTTTCATCAACAATGCCAACGGGTGGCCATTTGATCGCGAAAACGAGCAGAGGCTCGCGTGTGATGTTACCGCCAAGAAAGACACTTGGGTTTCTGCTAATGTAACTGTGTTCCCTGGCCGCCTAAAGGAGGTAGAGACAGTCGCCGTAATGGATCAGCGGTCAGTCGAGATCGCCGCCAAAGGCATCAAGCCACCTGACTGGCAACACACCCCTATTTTCCCAGGGATTCTCTCTCCGTTTGTCCTTGGGTGCATCCAGTATCGCTTCGGTGGCGGGAACGGCTGGCACATAACCCCCCTCCAATATTACGTTTCGTATGTGACCCCGCCTGGTCAGCCCAAAGACAGCCGCTTCGCCATCCCGTTTTCCGATACCCACATGACTATCCTCCCCGATCATCTGCGCTTGTTGGAGGATGCGGGGCCGGTCGCAATGCCGCCGAACTGACCCGTGCGGCAAGTCGTTAGCCGGGCGGCGCTGTAGGCCGCGCTAGAAGCGCTTGGGCCGGGCACGGCTCATTGGCACCTTTCGGGCGCGGCAGGGCGAGCCGCACGATTGTAGTCGCGCAGGTTGCCGGGCGAGCAAAAACACGCGATGTCCGGGAGGAAAACCGCGAACTCCTGATGGGCACCTGGATTGGGGTCGCGCTGATCGTGGAACTGCTGATCGCGGAGGGCATTCTCGATCGCGAGAATCTTCTGCTTCTTCTAGGCCAATTTGAGGCCGCCGCGCCGGGTTGGCGCAAAACGGCCCTCGCCGGCCTGCGAGCGTTTATCGA
>JBKOVT010000044.1:0-5382 GCA_046724035.1 Pseudomonadota bacterium | reverse complement strand
TCCAGGTGAAGTCGCGGTCGGCAGCCCCGGCCGCGAGGAAATAGGCCGGGCTGTGCGCCATATCGATCAGATCGGCCGGGTGCAGCGGGCCCGTGAGCGCGGCCATCCCGGGGCGCGACACAGTGATACTCTCGACGCTCTCGGGATCGATGTCGCCCTGGCGCGCGGCATTGGCGGCCGCCTCGGCGAGCGCGTGATAGGGATGGCCGCCCGGCACGAGCTTGATCGCCATGTCGGTGACGATGTCCCAGCTCTGGCCGAGATCGCGCAAGGCAACAGCGCCCGCTGCGGCGCCGTCCTCTCCGCTGAACGCCTCGAAGAAGCCGAGCGGCATCTCGAGAATGCGCTCCTCGGCGCGGTAGCCGCGCTGAGCCGCGCGCGCGGCTTGGATGCCGTTCACTGTCGCGATGCCGGCATGGTATTCGCGGGCGGTGCTGGTATCGGCCGCCTTCACTAAGCCGCCAGTCGAGGTCGCGGCGAGCGCGATGGCGTGCGTCATCTGATCGATATCGAGCTGGAGCAGGCGGGCGGCCGCCCCCACCGCAGCGAAGATTGCGACCGTCGAGCCGTGAAAGCCGCGGGCGCGCACCTTAGGAATCGCATCGATGATCCGCCCCGCCAATTCGTAGCCCAGCACGATCGCCGCGAGCACGTCCGAGCCATTGGCGCGAGTGCGCTCGGCGAGCGCCAGCGAGGTCGCGGTTAGCGGCGTCCCGCAATGCACGATGTTGCGAAGGTCGCTGTCATCCGAGGCCGCGGCGTCGCTCATGACGGCGTTGACCTGCGCCGCGTCGCTGGCGGGCAATT
This sequence comes from Pseudomonadota bacterium, assembly GCA_046724035.1. Classification (GTDB taxonomy): domain Bacteria; phylum Pseudomonadota; class Alphaproteobacteria; order ATCC43930; family CGMCC-115725; genus DATARH01. The sequence goes on along the minus strand of JBKOVT010000044.1, from coordinate 4,575 downwards.
TCGTGCCGTTGCCGAACCACAGCGAGGCCTCCGGCTTGCCGCCGCGCTCCGAGGCGAGATCGCGGATGATCTGGGCGGATTGCAGTGTCGAGCCCATCGCGGCGCTCGCGACCGTGCTGGCGATCAGCATCGCCGCATAATCGACCGTCTGCGCCGGCAGGTCGGCGGCACGGTACGGAGCCAAGAACTCGGCCAGATCGCGGGCCACGCCCATCCTATCCTCCTTCTCTGCCGTATCGGCGGTTGAGTTCGCGCCCATGGACTGCCAAGCTTCCCATGATGGCGCATTTCGGACAGCGCCCAGCGGAGGAGACGAGCATGGCCATGGAAATCGGGCACGTCCACATCAAGACCGCGGATCCCAAGGCGACAACGCAATTCTATGTCGACAATTTCGGTGCCACATTGAAGCGCGAGGTGCCGGGGCGCGGCTTTCAGGTCGATCTGCACGGGCTGCAGCTCAACATTACGACAGTGATCCCGACGCAGAACCACGAGCAGCATCACGGCATCGAGCACATCGCCGTGCAAACCGATGATTACGCCGGCACACTTGCTAAGCTGAAGAAGAATGGCGCGAAGATCCTCGAGGAAATCAACAACAACGGCCGCAATGTCTGTTGGGTCGAGTGTCCGGATGGCGCGCAGATGGAAGTCATCGAGAAGGCGTAGTCATTAATTTGGCGTCCCGGCGAAAGCCGGGATCCACCTTTCAACTGATGGAGCGGCTGACAAGTGGGTCCCGGCTTTCGCCGGGACGCCGGTTTGGGAGTGTTGCATGGCGTTGAAAGACAAGATCGAACTGGGCATCTCGTTGCCGCACCGCTCGCCGGAGCCGATCGAAATGGGCGAGTTGCGGCGCGTCGCGCAGCGCGCCGAGGCGCTCGGGTTCCGCGATCTGTGGGTCACCGAGAACACGCTTGACCATGTGTTCTGTTTCGACCCGGTCGTCATCCTGACCTATGCGGCGGCGGTCACGACCAAGATTCGGCTGGGCGCCTCAGTCGTGGTTTTGCCGATTCACAGCCCGTTGATGGTCGCGCATCAATGGGCTTGCCTCGATTATGTCAGCAATGGCCGGGCGATCCTCGGTGTCGGGCTCGGCCGCGACCACCACTACCGCCAGTTCGAGGTGCCGGAAGAGGGGCGGGTGCGCCGCTTTCGCGAGGAGGTGGATCTCATCAAGGCGCTCTGGACCGAAGACAAGGTCACCTATCGCGGCGCCTTCTATCACCTCGAAAACGAGACGATGGCACCAAAGCCGGTACAGAAGCCGCGGGCGCCGATCTGGATGGGCGTCGGCCATCCCGATGCGCTGCGCCGCACGGCGCGGCTCGCCGATGGCTGGATGGGTTCGGGCGGGTCGAGCAAGGCGGCCTTCGCGCAATCCATACCGATCCTGAAGGAGGCATTGGCGGCGCATGGGCGCGACCCGGAGACTTTCCCGATCTCGAAGCGCGTCTTTCTCTGCGTGAATGAGCGGGCCGATGTCGCACGCGAGGAACTGCTGCGCTGGTTCACCGTCGTCTACAAGAACCCGCCGGGCGTCGATGCCTGCGGCATTCACGGCACGCCCGAGCAGGTTGCCGAGCAGCTCGAAGCGCTGGCGGCGAACGGCGCCACCCATCTGCTGCTCAACCCGACCTGCCGCTACGAGGAGCAGTCCGAAGCCTTGGCCGAACTGACAGGGCTTAAGTGAGCGGGCGATGGCGCAAACCGACGAGGTCAAGCAGCAGGTCGCGGCGCATTGGAACCGGCGCGCCGCCGGGTTCGACAGCGATTTCGGGCACAGCATCCGCACCCCGGCCGAGCGCGCCGCCTGGGACCGCATCCTCGGTCTTGTGGTCCGCGGACGCGCGCCGCTCGATGCGCTCGATGTCGGCTGCGGCACGGGCTTTTTGAGCCTCGAACTGGCCGCGCGTGGGCACCGCGTCACCGGCATCGATTTTGCGCCGCAGATGCTCGCCGAAGCGCAACGGAAAGCGGCAACGCAAGAAGGCCTCCCGGTGCGCTTCGAGGAGGGCGATGCCGAGGCGCTGCGCTTTTCGGATGCGAGCTTTGACCTCGTCATCACGCGTCATGTGCTGTGGACGCTGCCGCATCCCGAAGCGGCGATCGACGAATGGATCCGCGTATTGCGGCCGGGCGGGAGGCTCGCAATCATCGACAGCCAGTTCGACCCGAGCGTCCTCGAACCGTCGCCCCAGAATGCGCGCTCCAGCGCCGAATACGCGACGATCGGCGACCGGCTGCCGTTTCTCGGCGGGCGGCCGCAGCAGGAGATCGAGACGCTGCTCCGAGTGCACGGCCTCGCCGATGTCGCCGGCGATCCGGTGCCGGATCTCGTAGCGGCGCAGGCGGAGCGCATGGCCGAGGAAGGTCTCGAAGTGCGGGTGCGCCGCCGCTATATCGTTTGGGGCGACAAATCGCGCTGAGCTAACGCGGCTCGGTCCAGCTCTCGGAAAAGGCAAGGGCGCAAGTGCTGAACGGACGGCCTTCGCGCTCCAATGGCCAAGCTTGCCCCTTCGCGTCGATGCCGTTGCGCGACAGTCGCGCGCCAAGCGCCGGGATCAACAGCGTGCAGACGCCATATTTGCGGCCGCCCTCGCCGGGGTTCGTATGAATGAGCAGCGGCTCGCCGATCTCGTACCAGGTCAGCGTGATATCCTCGCGCGCGGTGTCGATGCGCTCGGTCCAGAAATAACGCGGGTCGCCCTCCTTGCTGAACGCCGCATCGACGACCGGGATCGCGGTGTCGGCGGTCTCCGGGTTCAGCATCCCCTGCACGGTCGTCTGCAGCCAGCGCGCCATGGCGATGTTGTCGGAATAGATCAGCCAGCGGTTCTCGGTCAGCTCGCTCTTCAGATAGAGCACGTGGCCGGGTCCGGCCGGGCAGGTGATGATGCGCCAGTAGCTGGCGTTCGTTGTGATCGCGCCGCCATTTGTCGCGGAGAGGCGGATGAACGGGTTCTCGCCGGTCAGAATCGTGCGGTTGGGGTCGGCGGCCATGGCTCACTCCTCGCGCTGGGGGATGGCCGCCGATGCTAGTCGATGGCGGGCGCTCCGAAAAGCTCTGCCCTGATCAGCTTTTGGGCGGAGGCAGGAAGCCGAAGGGTTGGGAGGCTTCGCCGAGCTCGTAGAAATCGGGCGGGCCGCCGGCATAGTGCAAGAGATAGCGCTTGCCGAGTGTCGGATAGTCGAGCACGTCGAGCGGGACCGCTTCGCCACCCATCAAATAGACGAGATCCGCTTCGAACGGGTTGCGCAAGAGATGCGCGATGCCCGGCGCCGGAAAGCCCATGAAATCGCCCGGCCCGACCTCGTACGTCTTACCGTCGATATCGGCGAGCCCGCGCCCGGACAGGATGTAGACCCATTCCTCCTCGATCATGTGGGCGTGATAGGCGAAGGAGTCCTTGCCCGGCGGGATGCGCCCCAGCGAGACATGCGCGCGCTGCAGTCCGGCGAGGCGCGATAGGCCGGTACGCAACAAATGCGAATTCGGGTTGAGGCGCTGTGTCGTCATGCGCTCCTGCGCCTTCAATTCCTCGGCGGTCCAGAGCAGTTTCCGGGTGTCGTCCGGCATGGGAGTCTCCTTCAGCGCGCGGTGGAACGGCAGAACGCTTCGATGCGATACCCGTCCGGGTCGATCGCAAAGGCGGCGTAGTAGCCCGGGCTGTATTCGCGGCGGATGCCCGGGCCGCCATTGTCCTGGCCTCCGGCGCGTAACGCGGCGGCGTGAAACGCCTGCACGGCAGGTTCGTTCGGCGCGAGAAAGCAGAAATGCAGTCCTGAATTGGGATCTGGCGGGACCGGCGATTCGGTCGGCGAGATCCACAGCGCGACCTCGCCGGCGCCGTAGCCGAGCGAGGTGGGGCTGTCGCTGAGGCAGGTGTAGCCGAGCGGCGCGAGCGCGGCGTCGTAGAAGCGCTTGGCGCGTGCGATGTCGCGCACTCCGATCGAGACATGGTCGAACATGGGTTTCTCCCGCTGACCCTCACTATATAACCGGTTAGAGAGTTAAATAGAGGCTCAAAGTTCTGTCAACCCCCAACCCGGTTATAATGTCGGTATGAGAACCGGCCGACCCGCTGCCCGATCAACGCTGATCCCGGCACCGCAGGACGATCTGTGCCTGGCATTCGCCAACACGCTGGCGTGGCGCGGCAGCCCGATGCCAAGCGAAAGTTTAGGCGGCATTGAGGATTTGCTGCGCTGGTTGGCGGACACAGCGAAGGTACCCGCCGAGAGCATCGAGGCAGCCCGCAACCGATTACGGCGTCATCGGAACGACGCCCCGGGGTTGTTTGCCGATGCGATCGCGCTGCGCGAGGCGATCTATCGCAGCTTCAGCGCGCTCGCCGCATCCGAGCCGGTCGCCGAGAAAGACCTCGCGCTATTGAACCGGAAGCTGGCGGAGGCGCCGCATCGCGAGACGCTGGCGCAAGGCGAGGACGGTTATGCCTGGGAGGTGAAGACGATCAACGCGTCGGCGGCGGGATTTCTGGCGCCCGTGTTGTGGTCGGCCGCCGATCTGTTGACCCATGCCCATCGCCGCCGTGTGCGGCGTTGCGC
>JBKOVT010000204.1:0-8632 GCA_046724035.1 Pseudomonadota bacterium | reverse complement strand
TGCCGATTTCGACGGCGACCAGATGGCGGTGCATGTGCCGCTGTCGCTGGAAGCGCAGCTCGAAGCGCGCGTCCTGATGATGTCGACCAACAACATCCTCAGCCCGGCGAACGGCAAGCCGATCATCGTGCCGTCGCAGGACATCGTGCTCGGCCTCTATCACATCACGATGGAGCGTCCGGACATCCCGGGACTGGCGCTGCCGCTCGGCGGCTTTGCCCGCGGCGACCAGCACGACATCATCGGCGGGATGCAAAAGGCGATCAAAGCCGGGACCGCGTTTCTCTACGCGCCGGGCGAGAAGCCGTCGCGCTTGGCTCGCGAATTGGGCAAGGCCGACTCTCCTGTTGTGGATCGGCTCCTCAAGGGCGAAATCGCGGTCCATCCCCGGATCAACTGGCCGGATTTCGGCACTCAGAAGGGGGCAGCCGCGGCGCGCGACGCGTTCCAGCAAAGCCTGGAGCGGCGCGACATCACGATCTTCAACCTCGAAGATCCGGAAACGCCGTTTGTCTGGAAGAAGATCGAGGATTTGAAGCGCGCCGTCGACGATGAGCGCGTTGTTCTCGTCCCGGTGCCCAGCTTTACGAGCATCGGCGATATCGAGCAGGCTTTGGCCGCGAAGACCGTATCGCTGCATACCCGCATCAAGGCTCGCTACCAGACCGTCGATGCGGATGGGCACCCGATCGTGCGTCGTGTCGATACGACGCCGGGACGGATGCTGCTGTCAGAGATCCTGCCGCGGAACCCGAATGTCAGCTTCGATCTGATCAACCAGCTGCTGACCAAAAAGCAGATCAGCGATCTGATCGACCAGGTCTATCGCCATTGCGGGCAGAAGGAGACCGTCATCTTCTGCGACCGGCTGATGACGCTCGGCTTCCAGCAGGCGTGCAAGGCCGGCATCTCCTTCGGCAAGGACGATCTGATCATCCCCGAGGCGAAGCATCGCCTCGTCGCCGACGTGCAGCAGAAGGTCAAGGAGTACGAGCAGCAGTACCAGGACGGTCTCATCACCCAGCGCGAAAAATACAACAAGGAGGTCGATGCCTGGACCAGCTGTTCGGAGCGCGTTGCCGAGGAGATGATCAAGGTCATTCGCGCGCAGCGGCCGGGCGAGCCGATCAACTCCGTCTGGATGATGTCCGACTCGGGTGCGCGCGGCTCCGTGGCGCAGATCAAGCAGCTGGCCGGCATGCGCGGCCTGATGACGAAGCCCTCGGGCGAGATCATCGCGACACCGATCATCTCGAACTTCAAGGAAGGGCTGACCGTGCTCGAGTACTTCAACTCGACGCATGGCGCGCGCAAGGGCCTCGCCGACACGGCATTGAAGACCGCCAATTCCGGCTATCTGACGCGCCGGTTGGTTGACGTCGCCCAGGACGCGATCATCACCGAAGAGGATTGCGGCACCACCCGCGGCCTCTTGACCCGCGCCGTCGTCGATGGCGGCGAGATCATCGCGACGCTCGCCGACCGCATTCTCGGCCGCTGCGCCGCGGTCGACGTGCTCGATCCACTGAGCGGTGAGGTCGTGCTCAAGGCCGCCGAACTGATCGACGAGGACGCGATCGACGCGATCGAGCGCGCCGGCATCGACGCCGTCTCGATCCGTTCGGTCTTGACGTGCGAGGCGGCCATTGGGGTGTGCGGCAAATGCTACGGCCGTGACCTGGCGCGAGGCACGATGGTCAACATGGGCGAGGCGGTCGGCGTCATCGCGGCGCAATCGATCGGCGAGCCGGGCACGCAGCTGACGATGCGGACCTTCCACATCGGCGGCGCGGCGCAGCGTGGCGCCGAGCAATCCTCGATCGAGGCGGCATTCGACGCGAAGATCGAGGTCAAGAACCGCAATGTCGTCATCAACTCGGCCGGTCTGCCGGTCGTCATGGGCCGCAACTGCGAGATGGTGCTGCTCGACGAGGCAGGCCGCGAGAAGGCCCGTCACCGCGTGCCGTACGGTGCGCGGCTGCTGGTCGATGAGGGGGCGCAGGTCAAGCGCGGCGACCGCATCGCCGAGTGGGACCCGTACACGATCCCGATCATCACCGAGAAGGACGGCGTCGCGCATTACGTCGACCTGATCGAGGGCGTCTCGATGCGCGAAGTGCTCGATGAAGCGACCGGCATCTCGTCGAAGGTCGTCATCGACTGGAAGCAGCAGCCGCGCGGCGGCGATCTGCGCCCACGCATCACGCTGCGCGATCCGAAGGGCGAGGTCCTGACCTTGGCGAACGGTCTCGAGGCGCGCTACTTCCTGCCGGTCGACGCGATCCTGTCGGTCGATGGCGGCGCCCACGTCAAGGCCGGCGATGTGCTCGCCAGGATGCCGCGTGAATCCTCGAAGACGCGCGACATCACCGGCGGTCTGCCGCGTGTCGCCGAGCTGTTCGAGGCGCGCAAACCAAAGGACTTCGCGATCATCAGCGAAAGCGAAGGCCGTGTCGAATTCGGCAAGGATTACAAGACCAAGCGGCGGATCGTCGTCGTGCCCAACGAGGGCTCCGGCGACTCGGTCGAGTACCTGATCCCCAAGGGCAAGCACATCAGCGTGCAGGAGGGCGATTACGTCCTGAAGGGCGACCTGATGTTGGACGGCAACCGCGTGCCGCACGACATCCTGCGCATCCTTGGGGTCGAGGAGCTCGCGAGCTACCTGATCAACGAGATCCAGGAGGTCTACCGGCTCCAGGGCGTGCGGATCAACGACAAGCACATCGAAGTCATCGTGCGCCAGATGCTGCAGAAGGTTGAGATCGACGATCCCGGCGAGACGACCTTCCTGGCCGGCGAGCAGATCGACCGTTCCGAGTTCGACCGCGAGAACGCCAAGGTCGAAGCGGAAGGGCTGCGGCCGGCGACGGCGCGACCGGTCCTGCAGGGCATCACCAAGGCGAGCCTGCAGACCAACTCCTTCATCTCGGCGGCCTCGTTCCAGGAGACGACGCGCGTCCTCACCGAGGCGGCGGTCTCCGGGCGGATCGACAACCTGCAGGGGCTGAAGGAGAACGTGATCGTCGGACGGCTGATCCCGGCCGGCACCGGCAGCGTCATCGCGCATCTGCGCGAGGTCGCCGCCGAGCGCGATCGCCAACTCGCGGCGCTCGCAGCCGAGCAGGAAGCGGCCGCCGAAGCGGCGACGCCGCAGCTCGCGGCCGGCGAAGACTAAGACGGCAGGGGGAGAGGCACCCCTCCCCCGCTCCTTCTTTGCCCCTCACCCCCCAGCGGGTGAGGGGCTTTTTCTTGCCGGCATGACTCAAAACCGGCACCGTTGCGGTGCACATCATCTCTTCAGGGGGAGCTTATCCGATGGCCGCCATCCGCAACGTCGCCCGGGAGAAGCTCGAACAGGGACAGCTCGCGCTTGGCCTCGGCATCCGCATGACTCGCAGTGTCGAGATCGCGAAGGCCATGGCGGTGGCCGGCTTCGACTGGCTGTTTCTCGACATGGAACACGGCGTCATGTCGCTCGAAGCCTGCGCGCAGATCGCGACCGCGGCGCTCGACGCCGGCATCGCGCCGATCGCGCGCGTCCCTAATGGCGAATACTCGATCGCGACCCGCGCGCTCGACAATGGCGCGCTCGGTATCGTCATGCCGCATGTCGATACCGCCGCCGAGGCGCGCGAGGTCGTCGACCGCCTGAAATATCCTCCGGTCGGGCACCGCTCGATGGGCGGCATCGGACCGCATTACGGGCTGCGCTCGGTGTCGACCGGCGAAGCGGCGCAGGTGCTCAACGGCGCCAACCTGACCGTCGTCATGCTTGAGACGCCGAAGGCGATCGACAATGCCGAGGAGATCGCCTCAGTGCCCGGCGTCGACGTGCTGTTGATCGGCTCGAACGATCTCTGTGCCGAAATGGGCATCCCCGGCGATTTTGGCAGCGACCGGCTCGCGGACGCATATCGAAGGACAATTGCGGCTTGCCGAAAACACGACAAGTTCCCGGGCATGGCGGGCATCTATCACGAAGCGATTATGCCGCGCTACGTGGAGATGGGCGCGCGCTTCATCCTGGCGGGCCAGGACGCGCAGTTCCTGATAACGGGCGCCGTCAACCGCACCGGCTTTATGCGAAAGCTGCCGGTCGTTTAACTCAGCTGGCTGCGAGCCGACCCTTCAGCACTTCGCCGGCGTGCTGACCGGTGCTCTCGCCGTTCTCCATCGCGACGATACCGTTGACGATTGTCGCCGTGATGCCGTCGGCCTTCTGCACCAGGCGGCGCGCGCAGCCCGGCAGATCCTGCTCGACGGTCGGCAGCCGCGGGCGGACATGCTCCTCGTCGAACACCACGAGATCGGCAGCGTAGCCAGTGCGGACGAGACCCCGCCCCGGCAACTCCCAGGCCGAGGCATTGTCGAAGGTCAGCATGCGCACGGCTTCTTCGAGCGTGAATTGCTGCCGCTTGCGGACCCAATAGCTCAACAGATGCGTCTGCAAGGACGAGCCCATTTCCTGGCACACATGCGCGCCGGAATCCGAGAAGGTCGCCAAGGTGCGCGGATGCTTCAGGATGCCGAGCACATCCTCCGGTGATTCATTGACGAGCGGCTGGACAAAGACACGGTTGTCGTTTTCGAGACACAGATCGATGATGATTTCGACCGGGTGCTTGCTTTGCCGGCGAGCGAGATCGGCGACGCTCGGGTCGTCCCAATCGACATCGAGCATCGGAAACAGATTGGCGTAATCGGGCCGGCGCGGATCGGTGGTGGCGGCGCCACCGCCCTGCAATTCGCTGGTCTTCGGCTTCATCTTGGCCTCGTCCGCGATGAGACGCTGCCGCTCCTCGGGGTTGGCGAGACGGTGCTTCTGCTCAGCAAGCGGCAGCGCGCGGATCTCCTTCCACGCCGGCAGGCCGTCAAACGGCAGGTAGGATTTCAGCGAAAACACGGCATTGATCGAACGGGTCGTCCCCTGGCCGTACATCCGGCCGCCAAGCGCGACGGTCTCGTCGATATAGCGCGTCGAATAGTCCCAAGGGTTCGGATCGACTCCCTGCTTGGTCGCCAGCGTTCCGAACATGATCGGCCGCCCGCTCTCCAGAGCAACCCGGCGCAGCCGCTCATAAAAGCGGCGCTGCGCCTCGCCGCCCGAAATATCGGGGCCGATCTGGAAGATGCCGGAATCGAGCGCCGCCATCGCGCCGACCAACCGGTCGATCTCATGCCAATCTGCGATCCGGCTCGCGACCGGCGTGCCGTCCGGCGTGATGTGCGTCGTCGCCCGCGAGCTTGAAAAGCCCAGCGCGCCGACGCGGATTGCCTCGGCGACGGCTGCCTCCATCGCGCGGAGATCGTCCTCATTGGCCGGCTCCTCGAGCGCGCGGCGGCCCATCGCGTACATCCGCAAGGCGGAGTGCCCGATATACATGCCGTAATTGAGCCCCTTCGGCAGGCGTTCGACATTCGCCAGGTATTCGGGGAAGCTCTCCCAATTCCAGTCGATGCCGGCCAGCATCGCTTCGGTTGGGATATCCTCGACGGCGGTGAGGCATCGGGCGAACCATTCCCGGTCCCCCGGCTTGCACGGCGCCAGCGCAAAGCCGCAATTGCCCATGACGACGCTGGTGACGCCATGCCAGCATGAGCAGCTGCCGAGCGGGTCCCATGCGATCTGCGCGTCCATATGGGTGTGCCCGTCGATAAACCCCGGCGCGACGATCAGCCCGTCGGCATCGATGATCTTCTCGGCGGCTGAGCGGATGCGGCCGATCTCGACGATCCTGCCGGCGCGCACGCCGATATCGGCGCGATAACGCGGCATGCCCGAACCGTCGACGACGGTGCCGTTCTTGATCAGCAGATCGAGCGCCATGCCCCACTCCTTCCTCCAGAGCCGATCCCACCTTCCGGGAACCGTCCGGTAGCTGTCAATCAGCAGCCGGCGCATAGCGGCTAGCGGAGCGCGGCGGTCTTTTGCCTCGGCGTTGCGAGGCGCAGTATTAAGCTCAATGACAGAGGTGACACCGTTTGCGGAAGGGGGCGTTCGCGGCTTTCTGCACCGGTCGAACGGTGCGGCGGAGCGCGGCCTTGTGCTGACGCATGGCGCCGGCGGCAATTGCCGCGCGCCGCTCCTGGTCGTGGCGGCCGAGGCATTCGGCGCGGCCGGGTTCGTTGTGCTGCGCTGCGACCTGCCGTTCCGGCAGCGGCGCCCGTCTGGACCACCCTCCCCCGCCGGCGCCGCCGCTGACCGCGCCGGCCTCAGGGCAGCGGTCGCCGCGATGCGCGGCATCGTATTGGGACCCGTTTTCCTCGGCGGGCAATCTTATGGCGGGCGGCAGGCGACGCTCCTTGCCGCGGAGGAGCCGGAGCTGGTTTCGGCGCTACTCCTCTTTTCCTACCCGCTGCATCCGCCGGGAAAGCCGGAGCGCTTGCGGACCGAGCATTTTCCCCGATTGCGCGCCCCGGCATTGTTCGTCCACGGGACCACCGATCCGTTCGGCACGATCGATGAATTGCGCGCCGCCCTCACGCTGATCCCGGCGCAAACGCGCCTTCTCCCGATCGAGGGCGCCGGCCACGATCTACGCCGTGGCCGTTTTGATTTCGAAACCGTCGTTACGGAGTTTTTGAAGATCTGAGGACAATTGAAATCTTTTGCCGCGCATCGGCGACCCTGCCCTGCTTCAGCCCTCAAATGTTGTCCCCACTGTAAGAGAGGCGAAATAACAGGGCGCTTCTGCTGCTATTCCGGACAATTGACGCGGCGAAGTACAGAATACCCTTACAACTTTTTACCAAAACGACAGTCACCCGAAAGTGGCAACCGGTGTTTGCAGGGCGATCGAGAGGCAAGCATTGGGAACGCCATGTCGGAATTCCACAGCCTACTTGAAGCCGAGATCCCCCGGTTGCGCCGCTACGCGCGGGCGCTGGTCCGCGATCGGGACCGGGCCGACGATCTTGTCCAGGACACGCTGATGCGCGCTCTTGCGAAGCAGCATCTTTGGGAGCCCGGGACTAATTTGCGCGCCTGGCTCTTTACGTTGATGCACAACCAGCATGTCAACAGCGTACGCCGCCCGGCGCGAGAGTCCGTCCAGCTCGATGTCGAGGAAATGTCCGGCGCGCTGATCGCGACGACGGACCCGACCGCCTCCTGTCAATTGCGCGAGCTCGAAAACGCGCTGGCGCGCCTGCGACCGGAGGAACGGGAGATCATCCTGCTCGTCGGCCTGGAAGGCATGCGCTACGACGACACCGCGCAAATTCTCGGGATTCCCATCGGGACGGTTCGGTCACGCCTGTTCCGCGGCCGCGAGGCATTGCGCAAGCTCCTCGACATGGATCCGCAGCCAAACTCGGCGGCCGGAGAGTTGCCCGAAGCAGCTTAGAGCACGACCGGAAGCTTCGCCCGAAAAACCCGCGAGGAAGCGATGCGCAAGCCGATCAACCGATCTCGCGCAATAGCGATCACTGAGGAGGAGGATGTCATGCGTGGCGTTTTATTGTGGCTGCTCGGGATCCCGATCCCGATCATCATCCTGCTCTACGTATTCCACGTCGTTTAGCGGCGGCCACCGCCACGCCGCTCGGATCCCGGCGATCCGAGGCGAGGCGTCCCGTCCGTGGCCCGAATGAGGCCGCGGCGGGACGCCGGCGGTCCAGCGGCGCAGCCGCAGACGGGCCTATTTCGCGAAACGAATTTTGGGTTGGTGAGCCCGTCGGGATTCGAACCCGAGACCTACTGATTAAAAGTAAGCCACAGAGCCGTGACGGGACGCGACAGCAAATGCGCGGACCCGACAAAAGGCTTTGAATTCTGCCCTTTCCTGCCCATATCGACTGACTTGAGGCGACAGCTGGCGACAGGAAATGTCGTCTCGCGGGGTCCGCTATGGGTCCGCGGGCCCAAATGGGGGGTGGGGGTAATGAGACTTACGGAGCGAGAGATCGACCGGCTGAGCTGCCCGCCCGGGAAGCGGGATCGGCTCATTTTTGATGACCAGCAGCGCGGGCTAGCCGTGCGGGTTACCGCGACAGGTAGCAAAACGTTCCTGGCGCAGTACTCGATCGACGGCACGAAGCGCCGAGTGCCGCTGGGCTCCTGCTCAGCGATTTCTCTCGCCCGTGCCCGGCAGGAATGCCAGGCGATCATGGGAGCCAAGGCCCGCGGCGTCGATACGGTCGCCGAACGCAAAGCGGTGGCTGCGGCCCAACGCGCGGCAGCCGAGCGCGAGCGTCTCACTCTCGGAGCTCTCGTCGATAGCTGGTCTCAGCTACATCTCGGGCAGCGCCGTGGCCGATACGCTCGCGAAGCCGTCCGGGCGTTACGCTACGCGTTCAAGAAGGAATGGGGTCGCCCCGCAGAAGAGCTCGACCGCCCTACCCTTCTCCGCGTCCTGGATAAGCTCGCCAAGGCCGGACGGCTCGCAATGGCCAGCCGGACCGCCGCTTACGGGCGGGCAGCCTTTCAGTGGGCCGTCAAGCGCGGCATGATCGCGGCCAACCCATTCGCGGCCCTGCCCGCGGTCGGTGAGAAGCCGAAGCGTGACCGGGTTCTTTCCGACGACGAACTCGCGATAATCTGGCGCGCGGCGTCGGAAACGCCCCTGCCGTTCGGGGCGATCGTCAGGCTCCTGATCCTGACGGGCCAGCGCGTGCAAGAGGTCGCGGG
>JBKOVT010000216.1:0-6458 GCA_046724035.1 Pseudomonadota bacterium | reverse complement strand
GCTCGATTTGAGGAGCCGCGGTCTCGGCGAGCGCTCCGACCGCTACTCGATGCTGGTCGAGGACGGGGTCGTGAAGGCGATCCACCGCGAGAAGCCGGGGCAATTCGAGGTGTCCAGCGCCGAGGCGATGCTGAAGGCGCTCTAGCCGCTACGCCCTGTCGAGTATTCGGCCCCTCTCCTTTGCGGAAGAGGGGCCATCTCGTTCCGTGTCCATTCTATGGACGCTTGGCGACGGCCGCTTCGGCGAGGCGGTTGTCGACGCACTCGGCGAACGGCACCTCCCGCGATAGAAAACCGCTGCCGAGGAGGGCGCGGCGCAGCCGGTCGAACCCGGCCTCCGGCAACACCGGATTATCGCCCCAGACGCCCTGCGCCTTGTAGCGCGTCAGCGCCCGGGTAAGGACGCCGCGGTCGAGCGCCGGGAAGTAATCGGCGATCGCCAGGGCGAGCGCCTCCGGCGGCTCGGCCTGGACCCAGCGCTGCGTGCGATAGATCGCGCGAGCCATGCGGCGGAACGGCTCCGGGTCGGCGGCGAGCCGGTCGCGACGGGTGACGAACACGGTGTAGCTGGTGCGGCCGCGCGCGCTCGCCGGATACCAGACATGCCCGCCGGCACCGACCGCCTGTTCGACAAAGGGCTCGAAGAGCTGCGCGACATCGAGGCTGTCGTCCGTCAGCGCCGCGACGTTCTCGGCCATCGCGCGGCCGGTGATCCGCGGAAGCGAAACGGGGTCGATACCCGCGTCGCGCAGATCCTGCTCCAGGCATAGCCACGGGGTCGGCACCTCGCTGGTGCTCGCGAAGCGCAGCCGGCTAAGCTCGGGGAGCTGGAATTCGGGATTGGGTTTTGCACCGACCAGAGAGAACGGGTCGCGGCACACCACTTCGGCGAAGGCGACAAGCGGCGAGGCCGGGTTGTCGTCGTGATGCTTCATGACCCGGATCGGGCCCATCCACAGGACATCGACCTCGCCCGCCGCCAGCGCCGCCTCGGCGCGGCCCGCGCCAGGGGAGGGCAGGAGCTCGACCGCGAGCCCCTCATCGGCATAGGCGCCGATCGCATGTGCCGCATAGAAGGGCGCGTACAGCACAAAGCGGTAATTCTCGAAGAGCGTGAGGCGGATCGGCTCAGCCATGGCTTCTGTCAGATTGTTATGGCGAGGAGTTTAGAGCGAGTTGGATGTCTTTTATAAGCCATCATCCCGGCGAAGGCCGGGACCCATAGTTCAGCCGCTCTTGCCCCGGACAAGTGGATCCCGGCCTCCGCCGGGATGACGCTTCGGGGGCGCCTGCGAACCTCATGCGATGCGCGAGACGATGGCGGCACGCATGCCAAAGGGTTATTTTCGCAACCAGCAGATTTTGAAGGAGCTTGAGATGACCGAAGCCGCCGCCGCGCCGAATTGCCTCGCCGGAGTGCGGGTGCTCGATTTGTCGCAATTCGAGGCCGGCCCGACTTGCACGGAGGTCCTGGCCCAGCTTGGCGCCGAGGTCGTCAAAGTCGAGAACCCGAAGGGCGGCGAGCCCGGCCGCATCCTCGGCACCGGCCCCAAGCCGGGGGCCGACGCCTATTATTTCATGATCTACAACGCCAATAAGAAATCGGTGACGGTCAATTTGAAATCACCGCGCGGCGTTGCGCTCGTCAAGGACATGGCGAAAAAGGCCGATGTCTTTATCGAGAATATGGCGCCCGGCACGATCGAGAAATTGGGGCTGGGTTGGGACGAATTGCACGCGCTGAACCCGCGTTTGATTTACGCGCAGGTCAAAGGCTTTGGCGAGGGCAGCCCATACGAGCACAACCTGGCCTTCGACATGATCGCGCAGGCCTGCGGCGGCAACATGGCAATCACCGGCGAGGCAGGCCGCCGGCCGGTGCGGCCGGGCCCGACCTTGGGCGACACCGGCACCGGCATGCTGATGGCGATCTCGGTTGTCAGCGCGCTCTATCAGCGCCACACGACAGGGCAGGGGCGGCGGCTGCAGGTCGCGATGCAGGACGCGCAGCTCAATTATACGCGCGGCGCCTTCACCAATTATGCGCGCACCGGCGAGCCGCAGGAGCGCGGCCGGGCCGGATTTGGCCCGCCGATCCCGCCTAATGACATCTACCCCTGCAAGCCGGGCGGTCCCAACGATTGGGTCTATGTGTTCAACAGCCACAACAACCCGGAGCACTGGCGTCGCACCGCGAAGGTGATCGGCAGGCCGGAATTGGCCGACGATCCCGAATATCTCGACCGGGACAAGCGGCTGGCACATGCCGACGCGGTGAACGAGATGGTGACCGCCTGGACGCAGCAGCACACAAAGCACGAGGCGATGAAGATCCTCGGCGCCGCCGGCATCCCGGCCGGCGCGGTCATGGATACTGGCGATCTCCTCGCCGAGCCGACCTTTGAGAGCCGCGGGATCATCCAGACGCAGCATCACCCGAACGGCGATTTGCGGATGCCGACCTTTCCGGTGCGTTTCGACGGGAAGCCGCCGAAGATCGCGCCGGCGCCGCTCTTGGGCCAGCACACAAATGAGGTGTTCGGGAGCTGGCTCGGCCTCAGCGAGCGCGATGTCAGCGGGCTTAAGGACGAGGGCGTGATCTAGCTGCGCAATCGCCCAGAATTTTTCTTTCGCGGGTGTGAAGCAGTTCACACCCGGCCGGCGATCCGGGCCTTATGTTCATCTCCAGCCTCTAGAGGGAAAGGAGGCTAGAGATGAAACAGACGAACCTGATGCGTTGGATCGAAACGGCCGAGGCGCGCTCGGTATGCATGTTGGCGGAGGAAAATCCCGCACGCGCGACCATCGCGACAGCGACGCCGGCCGCACAGCCGATCCAATTCGTTCTCCTCAAATTGCGCGAGCAACTGTGCATCGGCGATCCGAGCCGCAGCTCCGCGCGCTTTTATCGTCTGCGCCGGGCGGCTTAGAGACAGCTCCAGTCCAAGCCTACAGCTCGTCGGAATCGTGGCGGGCTGCTTCGGCCGGAGTGAGAATCGTGTTCCAGGCGCCCGTCGGGATCCGGTGGTTGGCGTCGGGGTCGCGCACCACATTGATCGGATCGAGACCGCGTTCGACGCGCTGGATCTGCTCGCGCAACATGTGCCGCAACATCGCGATGCCGGTGTCACTGGTGCCGAGGTTTTCGAGCGCATGCACGGCGATCGTGCGCTGCCCTTCCTGGGCTTCGAGATCGTCCGGCTTGCGCTGGCGCTCTTCGTAGGTTCGCTGTAACGACGAGCCCGGGCGAATATCGGCGATCGTGTCGGTGCCCGGCTTCCAGCCCTCCTTCCGCTTTCCGTTTTCGAGCGGCCAGCAGACGATGCTGATGCCGCGCACATGCTCGTTGTCGATCGGCACCGCCCAGGACAGCTCGGTGCCGCGCTCCTGCCGCTTCGGTGTGGTGCCGGGCTCGCGAATGCTCGGGATGATAAAGGCGTTCGGCACGATGCACTCGGCATGCCGCACCATGCGGTTGCCGTTCGGCAGATCCTTGATGAGGTTGTAGCGCACGCCGCGGGGCGTCTTGTCCCAACCGATCCGCGGCGCGCCCTGCATCAAGGCGCCCTCGAACTGATCGCCGCTGATCCCCTGGTGCAGCATCACGAGATGCCACGGGTCGACGATGTTCTCCCAGTGCTGCAGCCAGTTGCAGTCCTTGACCATGCCGACCGCGTACTCACCCCAGAGGCGCATGCCGCGCAATTCGACATCATCGCGGCTCGGACCGATGATGTCGTAGAGCGGGAATAGAGGCTCGGTTCCGGGCGGGCCCATATAGACAAAAACGAGCCCGCCATATTCATGGGTCGGGTAGGCCGGCTGCCAGACATCCATGCGCTGGCGGAATTCCTCGGTCTCGCACGGCATTTCGAGGCACTGGCCAGCGGTGTCGTAGAGCCAGCCGTGATAACAGCAGCGAATGCCGCGCTGCTCGATCTGACCCCATTCCAAAGACGTGCCGCGATGCGCGCAATGCGGGTCGAGCGCGCCGACGCGCCCTCCCTTGTCGCGAAAGACGACGATCTCCTCGCCGAGCAGCTTTTCCTTGCGCGGCAGGTCCTTCAGCTCCTCGGAGAGACAGACCGGCTGCCAATAGCGGCGCAGGAGCTCGCCCATCGGGCTGCCCGGCTCAACGCAGGTCAGCTCGTAATCGGGTGGCGGGGTCTGCCGTCCATAAGCCGATTTCATCGTTCGCCTCCCGTCGCTCTAACTGAGACCCAAACGCTCGCTCGCAATCTTCGCGCCCTCGGCCATCGCTTTCATCTTGGCCCAGACGACATCCTCAGTGACGCGGCCCATGCCGGCCGAAGTGTCGAAGCCGCAATCGGTGCCGGCCATGACCCGGCGAGGGTCGCCGACCACGCGCGCGACATTCTCGATGCGGTCGGCAACGACTTCGGGGTGCTCGACAAAGCCGGTCAGATCGTCGATGACGCCGGCGACGATGATCTGGTCGTCGGCGAGCGGAAATTTCTTGAGCACGCGGTATTCGTGCTGATGGCGCGGGTTGGCGAAGGGCAGCACAAAGCCGCCGACCTTGGCCTTCTGCAGGATCGGCAGAATGTCTTCGAGCGGCACGTCCTTATCGTGCGGCCCCTCGTAATTGCCCCAACAGACATGCAGGCGCACGCGGTCGCGCGGCACGTTTTCGATCGCCCGATTGATTGTATCGATGACGCGCTCGACAAATCCGAGGAACTCCCCGAGCGGACGGTCCTGGTACGATAGATGCCGCTCGAGCGCGAGATCGGGGCAATCGAGCTGCAGCAGGAAGCCGCTGTTGACGATCGCCTCGTATTCAATGCTGAGCGCCTTGCCGAGCGCCGCCAGATACGCCTCCTCACTGTCGTAGAATTCGTTCTTCATCGCGGCGGCGATGATGCCGGGCGAGGGCGCGGTCAGGAACGGCTCGACGAAGGCGTTTGGCTTGGCCTCGAGGACGGCACGGAAATCGGCAATCTCCGATTTGAGCTCGCTGTCATCGATATAGCGCACTTCGCCGATCGCTTTCGGCGGGTCCATGTTCGACACCGCCTCGCGCGCCGCCAGCGCTTCGGCCATCTGCTTTTTAAGAAGCGGGTAGCGCTCAACATCGCCGCGCGGCCAGCGCTTCCAGCCGCTGCCGAACCCGCTCATGCGGTGGCGGACATAGAGGAAGAACGCCTCGCGCTGCTGCTCGCCATTGTTGCCGATATCGATGCCGGCCTCGGCCTGCTTGTCGACGATCTGTCGCAGCGCCTCCTTGCCGAGCCGGTCGAGCTCGGCCGGATCGACGTCACCGCCACGCGACCGCTGGACATAGAGGCGCGTCAGCTCCGGCGGCCGCGGCAGGCTGCCGGTATGGGTCGTCAGGATTCTGTTCTCGCTCCAGCGCATGGCGTCCCCCTATTCCTTCAGAAAGGCAGCAACGCGCTCGGCGAAGCGCTCAGGCTGTTCGATCTCGGAGTGGTGGCCGGCGTCCTCGATAATCTCGAACCGGGCGCCGGGGATCAGCCCGGCATAGGCGCGACCGTAATCCGGCGTCACGACCCGGTCGCTAGCGCCCCAGAGCATCAATGTCGGCACGCGAATGCGCCCCAGCCATCGCTTTAGCTGCGGGTTGTACATGAACGGGTGCCAGGCATAGAGGCAGAGCGCCTCCCAATTGCGCGCATGGATGACAAGCTCCTCGTCGCTCATCGCGTCGAAATCGGGCGCCTTCGCCGGGTCGTGCCAGCTGCAGCGCCGCAGCTCTGCCGGGTTGACGTTGAAGACGTCGAGAATGTCACGTGTCGTAGGGCCGCCGAGCTTGATGCCGACGGGGTCCACCAGGATCAGCTTCGACAGGCGGTGGCTGCACGCGGCGGCCGCTTCCGCCGCAAGCCAGCCGCCGAAGGAAAGTCCGAGCAGCGCGAGTTTGTCGTATGGCAGCTCGTCGAGGATGGCGAGATAGAGATGGATTAGATCGTAGACCGTATCGAAATCCGTCGGCCGCTTCGTGTTGCCAAAGCCCGGGGAGGACGGCGCGATGATCTCGGCGTCCCGGCCGAGTAGGTCGAGAAAGCGCGCCTGCGGCGGCACCCTATCCATACCGTGCAGCAATAGGAGCGGCGTCCCGACGCCTCGCCGCAACACCTCCAATTCGATCCCGTTGACGGTCATTCGCTCGTTCGGCATCGGGCTCCATCTCGCATCGTTGAGCGAGGCATCATGCCATGAAGCGGGATTGAGGCGATATGCGTCGCCGCTTGGCTGAGCCGCCCGATTCGCGCCGCCGCGCATCGCCTCGGTTGATACCCGGCGGGGGCAGCTCGCGCCGGAATGGCGCGGCTTGGCGAGCCCTGCGGCTTTTCGGCCAGGGCGCTTGTTTCGCCGCTTGACCGCCCGTACATTACGGCCTTCGGCGCAACAACTGAAAGGAGGTGATCCTGTGTCTAGCCATCAACCGCGGTCCACCGCTGCCGTGACCAGGATCC
>JBKOVT010000344.1:0-6692 GCA_046724035.1 Pseudomonadota bacterium | reverse complement strand
GGCGCCGAAGATTTCGCCCGCACCGCCTCTCCTTATGTGACCGACACGCTGTTCCAGCGGATCCCCGACATCTCGCTGTCCGATCCCAACGGCAACAGCGCCGTGCAGGAGCTGAGCTATCGCGGGTTTGCCGCATCGCCGCTGCAGGGCACCCCGCAGGGGCTCGCCGTCTATATGAGCGGCATCCGGCTGAACGAGGCGTTTGGCGATACGGTCAATTGGGACCTGATCCCGACCAACGCGATTGACCGCGCCGATGTGTGGAGCAATAACCCGGTGTTCGGGCTCAATGCGCTTGGCGGTGCGGTCAGCCTGCAGATGAAGAACGGCTTCATATTCGATGGCTTTGAAGCCGAGATGCAGGGGGGCTCCTTTGGACGGCGCAGCGGCGCCGCCGAATACGGGGTCCAGCATGGCGATTTTTCCGGATATCTCGCGGCGCAGACGCTGCATGACAGCGGTTGGCGCTTCAAATCCCCGACCAATCTCGCGCGGGTGTTTGGCGATGTGGGATGGCGCGGCGCGGGGAGCGAGCTGCACCTGATTGCGATGGCGGCTTCGACCTCGGTCGGAGCCTCGGCGGCGACGCCGGTCCAGCTACTCGAGCGGGACGATCGAGCCGTCTACACGACGCCGCAGACGAGCCACAACCGCGCCGCCCTCATCGGGCTGAACGGCAAGCAGTCGCTGACCGATACCTGGTCGGTGCAAGGAAATCTCTACGTCCGCGGTTTTCAGCAGCATCACGAAGACGGAAACCTGGCGGACGTCGAACGCTGCAGCAACAGTGCTAGCCCGCAATTCCGCAACCATTTGTGTCTCGCGGACGAGGGATTTCCCCGGCCCGACCCGGTGACCATCGCGTTCCGTGACCAATTCGCGCTTCTCGACGCAAACAACAACCCGATTCCCTGTCCGCCCGGCAGCGGCGATACGTGCGGCAGGACCCCCTATGGCACGATCGATGGGACAGCAACCCGGGCGACAACGGTCGGTGCTTCCTTGCAGGCGACCAACACCGGCCGGCTATTCGACCGCGGCAATCATCTGGTGGTGGGCGGCAGCATCGATCGGGGCGCCGTCGCCTTTGCCGCCGACAGCACACTCGGTTTCGTCAATCCCGATCTGACCGTGACGATCGACCCCGCCATCCCGGGGAATGGCGCGATCATCCACACGCTCGGTGGGCTCGGCTATGGACCGCTCAGCATCGACACGCGCAACACCTATTACGGAGCCTATGTGCTCGACACCTTCGACCTCGCCGAGGGTGTCGCCGCGACCGCCGGCGCGCGCCTCAACCTGGCTGACATCACCATTCAGGACCGGCTCGGGACCAGTCCCGATCTCAACGGCAATCACAGCTATGCGCGGCTCAATCCTGTAGCCGGGCTGACTTACAAACTCGCTGGCGGCTTGACC
The DNA here is from genome assembly GCA_046724035.1 of Pseudomonadota bacterium. Taxonomy (GTDB): domain Bacteria; phylum Pseudomonadota; class Alphaproteobacteria; order ATCC43930; family CGMCC-115725; genus DATARH01. Next base: position 5,270 of record JBKOVT010000344.1, on the reverse strand, counting down.
GCCTATGCCGGCTATTCGGAAGCAAACCGGACGCCCACACCGCTCGAGCTCGCATGCTCAAACAAGGCGAAGCCATGCCTTCTGGAGAATTTTCTGGTTGCCGATCCGGCGCTGAAGCAGGTCGTCGCGCGGACCTATGAGGCCGGCGTGCGGGGGAGTATGCCGGTCCCTGGCGGGCGGCTCGAAGGCAAGGCCGGGCTGTTTCGCATCGACAGCACCGACGATATCGTCAACCTCGCAAGCCTCATCGCCGGGCGCGGTTTTTTCCAGAATGTCCCGGGTACGCGCCGTCAGGGGTTGGAAACGAGCCTGCAGTACCAGTCGAGCCAATGGACCGCTTACGCCGGTTACAGCCTGATCGATGCGACATATCAGTTCACCGGCGATCTCCCCTCGCCGAACAATCCGCTGGCGGATGCGAACGGTAATGTGCATGTCGTGCCGGGGAAGAGCATTCCCGGCATCCCGCTGCACCAGGCGAAGTTCGGGTTCGACTTTATGCCGAGCCCGGACTGGAAGCTCGGCGCCGACGCCGTTGCGGTGGGGAGCCGGTTTTTCCTAGGCGATGACGCCAACCAGAACAAGAAGCAGCCGGGCTATTGGCTCTTGAACCTGCACAGCTCCTATCAGCTGACCAAGGAGGTGCAGGTCTTTTTGCTGCTGAACAATGCATTCGACCGGCGCTATGCGCTGTTCGGCACATTTTTCGACCCGCGGGCCTCGGCCAATGTCGGCCTGCCGATCGCGCTCACCGATCGCCGCAGCGAAGTGCTGGGCCAGCCGCAATCGGTCTATGGCGGAATACGCGTGGCGTTCTGAGGAGACACCCGCGACCGTTCTGCGCTCATTCCTGGGCGTAGCGCCAGATCTTTGCCGGCTGCTGGGCTGTCTCGTCGATCGTCCACTGCGGCAGCGCGATCCCGTCCGACACGTCGCTGAACACCATGCGGACGCGAGTGCCGACACCGACCCGCTTGACCATGTCGGGCGGGGCGAGCTGCCCGTCGGGGGTGCAGAGATTGCCAACGACGCGCAATGCTTCGTCGGGAGTCGGCTCGCCCTTCTGCGTATCGAGATCGACCAGCAGCACCATGTAGGGGGTCTTGGCGCGAAACGCCGGCTGAATCGCGTGATGCACCTCTGTATAGGAATGCACCGCGCCTTTTCCCTCGACTTTCTTCCAGACCGACTCGCGCGACATGCACCACGGGCAGGCGGTCGTCGGCGGATAGCGCAGCCGGTTGCATTGGGTGCAGGCCTGCAGGTGGAAATCATGCGCGGCGCAATGCTTGAAATACTCGACATTCTCGACATCGAGATCGTCGATGCGCAGCCCCATGCCGAGATATTGTCCTTCGATTGGCATGACCTTTTCCCCTTTCACCAGCCCTTGCGCATGACCATCGACGACGCGGTCGCCGGGTTGGCCCAACCGAGATTGGCGCTGACCTCGACATTCTTGACCTGCCGACAGCCGCCCTCGCGGTAGTCGAAGGTGTGTTGCCGTTTGCCGTTCGCGCCTACCGGGCAGGAATCGTCGACGTCGTGACGCAGCTGCCTCGTGTTTTCGATGACCATGTTCATGCCGTGCGTGTAGCCCTCGCAGAGATGGCCGCCGGAGGTGTTGTTGGGCCGCCGCCCGCCGAGCGTGATCGTCCCGTCCGAGACGTAGTGGCCACCCTCGCCCTTTTTACAGAAGCCGTAATCCTCGAGCTGCAGCATCGTCGTGAAGGTGAAGGCGTCATAGGAGCCGGTCACATCGACATCATCCGGCCCGACCCCGGCGTTCGGCCACAGGATCTCCTTGGCGTAATAGCCGGCGACCCGCGAGATCGGCCCGTGCTGGTAATGCATGTCGAGGCGCGGCTTGTTGCAGCGGCCGACGACGCCGCGGATCAGGACCAGCGGGTGCTTGCAGTCCTTCGCCCGCTCGGCCGAGGTCACGATGATCGCGGTGCCGTTATCGGTCTCGACACAGCAATCGAGGAGATGCAGCGGCTTGCAGATGAAGCGGCTGTTGACGACGTCCTCGACCGTGAAGCGCTTTTTGTAATAGGCCTTCGGGTTGTTCGAAGCGTGATGGCTGTGGAACATCTTGACGTGCGCGACCTGCTCCGGCGTCGTTCCGTAATCGTACATATGGCGCATGAAGGTCGGCGCGAAGCTCTGCCCGGCGCTCTGCCAGCCATAGGCGCGATTGTGCAGCATGTCACCCGCGACCGGCGCTGCCGAGCGCGCGCCGGTGCCGCCGATCCGCACCTGGCTGTAGCCGTTCATCGCGCGAAAGATCGCGACGGTCTTGCAGAGCCCGGCCTCGATAATTCCGATCGCGATGCCAACGAGCGCCTCGGTCGAGGAGCCGCCGCCGACCACATCCATGTAGAAATTGAGGCGCAGCCCCAAATCGCCGGCGATGAATGTGGCCGAGGTCGAGTCGCCGCCGGAATAGTCGAGCATGCCATCGACGTCGCTCGGCTTGAGTCCCGCATCGAGGATCGCGTTCCGCACCGCCCAGGTGCCGAGCGCCCGGGTGCTGATCCCCGAGCCGCGGGTATAGGTCGTCTCGCCGACGCCGACGATCGCGTATTTGTCCCGCAGGTATTTCGGCGTCGTGGCGTCGACCTCTTGTCGCGGCAATGGCATGGGCTTCTCTCCCCTGGAGCGCGGGCCTCTCGCCCGCCGGTCAGATTTGAGGCCGCCGGGACGGCCGCGGTCCAACTAGTACAAGCGGTAAAATTTCAGCGCGGTGTTGTGGAACATCGCGTTCTTCTCGTCATTCGAATAATTCTCCGCGATGCGTTTGAACGCGTTCCACAGATTGCTGTAGCTGCACATCCCTTTGTCGACCGGGAAGTTGCTCTCGAACATCGAGCGGTCCGGGCCAAAGGCGGCGATGCAGGTCTCGATATAAGGGCGCCACGCCTTGGCGAGCTGCTCGGACGAGGGCGCCGAGTCCTGCCGACCCATCTCGAACCCCATCAGCGACGGCATGCCGAGCCCGCCGAGCTTGATGTAGACGTTCGGGAAGTGCCCGAGCTTGGCGATCTGCTGGCCCCACTCGGCAAAGACCTCATCGCGCTTGTCGGTATAGGGGCCGACGGCCAGCGCGCCGCCGATATGGTTCAGCACGATCTTGGTTTCCGGAAAGGCGCGCGCGAGATCGATGAGATCGCCGAGCTGGCTGTGGAACATCCAGGCTTCGAAGGTGAGATTGAGCGGCGCCAATGCCGCAAAGCCCTCGCGCCAGGAGCGGTCGAGATAGAGGCCTTCGCCGGAGCCGGAGGTAAATATCCTGAGGCTCGGATCCTGGTGCCAGGTCGCGCCGTTGCGGATCCCACGGAAGCGTCCGCCGGACAGGATGATGTGCTGCTCGAGAATTCCCTTGGCGCGGCTGCCGAAGCGGAAATCGACATTGCCGATGATGCCGGCGCAGGCGCGCGCCGCGCCGTATTTGCCACTCTCGCTCATCGCCGGGGTGTCGGCGCGGTACATCTCGCGGCATTCGAGAAAGACGGTGCCGCGGATGTTGTGACCGCTGTTCAGGTCCTCCAGGAGGTCGTGAAAGAGGTAGCGGTTGTTCGGGCGGTCCCACAGATGATGGTGCGGGTCGATGATCGACCGGTCGGGCTCGAGCGCGGGCTCTTGTGTGGCGGCGAGCCAGTCCTTGCGGATCGGCAGATGACGTGACGCGGCGGCGGATTGCATCGGCGGGGGGCTCCCGATTTGTCGCGGCCCCAAGTCTGCGACGCCGGCGCGCCGAATGCCACGATTTTGATGCGCCTAGACCCGCGTCAACACGCGGTCGCGGAAGGAGCGCATCTCGGCGATGACGTCGTCGGCCCGGGCTCGCTCGAAATCGAAGTCGATCGCGGTGACGCCGAGATCGCGCAGGGTGCGGATGTCCGCAATGAGGTCGGCGTCGCTGCCGGAGAACAGGCGGCGGTTGCCGTCAGAGGCGGTGGCCGGCACGGCATCGCCATAGCGCTTGACGCGGTAGGTCAGCGCAACGGCGTTCGCGTCGCGCCCCGCCGCGGCGGTCAGCTGACGCAGCCGCGCGACGCCTGCCTGATAGCGCGGCAAGGTGTCGAGGAGGTGCGCGTTGTTGCTGCCGATGGGGTACCAGGCGTTTCCGAAGCGCGCGGCGCGTCGCAGGGACGGGCCGCTCTCGCCGCCCACCCAGATCGGCGGATGCGGTTTCTGCGCCGGCTTTGGCTCCAGCACGAGCCGGTCATAGTGGACATAGCGTCCGTCGATGCGGGGCTTTTCTTCGGTCCATAAGGTGCGGAAGGCGGCGAGGTACTCGTCCGTGACGGCGCCTCGTTCGGCAAAGGGCGTCGTAACGACGGCGTCGAACTCGGCCTTGAGCCAGCCGGCGCCGATCCCGACCGTCAACCGGCCGCCCGACAACACATCGATCGTGGACAGCATCTTCGCGGCCAGCACCGCCGGGCGGTGCGGGACGACCAGGACCGCCAGCACGATACGCAGCTGTGCCGTCACCGCCGCCAGATAGGCGGCGAGCGTCAGCATTTCATGACGATAAGCGCTGTCGCGGGAGTAAAAGGCGCCGCTTTCTGAGTAGGGATAGCCCGGCTCGGCCATATCCGGCAACACGACGTGGTCGGTGACCGTCAAGTAGTCGTAGCCGAGCGTCTCCCCCTCACGCGCGATACGCACAACAACATCCGGCGCGGCAAGCGCACCGGTATTCGGCAGGTTGAAGCCGAATTGCATCTCCGCCTCCCCGATCCATCCGGCGCCTCGCGGGCCGGTGGATAGTTTGCGCCGTTACCGCTGTTACGGACGAGCGCAAAATTTCCGAGCAGGCGGAGCGGTGATCGCGACGCCCTTACGAGGACGTCGAGTTCGACGCCGGCATCGCCGGTTTCGGTGTCGCAGAGGCCCTGCGTGTCGTCCTGCGAGCCGCCGTCTTGCGAGCCGTCTTGCGGGCGGGCGACTTGCGCGCGGTGGTCTTGCGAGCGCTCGTCTTGCGCGCGCTCGTCTTGCGGGCGGCCGTCTTTTTCGGCGCGGCTTTGCGCGCGGTCGTCTTGCGCGCGCTCGTCTTGCGCGCGGTCGTCTTGCGAGCGGTCGTCTTCTTGCGCGCGGTCGTCTTGCGCCGAGTCGTCGTTGCCATTTGAGTCTCCTTAGCGGTTGTCGCAAACAGCGAAGGCGAAACCTACGCCTCCCCTTTACCGTTCCTGACACTCACGGAGCCGATTTGGTTCCGCAACACCAATTGAAAACCTTTTTTGGAAACAGGAGGTTAATTG